>NZ_JAJALG010000003.1:0-268520 GCF_020515205.1 Alteromonas sp. McT4-15
CGTCGCTAATTTGGAATAACCAAACCACGCAACTCGTTCATTGCCTGATACTCGCTTGGAATGAACAAAAAGTGTACCGCAAAGGTCAACACGCTCTAGTGTTCCCTAGCCCCAGAAACTCAGCACTATCGTTAGAAACCTAACTTTCTTTTCACTGACTCCGGAAGCTCGGGAAGTGCATTTTTCGGAAGAAGAAACGTGGCCATATTAAAGAAATCGAGATAAATACGGTTTGATTCTGTTGTTTTTTTCAAATAGTGATGCCCCGAAGAGCCACCAGTGCCTATCTTTGTACCTAACATGCGCTGTACCATCATGGCATGTCTGTATCGCCAAATCGTTAGCTGCTCGTCTATTTCAGTAAGGGCGGTTATGAGTTGAAACGGCAGGTTGAAAACGGGCTCTTCAGAGTATTGTTTAATAAAGAGCGCCGATAACAGCGCGTTATGGCTCAGCCTGAACTTGCCTTCATCTCTTAACGTTTCAAATTGGTCATGATCAAACAATGCGTCAAAGTTATCTTTGGTCGCTTGCCAGTCTTTGAGCTCTTGACGCATCTCAATGTCAGACAACATCTCGTTACTCGCGATAGTGTCATAGTCGTCCTGCAGCATTTTGTCGGCCGCGTTTTTGTAATACTCCCAAAAATCGAAGTCTTCCATTTTAAGCAGTGGCATGCGTGATAGCCATTTATCTACAAGCTCAAATAAACTCGGTTTCTTTTCTAGGCCTTCAAGCAAAGCACGATCTTTGTCGTTCAAACGGTTATAGAAACTTTGCTGATCAAAATCGATTCTAAATTCGCGCTTTAGCCCCAGTGATATTTCTAAGCGCTTAAACTGAATGCTTTGAAAACCCGAAGCAGGTACTAGGTAGTCTCTAAATGACAGGAATTGTTGTGGTGTCATCGTCTCCATAATGGCGATTTGGTCGTTCATCAAACGCTGAATTGAAATCACCCGCTGTAAGCGCAATACCACCTGAGGAAGTTGCTGATCTTTTACTGTGTCTTGGTTGAAGGTATCAATAACCGCATTAAGCTCGTGAAGCACTTGTTTAAACCACAGCTCGTATACTTGATGCACAATGATAAACAAGGTTTCTTCATGCGCTGCTTCACCATACTTTTCACTCTGTAGCGCTTGGGCCCCTAAGATTTTGTCCAGTTGCAGGTAGTCGCCGTAATAGCATGGCTCAATATTCTTTTTCATGTCGTTCTCGCGTTTTGCATGTCTGAATGTCGTTTTGACTGCTGGTTTTTATTTTGACGGTGTAATTCTAACACCCCTTACTCGACAACCACAGAATACAAGCTATACCTTTATAGTGACAGGCTTCACATTGTTCAGTAGTTTATACTGTGTTGTATAAAAATATGTCCATTGGGCACAAATGACCGTAAGCAATGCGCTATTTACTGCCCAACGCGCTAGAAGGAAAAGGTAGGTTGCATGAAACTCGATGATGATATTCATAATTATTACGAACATCTTGTTTTGGAAAGAATTAGCAAAATGGGACTAGATAAAACTAAGACGGCTGATTATTTAGCCGACTTGTGTTGTTTAGCATTAAATCAAGTGCCGCCCCGCTACATTCGCTATGAAGTTGATATGGCATTTTATCTGCCACAAAGTGAACGCAAGCAAATGGAAATGAACGTAGAGCATGCCATTAGTAAAGCACTTAAATACTTAGATGAATCAGAAAAAACAAAGAAAGAAGAATCCGCATAGGGAGTTGATGGAGGTTTGGGTGGCGGGCCTCCAGCCACATCCCGGCACATGAGTCGTCTGCTGCGGCTGCTCCCTTCCAGGCCTGACCGGGTTCACAGAGTATCATTGCGGGAGGACCAAAAGCCCACCATAGAAAAAGCGACTAATGCAGTGTCGATTATCTAAATGATAACGCCCTGCGTCAGTGCGGGGCGCATTATGACTATTTGATTAAGAGTTTTCAACCCTTTAAATTAAATCTCTCTTCAGCAATAAGGTTAGCAACACGGTTTGTCGCGGCTCCCTCTTGCTCAGCACGTACATAAATTTCTTTTAGCGTGTCACCGATTTGCTCAATATGTGCGCGCATTGCTTCGTTTGAGCTTGATGGCATTCTTTGATGGAAGATATCAATCACGCCACCGGCATTAATTACGTAATCTGGTGCATATAAAATGCCGCGCTGGGTTAGTAACTCGCCAATATCTTCTCGCGCCAATTGGTTATTGGCAGCACCAGCGATAACCTTGGCTTTGATATCTGGAAGCGTTTGGTCATTAATAGCTGCGCCTAACGCACAAGGGGCTAACACATCGACATCTAGGCTTAGGATTTCTTCAGGTGCAACTGCCGTAGCACCCAATTCAGCAACGGCTTTTTCAACTCCTTCAGGATAAATATCAGCAACGTACAAGGTAGCACCATGCTCGTGAAGGTGCTTTGCAAGTCGGTAGCCCACATGCCCCATTCCTTGGATAGCAACAGAAACGCCATCTAAACTGCGTTTAAGGCCATATTCAACCGATGCTTTTAACCCAACAAAAACACCGTAGGCTGTCGAAGGTGCTGGATTTCCATCTGGCACTTCACCCGCGTAGTGATATTTTGCATGCACACCAGCGATGTAATCTGATTCTGTTGCCATAGTTTGCAAGTCGGTTACTGCAATGCCTGAATCTTCAGCGGTGAAATATTTGCCACCTAGTGATTCAACAAACTTGCCCATCGCCTTCATCATTTCTGGCGTTTTGGCCTTTCTTGGATCGCCAATAATGACCGACTTACCACCGCCCAACTCAAGATTGGCCATAGCCGCCTTGTATGTCATACCACGTGAAAGACGCAACACATCAGTGAGTGCTTCACCACTATTTACATATGGCCACATACGGCAACCGCCGAGCGCTGGGCCTAGGTTTGTATTGTGTACAGCAATAATGGCACTCAAGCCCGCTTCTTCGTCGTGGTAAAACGCTACATGTTCGTGTTTATCGAACTCTGGGTGATCAAAAACTGACATACATTCCCTATTATAACTGTGGTGAAATTAACTCAACGAGACCGCTTTATTACAACAGTAGTTGTCGTAGCAGGATCCCTATCATTTCAGCAATGTTAGCTGATTATTTTGAGGACAAGCCTTGCTAAGTTTGTTAATGAAATTTACAAACTGAAACAGAATGGAATTGAATACTATTTTTCTAGGACAACTATCCTAGGATTTTTTTTTATATATAATAAACATCATAAAAACGACGGAAACAGTGTTCATGAAATTGGATAAATTTGATCGTGAGATATTGCGGGTATTGCAGCAAGACGCCACAGTATCTATGGCTGACCTGAGCCAGCGCGTGGGACTTTCTCATACACCTTGCTGGCGCAGGGTGAAGCGTATGGAAGCAGATGGCATCATTTTAGGCAAAGTAACCTTGCTAAACAGCAAAAAACTCAATCTAGGTGTGTCTGTTTTTATTTACGTTACGCTAAAAAACCACGATGGCGATTCGTTGACGGATTTTGAAAATGCCGTTCAAAATATTGATGAAATTGTAGAATGTCATACTACAAGTGGTGAGAAAGATTATCTATTGAAGGTTATTGTGGAAAGCATTGAAGAGTACGAGTTTCTACTCAAAACCAAACTTACACATCTACCTCTTGTTGATCACCTAAGCTCTACGTTTGCGTTGAAGCAAGTAAAAAATACCACCGAGCTACCTATTAAAAGACAGTAGTTGATTAGCACAAAAAGGCCGCATTGTGGTTTGACTCTAACGTTTTAGAGTCACCCCAAATGCGGCCTTTTTTGTTTTGGACAAAAAATGCGAAACCTTAGTTTGCGTCGACTTGATTCTCAGGCTTTGCCTTGATGAATTCATCTAATGCATTGCAATTATCGGCTATTTTGCTTATCAATGGATACTGAGACATATCAACATTAAAGCGTAAAGCGTTGTACACTTGAGGCACAAGGCATACGTCAGCCATGGTGATATCGAAATCAAAGCAATATTTCCCTGCTTGCGTCTGCAAACGCTTTTCTATGCCATCAAACCCAACCTTAATCCAATGCGAGGCCCAGCGTGCCACATCGTCTTGTTGTGCATCGAAATTTCCCTTTAACGCATTAAGCACTCTAAGGTTACCCAAGGGCTGAATATCACAGGCAATATCCTGCGCCAATGCTCTAACGCGAGCTCGTTCAGTACGATGCTCTGGAATAAGGCGATGCTCCCCGTCATATCGTTCATCCAAATACTCGATAATAGACATTGATTGGTTAAGGATGATGTCTTCATCCTCATCGACCAAGGTAGGAACCAAATGTGAAGGATTTAGGCGTGTATAATTTTCTCCGTGCTGCTCACCACCATTATTCACCAAGTGAACCGGCACGTATTCGTATTCCACACCTTTTAGATTAAGCGCAATACGCACTCGATACGATGCTGTTGAACGCCAGTAACCATACAATTTGATGCTCATAAAACCACCTAGAGTTTCTAGTTAAAATGGTTGTGGAATTGCAGCCCTAATTATGTAGCTGCAATTTCACATTTTTGCCTTGCACCACACTGTGCGATTAGCTAAGTGGCTTTACTTGCTGTTCAATGGCACCAAACACACTGTTACCGTCGTTGTCGAGCATTTCAATACGAATACGGTCGCCAAACTGCATAAATGGTGTAGATGGCTTACCATCTCGAATCGTCTCGATCATACGCACTTCAGCAATACACGAGTACCCTAGTCCACCTTCAGAAATCGCAGAGCCATGTTCGGTGCCTTGTTTGTTCGACACCGTACCTGAACCAATGATAGCACCGGCACCTAAGTTGCGACTTTTCGCGGCGTGAGCAACCAATTGACCAAAGTTGAATGTCATATCTTGACCGGCTTCGGGCTTACCAAATAACTCACCGTTGTAGGTAGAACGAAGTGGAAGGTGTACTTTGCTATCACTCCACGCATCACCTAACTCATCTGGTGTCACTGCAACGGGTGAGAAGCTCGACGCAGGTTTCGATTGGAAGAAACCAAACCCTTTCGCCAACTCACCAGGGATGAGGCCGCGAAGCGATACATCATTCACCAACATCACTAAGCGAATACGCTCTGCAGCCTGCTCTGGCGAACACGCCATTGGCACATCGTCAGTGACCACAGCAACTTCGCCTTCAAAATCTATTCCCCAATCGTCACTTGGCAGAATAATATCATCGTTAGGTCCGATGAAATCATCAGAACCACCTTGATACATTAGAGGATCTGTCCAAAATGTTTCTGGCATTTCAGCGCCACGAGCTTTGCGCACTAACTCTACGTGGTTAACGTAGGCACTGCCATCAGCCCACTGGTAGGCACGCGGAAGCGGAGATTCGCAGCGCGTGGAGTCAAATGCCACACTTTCGCAACTATTGTCGTTAAGCTGCTGATAACGCATTTGTAATTGAGGAGCGATGTCTTGCCAGCTATCCAATGCCTCTTGCATTGTTTTCGCAATATCTTGTGCGCTACACGCTCGAGAAAGATCGCGCGACACCACCATTAAGCAGCCATCGCGAGTTTCATTCTTATAAGTAGCCAATTTCATTTGTCATTCCTCGAATCTACATTGTGTTTTCTATAACTATAGTTATGCCACTAAAGACGGGGTATTGAGAAGCAACAAACATGCGAAGTTTTTGGGCGCTGTAAGAAACCCTGTACGCAAAAAGTATGACGGATTCCTCTAACCCCTTATTTATTGAGGGAAACGCGTGTTGTAAATAAAACGTAACACGCGTTGAGAGACTGATTTCTCACTAAGTTGTGAACAGAACCACTCTTTAGAAGCGGGATTGCTACAGTTTAACAGTGGCCTTATTAATACCATATTCCCGCAGTTTATTGGCAATTGCCGTATGGCTTAACCCTAACTTTTTCGCCAACTGACGAGTACTTGGGTAGAAAGGGTAAAGACGTTTTAGCAGATCCTTTTCGAACTTTTTCACTTCTTCATCTAACGTGCCATCGAAGTTCTCATCAATGTAAGTGACACTAGGCGCACAACTTGGCAATTGAATGTCTTCTTTGGTAATTTCCTTTCCATCAAGTAACGACAATGCTCGATACAAAGCATTCTGTAATTGCCTGACATTACCTGGCCACGGGTATTGCTGCAGAAAGTCAACGCATGACTTACTCAGTTTCGCTGGACGTCGGCCCAATTTCGTACTGTGTTGAACTATAAACGACTCTGCCAGAGGCACAATATCTTGGCGTCTGTCTTTCAAAGACGGCATCACTAAACTCAATACGTTAAGTCGATAATATAGCTCTTTTCTAAAGCGGCCTTCTTCAACAAGCTGTCCTAAATCGCGACACGTGGTACAAATAAAGCGTACGTCAACTTTAACTGGCTCTGCATCACCTACACGCCTAAACTCGCCGTCTTCCAATACGCGTAGTAATTTTGCCTGCAGTTGAGAAGACATGTCAGCGATTTCATCAAGCAGCAGTGTTCCACCTTTAGCCTGCTCAAGTAACCCAACTTTTGCATTTGGCTGATTAAAAGCACCTGCTGCATAACCAAACAATTCAGTTTCTGCCACGCTATCAGGTAGAGACGCACAGTTAAGCGCTAGAAACGCACCTTCACTGCGACGACTCGATTGATGGCACGCTCGTGCGATCATTTCTTTACCCGTGCCCGTCTCGCCAAAAATAAGAATTGGCGCGTCGAGGTCTGCAACACGTTTGGCCTCATGCACTACGCGTTTCATAAAAGGAGAGTGCGTAACAAAGCGGTCAAAACTGTCTGTGGGCGATTGGTGAAACGCGGTAAATTGCTGTCCTAAACGCATTTCTGATTTAAGAATAACCACCGCCCCTGCCATAATTTTGTTTTGATCACCATCGGGTACAGTAATGGGCAACATATCAGCAAGGTAGTCTTGCTGAATAAACTTCACTTTCGACGTTTGAGGGCCGGGGGATTTACCATCCATCCATTTGATGAAATTGAAACCTTTCACCACTTCACTAATGTCAGTGCCTTCAATCTCACTGCTGGCTATCTCTAAACCAGCACAGACGGCTTCGTTACATAATAAAATATTGCCTTTAGCATCAATTGAGAAAACCGGATCGGGCAACGTGCGTAGAATCGCAGAAAGTTGGTTTTTTTCACGCTCACCAGGCATAAACAGCGTAGTCTTTACATCATCGATTCCGTCGATGCGACGAATCTGAGGCATTAAATGCTGAAAATCGGCAAACTCAATATTGGGAAAATTAAGGAAAATTTTACCTGCCGGATCAATCTCGATACCTCGCAGGTCGATTTCTTTGGTAACTAGAATATCTAAAACGTCTTGTGTAATTCCAAGGCGATCCTGACAACTGATTTCTAAGCGCATAGGGTGTTATAGTAAGGTTTGTAAACTTATATGTACAAGATACCATACTTTTACAAAAAGATAACAATATAATTGTTACAGAAGTTGAAAAATGCGATGAATGACGCACAAATAATCTGGAAAGCTTTCAAATACAAAGAATGCCGCGTCATCGACCGGCATCCTATAAAAAGTACATTTATTTAACAAGCACTGTTTAACGCACTAGCTTGCTTTTTTCTCTTTAGGTGGGAAAAGTGGGGAAAACAAACCTAAAGACTTTGCCTCTTCCACCAAAGCCATGATGTCCATTTCTGCCAATTCAAACAAGTGGTCAAACTCTGGCAAGATATAATACAAAGGCTGCATTATATCTATGCGGTAAGGCGTTCTTAACGCATCTATTGCGGTTAATGGGTTGCGTAGTGGTTTATCACTATCAAGCGCATAAATGGTTTCACCTGGAGATGACAGGATCCCACCGCCGTATATTTTAAGGTCGCCTTGTGCGCGTACTAAACCAAATTCAACCGTAAACCAATACAAACGCGCAAGGTATACCCTGTCTTCCTTACTCGCCTCAAGCCCCAACTTACCGTAGGTATGCGTGAAATGCGCAAAGGCCGGGTTAGTTAAAAGCGGGCAATGTCCAAACACTTCGTGGAAGATGTCAGGTTCTTGCAAATAATCAAACTCTTCACGTGTGCGAATGAAAGTAGCTACTGGAAACTGTTTATTGGCCAGTAGGCGAAAAAACTCTCCAAAGTTAATGAGTGCTGGCACTTCTGCTGTTTGCCACCCCGTTTTTTCCATTAACACGCGGTTGATGTCAGGTAACTGTGGAATTTTATCTTGGCTGAGATTTAACAGCTCAAGACCATCGAGATATTCCTGACAGGCACGTTCTTCCACTAAGGGAATCTGTCTAGCGTACAATTCAGACCAAATCTGATTTTCTTCATCGGACCATGCGATAAAGCCGTTTTCATCAGATTCTCTTGATTGGTACTGGGTCGATTTTGGCATAACTTCAATTAACCAATTTTCCGTAAAAAGTATGCACATTAGTCTAATGAAAAACAGACTTTGGAAAAGTAGCGATGCGTTTGGAGCATTGCTTTCTGCTGTAACAAGAATTTTACATCATAGCTTTAAAGCACTGATTTTAAGCACAAAAAAGCCGCTTTTAGAAAGCGGCTTTTTGAGATATTACGAGGCTGCTAAAGGCGACTAATTTCTTTGTTGAGTTGATACTCTCTAGACGTTACATACGTCTCCATTTTACGTAGTCGACTTTCTGCTTTTTCGAAACGATTGCGAATGTCGTGAAAGGCTTGCTTTGGCGGCTCACCTGCTTGCCACACTTTTGTTTTCACTTCCACTTTAGGGCTTTTCACCTGGCCTGCGTTAGGATTTCTCCAACCTTTACCTTTCGAAAATACAGGCTGTGGCTGCTCAGTTTCCAATCCGCTAGGCTTTTTATCTAAGATGAACCATGCTGCGACATAAGCGACTAACATAAATGGTCCGGCTAAAAGGAAAAACCCGGTTACCACTAAAATTCTTACCAACCATGTTTCTAGACCGAAGTATTCTGCTACGCCTGAACATACACCGGCAATTCTTGCATTGTCTGGGTTGCGATAGAGCTGTTTACCGTTTCTCATGCTCTATTCCTCCACTCAGGTGCCTCGCTATCTAGAATGGCTTCAAGGGTCTCAATACGTTCACTCATTTTTTCAGCTTGCTCTGCAAGCACTTGGAGTGTGGCGTACTCTTCGGCACTCAACCCTTGGCTAACTTGTTTCTTGCTGCGGTAATGCAAGATTAACCAAATTGGCGCAACAAAAATTGTGAATACAATTAACGGCGTTACCAATAATGCAATGATACCTTCTTCCATCTCGTAATCTCCAACAAACCCCGACCAGTCTGCCCCACTCTTATCCTAACTGGTGAGGCAGCGCCCTATTCTTATTATTCTGACTTTTCAGTGCTTTTATTCGCACCTTTAACTTTAGCTTTTAATGCCGCTAGTTCGTCTTCAACTTTGTCGCTAGCTTCTAATTCAGCGAACTCGTCTTGTAACGTTTTCTTGCCTAGATCGTATGCTTCAACTTGAGACTCAAGATCATCAATTTTACGCTCATACTGTTCGAAGCGGCCCATTGCGTTATCTACTTTACTGCTATCAAGCGTCTTTTTCACCTCTAATCGCGAGCTTGCGGTTTTTTGGCGCATGATGATCGCTTTCTGGCGCGTCTTAGCGTCTGCTAGCTTTTCTTGAAGCTGACTGATTTCATCTTGAAGCTTGCTAATTTGCTCTTCAACAATCGTTAACTCTTTGCTCAACGATTCAGCCGCCTCTGCTGACTTCTTCTTCTCTTGAAGTGCCGCACGAGCCAAGTCTTCACGGTCTTTGCTTAGTGCCAATTCCGCTTTGGCTTGCCAATCACTTGCGTCACTTTCGTATTTCGCAATTTGATTAACGATATCTTTTTTGTTCGCTAGTGTTTTCGCTGAAGCTGAACGCACTTCTACTAGCGTGTCTTCCATTTCCTGAATGATTAATCTAACCATTTTTTCAGGATCTTCCGCCTTATCTAAAAGCGCATTTATGTTTGAATTCACAATATCTGTGAAACGCGAGAAGATACCCATAATAATTACCTCTTGCTAAATATCTGGTTGTCGAAACAACTCATTTGATAAACACGGTTACTCTTGCCATTAATATATACAATATGCTTGCCAACCTGCAAAAACTTGTAAACCACTGATTAAAATAAGCTTTTATTCATTTCAAATAATACTCGTTTATCCATATGTTTTGTTCTACACTATTAATTGGTCGAAATGACTAACTTTTGAGGGATTTAATGAGTAGGTATCGCCAACAGGACAATTTGCTAGGCCAAGCAAATAGTTTCTTAGAAATTTTAGAGCAGATTTCACAAATAGCACCGTTAGATAAACCCGTATTAGTTATAGGAGAACGTGGTACGGGTAAAGAGCTTATTGCAGCGCGTTTGCATTTCTTATCGAAACGCTGGGACCAAAACTACGTAAAACTTAATTGTGCTGCGCTAAGCGAGAGTTTGTTAGAAAGTGAACTCTTTGGTTATGAAGCTGGTGCATTTACCGGAGCTTCAAAACGAAGAGAAGGACGCTTCGAAGTTGCACATAATGGCACGCTATTTTTAGATGAACTTGCTAACACTTCAGGGCTTATTCAAGAGAAACTACTACGCGTTGTTGAATACGGCGAATTTGAACGTGTCGGTGGCAGTAAGTCAGTTAAAACTGACGTACGTTTAATTGCCGCTACCAACGAAGACTTGCCCACATTGGCAGAGGCTGGAGAATTTAGAGCCGACCTACTCGACAGACTGGCCTTTGATGTAATCACAATCCCTCCACTTCGCGAGCGCCGAGAAGATATAATGATGCTTGCTGAAAACTTCGCAATTAACATGGCGCGCGAGATGGAAATGGAGTTATTTAGTGGTTTTACCGAGAAGGCTAAGCGCACACTACTTGATTACGATTGGCCAGGTAACATACGTGAGCTAAAAAACGTGGTTGAGCGAGCAGTTTACCGCACCAATAACCCTCACCTTCCTGTGCATGAAATTGTATTAGATCCGTTTGAATCAGTTTTCCGCCCTACAAGCCGAGTGAAAACAAACGATCGAGTAAGTACCGAGAGTATTGCCACACCTGCTGCACCCCAGGCTAGTGAACCAAGCCATTCTATTGAGTCAGTCGCACCAAAAGCCGCCGACATACCCGAAAATATCGATTATCCTATTGATTTGAAAGAACGCTCTCAACAATATGAGATAGATATGATAAAACAGGCACTTGCTGACAGTCAGTTTAATCAAAAGAAAACAGCCGATAAGCTAAGTCTGACGTATCATCAGCTTCGTGGTTACCTTAAAAAGTACAATTTACTAGATTCTTCCGCTGAGAACGTCGAGGCGTAAAGCATGTTAAATGGTTTTGTAAAGCGTTTGGCCCTGTGCCTATGTAGCGCACTGCTTGTCGTCTCCTGCGGCAAGCAAAATAAACAAGCGTTTTACAACACTGGTGTTATTTACTGCTCAGAAAGTAACCCTGTTACATTTAACCCTCAGCTAGACACATCAAGTACGACTTCTGACGCGACGTCTCATCAACTTTATGACCGCTTGTTAGACTTTGATCCAGACTCAGGACGCATTGTACCGAGCTTAGCGAGTAGTTGGTTGGTGACTAACGATGGCTTAACCTATGCGTTTCAATTACGCAAAGATGTAGCTTTTCACACCACTGACTATTTTACGCCAACGCGTAACTTCAACGCTGACGATGTTATTTTTAGTATTGATCGATGGCGATTGAACTCACATTCATATCATTATGTATCAGGTGGTCGCTACCCCTATTTTGAAAGTCTTGGGCTCGCGCAGAATATTGCGGCCGTTGAGCGTGTCAACGGCTACCGT
Organism: Alteromonas sp. McT4-15; assembly: GCF_020515205.1. Classification (NCBI taxonomy): domain Bacteria; kingdom Pseudomonadati; phylum Pseudomonadota; class Gammaproteobacteria; order Alteromonadales; family Alteromonadaceae; genus Alteromonas; species Alteromonas sp. McT4-15. The sequence goes on from NZ_JAJALG010000003.1 coordinate 11,869, forward strand.
GTCGAGATAACACTCAAGCGCAGAGACAGTTCTTTTCTAGCAAACCTCGCCACTGACTTTGCCGTCATTTTATCTGAAGAATATGCCACACATCTGGCAGAACAAGGTACACCGAGTAAAATTGACCAACTCCCCATTGGCACTGGTCCATTTAAGTTCGACAGCTACCGTAAAGACCACTTTATCAAATACCTCCGCCACTATGACTATTGGCGGTTAGCTGAGCTACAAAAGTCTCAACAACTTGCGTCAGTTAATTCACCTGAATTCGACGAGCAACTTGAAGAGCAACAACCCCAAGAGGCAAAGCCGCAGCATGTTGAACAGCTTATCTTTGATATTACGCCAAAGAGTTCCTTGCGTTTGGCTAAGCTTATGACTGGCGAGTGTGATGCAACGGCTTTTCCCGCGCAGACAGAGCTTGAAGTCATCCGCACGAGAGACGACCTAATCTTGGCAGAAAAACCTGGACTTAATATTGGTTTTTGGGCGTTTAATACACAACGACCACCGTTTGATAACCCCATTGTAAGAAGAGCACTAGCCGCGGCTATCGATAAAAACACGCTGCTTGAAGCGGTTTATTTTGATAGCGCAACCCGCGCGAAAACTTTATTACCGGCGGCTAGCTGGGCCTTTCAAAACGATGCAGACGATACCGCTTATAACCCTGTTCTTGCGAGAAAACTACTGGCTGATGCCGGTATTGAGCAGGGCTTCACAATGACCATATGGGCGATGCCTGTAGAGCGAGCATATAATCCTAACGCCAATAAAATGGCTGAACTTATTCAACGTTACCTGCGTGATGTGGGGGTTGAAGCCACTATTGTAAGTTATGATTGGGCAACCTTTAGGCGCCACCTTTTGGAAGGTCTCCATGACTCAGTGCTTATTGGCTGGTCGGCGGACAATGGCGATCCCGACAACTTCTATCGACCATTGTTAAGTTGCGACGCCATACCCTCCGGCACAAACAGAGCCATGTGGTGCAATGAAGATTATGATAGATTGCTCAATGAGGCACTACAGACTGACGATATCGATGAGCGCAGTGCTATTTATCAGCAAGTAAACCGCTTACTGTATGAGCGCTTGCCTCTTGTACCCATTGCTCATGCCTATCGCTACCAAGCGTACCGACAAGAACTTGAGCATATGACAATTAACCCCTTCGGTGGTGTTCGCTTTGGTGGAGTTGAGAAAACGCTGTGATCCAAATCCTCGTTAGATATTGCACATTACTTGTACTCACCCTTTTGGTGTTAGCTGTGATGTCGTTTTCGTTAGCCTATTTATTCCCCGGCGACACATTGGAAAATCTCACAGGTTTAGTACCGCAAAATGAGATACAGCGTCAGGCATTAGAGCGACAGTTTAAGCTAGATAGCGGTTATGTGGTTCAATTCGTTAATTATCTGGGAAACCTAGTCACCGGCGAGTGGGGCTATAGTTTCACCTCAGGATTACCGCTTCGCGACGAGGTTGGCGTTGCCATGCCTGCCACTATAGAGTTAGCCACCTATGCAATGTTGATGGCATTATTTGTTGGCATTCCATTAGGATATTACGCAGGCATTCGCTGCTATTCAACGTCAGATCATTTAATAAACAGCGCAAGTATCACCACGTATTCTTTTCCTGTGTTTTGGTTTGCGCTGTTACTCATATTAATCTTCAGCTTGCAGTTAGATGCTGCGCCCTTGTCAGGGCGAATAAGCCTGCTTTATGACATTGAACCGGTAACTGGTTTTATTTTGATAGATATACTAGTAAGCAATGTCGAGAATAAGTCATTAGCATTTAAAGATGCGCTGTCACACTTAGCGCTGCCCACATTCGCCATTGGTGCAATTACCACTGCTTCGATGATACGGATAACAAGGCGCTCTGTTATCGATGTAAAGCATCGTCCTTACATCGCAGCCGCTGTTTCTCGCGGACTTTCAAGTTGGCAAATTTTCTTTCGTCACGTATTGCGAAATGCTCTGCTTCCTATATTGCCATTAATGGCAATACAAATCACAACGCTAATTACCAATGCCATGATTGTAGAGACCCTATTTTCGTGGCCTGGCATCGGTAATTGGTTAATACAGGCTATTTACCAGCGAGATTATCCGGCGCTTCGCATAGGCATGATGGCGGTATCAACCCTAGTTATTACATTGACTATACTCGTCGACTTATTTAATCGATTGATAGACCCAAGCAGAGAGAAATACGAACGTGCCACAGTTTAGTTTATACGACGAAGAGTTCCATCCGTCGCCGTGGCAGCGGACATGGGCTGCCTTTAAAGCGAGTCACATCGCTATGGTTGGCTTGTTTATGCTGGGCTTATTTGTCTTTTGTGCACTTTTTGCGCCTGTTATCACCCCATATGATGCAATAGAACAAAACATCGATGGTTTGCTGGTCCCCCCAAGCTGGATGGCTAATGGTGCCATTTCACATTTTTTTGGTACTGACGCACTGGGTAGAGACCTTTTTACACGTATTATTTATGGGTGTCGTATCACGTTGGGAACGGCGTTTATAACGGTTGTTTTAGCTATGCTTGTTGGCGTAAGTTTAGGAACGTTTGCAGGCATGCTGCGCGGTGTACGCTCAAGTATTGTGAATCACTTGCTTGATGCACTTATGGCAATACCTACACTACTTATTGCTATCATCATTGTCGCAATTCTAGGAACGGGATTGGTTAACAGTATGTGGGCCATAACATTGGCGCTTATTCCACAGTTCGTTCACCACACCCGAAGCTTTGTCCGCCAAGAAATGAAGAAAGAGTACATTATTGCATCGAAACTTGACGGTGCCAGCAGGTGGCAACTTTTCGTGCATTCTATTTTGCCCAATATGACAGAGATGCTTGTGGTCCAAGGTACATTGGCACTTTCTATTGCTGTTATCGACATTTCAGCTCTGGGCTTTTTGAGTTTAGGTGCGCAGTCGCCACTTCCAGAGCTTGGTGTTATTTTAGCGGACGGTTTGGACGTGGCCTATCTGGCACCATGGAATGTAGCTGTCCCTGGTATGGCAATTTTCTTTCTCGTACTGTCGATTAATATTGTTGGCGACGGTTTACGCTCAGCACTAAGAAAAAGAGTGAGTCACTAAAATGCCAATGCTTGATATCAAAAACCTCACCCTTGAAATGCAAAGCAGTGATGGAACAATTAAGGCATTAGATAAAGTCAATTTATCAGTGAGCAGTGGTGAAATCAGAGCGCTTGTAGGTGAATCGGGGTCAGGAAAAAGCTTAATTGTATCGGCAATTTGTGGCGCGCTACCTAATCAGTGGAACCTTACTGCAGATCGAATGAGTTGGAACGGTGAAAACTTATTAGGCATGTCGGTGCAACAGCGCAGAGAAGTCATGCGCAGAGAAATTGCTGTGGTATTTCAAAACCCGCAAGCCAGCCTCGACCCGTCGGCCACATTAGGCGAACAGTTGGAAGAGAGTATTCCCGATGAATTTGTCGAAGGCACATGGTTCTGGCAAAGAGCACAACATCGTAAAAAGATTGCGATAAGCACGGTACATAAAGTAGGGATCAAGCACCATAAGCATTATCTAAGCGCCTTCCCTCACCAAATTCCCGCCGACATCGGCCAGAAATTTATGATTGCCATGGCGTTGGTATCACAACCAAAGTTACTTATTGCCGACGACCCTACGCGCGGAATGGAGCCCACTACGAAAACGCAAATTCTTAAGCTTTTTACGCGGTTAAATCAAACTCGCTCATTGTCGATTTTGTTTGTAAGTCATGACTTACTTGCGATTGCTAGCATGTCTCATTCAATGACAGTGCTTTATGCAGGGCAAACTGTTGAATCTGGCAAGATGAAGCATATTAAAAAGCGACCATTGCATCCGTACACCAAAGCACTACTTGATAGTGCACCGAGTTTTCGAAAAGATTTACCACCAAAGTCACATTTACCGACGCTTGGTGGTTCTATTCCAACTCTTCAGCATTTACCCATTGGATGCCGGTTAGGGCCTCGATGCCCAAGAGCACAACGTGCCTGCGTGCAAACACCAGCAGTACGCCGTATTCATGACCATAGCTATAGTTGCCATTACCCGTTGCATATGGAGAAGCTGTAATGGACATCATGCAGGTTAAACAACTGACTTTTATTCACAACGAGAAAAAACGCTGGCTTAAGCGACCAGAAATATTTCAGTTAGGCCCCGTGGATTTAAGTGTGAAACGAGGAGAAACCATTGCAATTATTGGTGAGAATCGTTCTGGCAAATCACTGCTTGCTAAGCTTTTAGTTGGCGCCATTCCTGCTGATGCTGGCGAGATAGAAATAAATACGCATAAATATTTGGCGAAGTATCAATCTAAGGAAAGCCAACAAAAGCGTACGCACGATATCCGCATGATTTTACAACACAGTAGTGAGTCGATGAACCCGGCTGTGCCAGTAGGTAAAATTCTCGACGAGCCTCTTCGCTTAAATACGGATTTAACCGAAGCTCAAAGAAAACCCATAGTGGAAGATATGCTGGTTAAAGTCGGCCTACTTCGCGAGCACTATTACTTTTATCGACATATGCTGTCAGACGGTCAGCAACAACGCGTGGCTCTCGCTAGAGCTATTGTACTCAAACCTAAAGTACTTGTCGCAGACGAGCCTTTCGCGGCCCTAGACCCCTCGATTCGCTCTCAAACTGTCAATTTGATATTGGAGTTGCAACAAGAATTAGGGCTCGCCTTTATTTTTATTAGCCACAATTTGGGTATTGTCCGTCATATTGCCGATAGGATAATCGTGATGGAGAACGGTGAAATTGTGGAAGAAGGCAAAACTGAAACCATTTTTAGGTGGCCACAGCACGTGAGAACAAAGAAGTTAGTCACCGCTTATCAATCTTTAGTGCCCCAACATACTATTCGATAGCCGTTATTGCGTTTACATGGCGTTTACGTGGGCTATTGAGTAAAGAAAAGGGCAAGTAATGAAAAGGGCGGCTTCGCAGCCGCCCTTTTCTTTCACTATGTCGTTTTTAACGTTTTAAACTGCAATTTGGCTAGCCTACCAACGCAAGCAATATCCCCGCCGCTACCGCGCTACCTAACACACCCGCCACATTTGGCCCCATCGCATGCATTAACAAGAAATTGTGTGGATTAGCTTCAAGTCCAACTTTGTTAACCACACGCGCGGCCATAGGAACGGCAGAAACCCCTGCCGCACCAATTAGTGGGTTAATGGCACCGCCTGACAATCTACTCATGAGCTTTGCCATCAGTACGCCTGCTGCAGTACCAATTGCAAACGCGATGGCGCCTAGCCCTAAAATTCCAAGCGTCTCGACAGTCAAAAACTTATCTGCTGAGAGTTTTGAGCCCACGGCAAGCCCCAAGAAGATTGTTACTGTGTTGATAAGCTCGTTCTGAGCTGTCTTACTTAGCCTGTCGACCACACCACACTCTTTCATTAAATTGCCAAAACAAAACATGCCAACTAATGGCGTGGCCGCCGGTAGGAACAAGATTGTTAAAAATAACACGGCAAGCGGAAAAATTATTTTTTCTCTTTGCGATACCGGACGCAACTGGCCCATTTTTATCTCGCGCTCTTCTTTAGTGGTTAACGCTTTCATTATGGGCGGCTGAATAATAGGCACTAACGCCATGTATGAATAGGCGGCAACCGCAATAGCGCCGAGCAAATCGGGAGCCAAACGTGACGCTAAAAAGATAGCTGTAGGCCCATCTGCGCCGCCAATAATGGCAATAGCACTAGCGTCTTTTAGCGTAAACTCGAAACCGGGTACCCAATTAAGGGCAATGGCGCCAAACAATGTAGCGAATATGCCGAACTGTGCAGCAGCGCCTAACAATAACATTTTTGGGTTTGCGATAAGTGCACTAAAGTCAGTCATCGCGCCAACACCCATAAAAATAAGCAAGGGAAACACCCCCGTGTCTATGCCTATTTTGTATATGTAATACAACAGTCCTCCAGCCTCAGAGAAGCCTGCTAGAGGAATATTAGTAAGTAACGCACCAAAACCTATTGGCAATAAAAGAAGCGGCTCAAATTTCTTTACGATGGCTAAGTACAATAAGCCAAAGCCCACCGCCATCATCACTAGTTGGCCCGCCTCAAAGTGCGCAAGCGCTGTGCTATCCCAGAGCACCATTAACTTGTCCATGAACTACCCCAATGCAATCAGCGCTTGCCCGCTACTTACGCTGTCACCCTCTGCGGTCATTATTTGGGTAACCGTGCCACTGAACGCGCTTCTGATTTCAGTTTCCATTTTCATGGCTTCAAGGATCATGACAACGTCCCCCTCCTCTACCACATCGCCATTTGAAACAAGTACTTTAAACACATTACCTGCTAGAGGCGCATCTATTGTTTGTGCACTAGCTGGCGTTTTTTCAGTGGTAGGCGCGGCTTGCGTTGTTGCAACTTCAGATACATGGCTTAGCGCGCCGCTAGGTGCAACTTGAACACGGTAGACTTTACCATCCACATTGACATCGTAAGTCTCTGCTTTTTGCTGTGATTGTGCTTCAGAGGATACTGCTGTACTTGTTGGCGCTTGGTTAGATCCAGATTCTTCCTTTTCACTGGTCGTCGGAGCAGGCTCAAACGCATCGGGATTACCTCTATTTTCGAGGAATTTAAGCCCGATTTGAGGAAACAGTGCATAAGTCAATACATCGTCAACTTTTGCTTCGCACAAGCTAATGCCTTTTTTCTCTGCCAACGCGTCGAGTTCTTCACTTAATGCATCCATCTCAGGCGCAATATTATCAGCGGGACGGCAGGTAATTGGCTCAGCACCGTCTAATACTCTTTGCTGCAACGCCTTATTCACCGGCGCTGCGGTTGCTCCGTATTCACCTTTGAGTACGCCGGCAGTTTCCTTGGTAATACTTTTATAGCGTTCACCCGTTAGAACGTTCAACACAGATTGTGTACCCACTATCTGTGATGTTGGGGTTACCAGCGGTATAAATCCCAAATCTTCACGGACACGAGGGATCTCTTTCAACACCTCTTCAAATTTGTCTTCGGCCCCTTGTTCCTTAAGTTGACTTTCCATATTCGTCAACATTCCACCAGGTACTTGAGCAAGTAAAATACGTGCATCAACGCCTTTTAAACTGCCTTCAAACTTACTGTATTTTTTTCGCACGTCTCGAAAATAGCTTGCGATTTCTTCAAGGTGAGGGAGGGAAATGCCCGTGTCGCGTTCAGTACCTTCAACGATAGACACCATAGTTTCGGTAGCAGAGTGGCCATAAGTCATGCTCATAGACGATATGGCCGTATCCAGCATATCAATACCCGCATCAATAGCCTTTTGGTAGGTTGCTGTGCTAAGGCCAGTTGTCGCGTGACACTGCATTGCAATAGGTACGCTGACCGACTCTTTTAAACCTTTAATCAACGCTTCACACTCATAAGGCTTAAGTAGTCCAGCCATATCTTTAATACAAATAGAGTGAACCCCAAGATCTTCTAGCTGCTTTGCCATATCGAGCCACAACTGCAAGTTGTGTACAGGGCTGACCGTGTATGAAATAGTACCTTGAGCGTGAGCACCGCAATCGATAGTTGCTTTAATGGCGGTCTTAAGGTTACGAATGTCATTCATTGCATCGAAAATGCGAAATACGTCAACACCGTTTTCGTGTGCTCGCTCTACAAAACGCGTTACCACGTCATCTGCATAGTGACGGTAGCCCAGTAAGTTTTGACCGCGAAGTAGCATTTGCTGTTTTGTGTTAGGCATCGCCGCTTTGAGCTTACGTATGCGCTCCCAAGGATCTTCTCCTAAATAACGAATACAGGCATCAAATGTGGCGCCTCCCCATGATTCAACCGACCAAAAACCAGCTTTATCCAGCTTTTCTGCAATCGGAAGCATGTCTTCTATGCGCATGCGAGTGGCAAGTAGAGACTGGTGAGCATCACGTAAAACTAGCTCGGTTAAGGCCAGTGGCTTAGACATGGTATCTCCCAAATTAATTATTTTTGTAAATTCTGACGATGTGTGTGAATAGCAGCAGAGATAGCGGCAATAACATTGCCATCAATACCAGGTTGGATAGCTTGATTGGGCCGTTTAGTCGTAATTGTGGCCTCTGAAACGTCCCCAGGGAATGCTTCACAGAAGCGTGCGATAAGATGTATACCAATGATAAGCAAGCCTAAAAAAGAAAATACAAACAGCATCCCTATTAGCATTAACGAGCCGGCTTCCAAAAGCAAACTTGCAACGGATTGTGAATTCATGTTCAACCTTGTTGTAGTGTAATATCAATGCGCACAAGTAGTGTGCTTGCGTAAGCTGGACGCAATTCACGCTCATAAATGCGCTGATATAAGTATCATGGCAATACTAAAAAAACAACGAAATAGAATAAAAAACCACTATTTTGTCATAAACACGCATTTTAAATCATTTTTTGATGCTTAAAACACATAATCTTGCAAAAAGAAAACTTACGACTGACTTGCATAGTCTATTTAGTATGCACAAGTATGAGAGAAATAAACAAGGAAAAAGAAAGAAGATAAACACAAAAAAACCCACCTCGATGAGGTGGGTTTTCTTATATGGCGCGTGTGGAAGGATTCGAACCTCCGACCGCCTGGTTCGTAGCCAGGTACTCTATCCAGCTGAGCTACACACGCGTTAACTTGTTTACTTTTGAATTTTACTTCAAAAGGTGACACTTTTAAATAAGTGGCGCGTGTGGAAGGATTCGAACCTCCGACCGCCTGGTTCGTAGCCAGGTACTCTATCCAGCTGAGCTACACACGCGCAAAACTTTTTGTTGACTGCCACTATCAACGAATAATGGCGGAGAGGGAGGGATTCGAACCCTCGATACGCGTATATGCGTATGGTTCCTTAGCAGGGAACTGGTTTCAGCCACTCACCCACCTCTCCGGAAGTGCGGTGCATTTTACGGATTCACGGGCGCGAGTCAAACCTTTTTTATAAAGAAATTGTTCGCTCGCTGGCATTTTAACCGATTCGTTCAAAAAAAAGGTATTTTGTTTACCTTGCATACAGTTTTCTTTGATATTTCAACGCTGACCTGAATATTAAAAGCGAAAAAAAAACATGTAACGCTAACGAACACTTCTTAAAAATTTAGCTCATTTTTAAAAATTTTTGGATTTTTTTTGAAAATATTAAGCGAATAATGCAGTCACTATTTTCAAAGCTAACTAACGCTGTTTATTTTACCTACAAAAAAGGCCAGCTATAGCTGACCTTTTCACTATGAAGACTTTGATGCCTTTATTCTGCAGATCCTGGCTGACCGCCTTTTTCCGCTTGAATACGCATATAAATCTCTTCACGGTGCACAGAAACTTCTTTTGGTGCGTTAACACCGATACGTACCTGATTCCCTTTTACACCTAGAACGGTAACAGTCACATCGTCACCAACCATAAGCGTTTCACCAACTCGACGAGTCAAAATAAGCATTCGCTTGCTCCTGTTCCTTAATACTGAACATATCCATTTAAGTTTGCTGCCACTGGCACGACCCAGTGATAGCGACAGTGATTCCCTGTTTCTGTGTCACTTCAAAAACCCACTGTTATATACAGAAATAATTATAGCTTATCCTGTAACCATGCGTTAACTGATTCTAACGCACCAGAAAGGTTTTCCGGCTTATCACCACCCGCCTGTGCCATATCTGGGCGACCGCCCCCTTTGCCACCAACTTGTGATGCGACGAAGTTTACAAGTTCGCCCGCCTTAACTTTGCCAGTTAGGTTTTTAGTTACACCAGCAATAAGATTCACTTTTGCTTCGTTAGCTACACCTAATACTACGATACCTTCGCCAATTCGGTTTTTAATGTCGTCCATCATTGCACGCAATGACTTGGCCTCTACACCTTCCAAATTTGCAACCAGTACTTTAACGCCATTTATTTCTACTGCATTACTAAGCATATCAGCACCTTGCTGACTCGCCAGTTTTTGTTTTGCAGAATTGAGCGCTTTTTCTAGTTCTTTAGTCTGATTTTGCAACGCTGTAACGCGCTCAAGCACATTTTGCGTATCAGTTTTTAACATTGCAGAAAGCGATGAAAGCGCAGCTTGCTGAGATTGCACTAAGGCAATTGCTTGCTCTCCGGTCACTGCCTCAATACGGCGAACGCCAGAAGCAATACCGGCTTCACTGGTAATTTTAAACAGGCCGATATCACCTGTGCGAGTAACGTGTGTGCCACCACAAAGCTCTACTGAGAACGGCCCCATTGTAACAACACGTACCTTTTCGTCGTACTTCTCACCAAATAATGCCATTGCACCTGATGCTTTTGCTTCTTCAAGCTCCATCAACTCGGTTGCAAGCGCGTGGTTTGCACGAATCTCTTCATTTACGCGGCGCTCGATATGTGAAAGCTGCTCTGCTGTCACTGCCTCAAAGTGAGAAAAGTCAAAACGAAGACGCGGAGCTTCTACCAATGAGCCTTTCTGAGTAACATGTTCACCTAGAATTTCACGCAATGCCGCATGAAGTAAGTGAGTTGCACTGTGATTCTTTTTAATGGCTTCGCGATTAGTTGCATCAATGGCCGCCGTTGCGGTATCGCCTTTAGTCACTTTACCTTTCGCTATACCCTTGTGTGCAAACGCATTACCCATTTTTTGCGTATCACTTACCACAAACTCGCCGTTAGCAACACGAAGTACGCCCTTGTCGCCCGCTTGACCGCCGCTTTCGGCATAAAACGGTGTGCTGTCTAGCACCACAACACCTTCTTGCCCGTCATTTAGCTCATCAACAAACGCATTGTCGGCAATAAGTTCAACAACATTTGCACTACCTTCAACATTGGTATAACCAGTAAACGCTGTTTCGTGTTCTATAGCCAGCTTAGTGTTGTAATCTGCGCCAAAGTTGCTCGCTTGTTGAGCGCGAGAGCGTTGCGCTTGCATAGCAGCTTCGAAACCTTCTTCATCAATTTTTAGGTCGTGTTCACGGGCTACGTCGTTTGTTAAGTCTGTAGGAAAGCCGTATGTATCATAAAGTTTAAATACCACATCACCTGGGATCGTATCGCCCTCAAGACCTTCTAATGTTTCGTTAAGCATCGCCATGCCGCGAGCCAGTGTTTTGCTAAACTGCTCTTCTTCAACACGAAGTACTTTTTCTACAACAGGTAATTGGTCAACAAGCTCTGGGTAAGCCTCGCCCATTTCTTTGGCAAGTGATGCCACAAGCTTATAGAAGAAAATATCATTCGCGCCCAACTTGTAACCATGGCGTACTGCTCGACGAATAATACGACGCAATACATAGCCGCGGCCCTCATTCGATGGCATAACGCCATCACAAATAAGAAAACTACATGAGCGAATGTGATCAGCGATTACACGTAGCGACTTATTTTCTAAATCATCAGAGCCCACAATTGACGCCGCTGACTTGATCAGATTTTGGAACAAATCAATCTCATAGTTGCTGTGTACGTTTTGCAAAATAGCAGAGATACGCTCAAGCCCCATGCCTGTATCTATTGACGGTTTTGGCAATGGTTCCATGGTGCCATCAGCTTGTTTGTTAAACTGCATGAATACCAGGTTCCAAATCTCAATAAAGCGGTCGCCATCCTCTTCAGGTGTTCCAGGAGGACCACCCCAAATATGCTCACCGTGATCGTAGAAAATTTCTGAACATGGTCCACACGGCCCCGTGTCACCCATTGACCAGAAGTTGTCAGAGGTGCTGATGCGAATGATTTTCTCTTTTGGCACACCAATGTGGTTTTCCCAAATATCAAATGCCTCATCATCTTCTGAGTACACGGTAACGAGTAATTTTTCTTTCGGAAGGCCAACTTCTTGCGTCAAAAATGTCCACGCAAATTCAATGGCTTCTTTTTTGAAGTAATCGCCAAAGCTGAAGTTACCCAACATTTCAAAGAACGTATGGTGGCGAGCTGTATAGCCCACGTTTTCTAGATCGTTGTGTTTACCACCAGCACGCACACAGCGCTGAGAAGATACAGCGCGTGTGTAACTGCGTTTTTCCGCCCCCAAAAAGGTATCTTTAAACTGATTCATACCCGCATTGGTGAAAAGAAGCGTGGGATCATCTGCTGGGACCAGTGACGAACTGGTCACTGCTTGGTGACCATGACTTTTGAAATATTCGATAAACTTGTTACGCAAGTCAGCAGTTGATAATGTCATTGAAAACCTAACTTCCTTTATTCGATTAATATGATGTGTAACGCCATAAATTTACGATGGCTTCGCGAATTAATGCAGCATGTTGCACTACTTGATAAACACGTATCGTAAAACGCGCACAGATTTGCGCAACGATATCACGGATAGCGCGTTTTTGTTAAGTCAAAGCACGCACTCTACCACACAAAAATGCCCATAAATGCGTCAAAAATGGCCATCATTCACTGAATCAATCGCCACTTACTGCATATTCGATGTGTTCTTGGTAAAAGCCTCTGTACTGAAGAAATTGCTTTTGTTTTTGACGAAGCCCAAAATCTGATTCAAAAAAGTCACCAAATTTTTTAATTTTTACGGCTTTGGCACTTTCAAACCAGTCTGGTTCTATTTCATCAAAAGCGCGACTAACACAATGCTCACTAACCCCGTATTGCTGCAGGTCCAGCTTGATTGCACGTGGCCCTTTACCTTTCATATACAGTGCCCGTGCTCTGCTTTCGGCAAAGCGTTCATCACTTTGAATGTCAGCGTCACGGAATTCCTCTAATATGGGACTAAATGCTTCGCTTTCTATCCCTTTCAGGGAGAGTTTTCGAGCAATCTCGCTATAGCTATGCTCTCGTCGTGCCAGCATGCGAGTAATCGCGTCGGTAATGATTTTTCGATCAAACTCTGACATTTTGTGAACTTACTCTTTAATTGTTTACGTATTAAGAGCCGAAATTCGGCGCAACTGACCTCGTTGAACTTCGCGGTTCATAGGTTCGGTAAAAATGAGTTAAACGTGCGTGTTGGCAATGAATTACACCATAAAAATAATCGACAATTTTGCGCAAATTAACGAGGCACAATGGAATTCGCTCGCACGTGATGCCGGGCCATTCTTACAACACGCATTTTTGCGTGCACTAGAACAAAGCCAATGCTGTACTCATGAAACCGGCTGGCAGCCTTGCCATATTGTCCTTTTAGATAACGAACGCATTGTAACGGCAATTCCCGGCTATCTAAAGACACATAGCTATGGTGAGTATGTTTTCGATCACGCATGGGCTAATGCCTATCATCAACATGGTTTAGACTACTACCCCAAATGGATAAGTGCGATCCCATTTACACCAGTTACAGGGAAGCGTTTATTGGTTGCTAAGGGCATAACGCTATCTCGCCAATTATTTACTGAAATTGAAACAACGTTGAGGCAATATTGTGAGGACGCTTACGGCGTGAATTTGTCTTCGCTTCACTGGCTATTCGACGATCAGCGGTCCACCTATCTTTCTAGCCATTCAGATTATTTATCTCGCTATAGTGTTCAGTTTCAATGGCATAACTATGGTTACGACAGCTTTGATGACTTTCTTCGCACACTGACTTCTCGAAAGCGCAAAGAGATAAAAAAACAACGGCGGGTACATGCAGAAAATGGCATTCACTTTAAGCATGCTACAGGGAGCGACATCACCCCAGAGACGTTATTGTTTTTTGTCCAATGTTACAAAGCCACCTATCTGAAACGAAGTGGTCATGAGGGCTACTTGAATGAGACATTTTTTGAGCGCTTAGTAAAAACCATGTCCCAAAACATGCATATTGTTACAGCATTTGAGCACGAAAAACCTGTGGCGTCTGCATTGTTTTTCTTCGATGAAACTGGGCTTTATGGTCGATACTGGGGTTCATTGAAAGACATTAGCGGGTTACATTTTGCGTGCTGCTATTTCGAGGGAATTGAATTCGCAATTGCGAAGAAACTGCCTTTATTCAACCCCGGCACACAAGGTGAGCATAAAATACTTCGCGGATTTGAACCTATTTATTGCCGTTCGTACCACCGTCTTTTTGAGCCTGCGTTTCATCAAGCTGTTGCGCAGTTTTTACAGCAAGAAACACAACATCTTGCTGCCTATTTTAATCAGGCACGGAATGCTTTACCGTTTAACAAGGAATTTGTGCCTACTTTAAAAACAACAAGTGTCATTAATCCTAACGACGACACTCATCATTACAACGAGAAAAACTATGAAACATAAACTTCTTGCCGTAGCGATAGCGGCATCACTTGGACTTGCGGGCTGTGGTCAGTCAGAACAAGTAAAAGAACAAACAACCGCTGCCAAAACCGAAATGCCGAAAGGTGAAGCTGAATTAGGCTCTTTTGGTGTAGATTTATCAGCCCGTAATGAAGCCATTAAGCCAGGCGATGATTTCTTTATGTACGCTAGCGGTACTTGGTATGACAATTACGAGCTTCCGGCTGATAAAACGCGCTTTGGCGCATTCACGGCGTTGGCCGAACGCAGCGAAGAGCAAGTTAAAAATATTATCGATGGCTTAATGGAAAAAGAGTCACTCAACGCAGAAGAAAAGCTCGTTCATGATTTCTTCGTGGCCTACATGGACACTGACACTATCAATGAAAAAGGTATTACACCCATTGAAGACGTGTTGACTTCTATTGATAGTATTCAAAATACAAAAGACTTAACTGCCGCATTTGGTAATAGCTGGCTTGTGGGTTCAACGTCGCCCATTGGCGGCGGCATGTGGTACAACCGTTTAGACCCCAATGAATATCAACTGAGCGTTGGCGTTGGCGGCCTGGGGTTACCAGACCGTGACTACTACCTAAGCGATGCAGAGCGTTTTGTGAAAATTCGCGAAGCCTATGTTGAACACATCGAGCAAATGCTTGGTTTTGCTGGCGAAGAAAACGCGGCTGAAAAGGCGGCTAATATTCTTGCACTAGAAACCCAAATTGCAGAAGTACAATGGCCTCGTGAAAAGCGCCGTAACCGCGACCTTACCCTCAATCAAATTGAGCGCAGTAAACTATCAGATGAGTACCCAGGCTTCGATTGGGACACCTACTTCGCACAGACAGGTTACAAGGTACCTGAACTTAATATCACACAACCTGAGCCAGTTAAGGAAGTCATCAAAGTCATCAATGAAAATGATCTAGGTGACTGGAAGTCATACCTTAAATATCACACCATTTCGAACAATGCAGGCCTTCTTTCAGAAGAGATTTACCTTGCGAACTTTGACTTCTTTGGACGCACGCTTAATGGCCAGCAAGAGCCTCGCCCTCGCTGGAAACGTGCGGTAAGCCAAATGTCTGGCACAGAATCACTGGGCTTTGCGATTGGCAAAATTTACGTAAACGAGTACTTCCCAGAAAGCTCAAAAACACAAATGGCCGAACTCGTTGAAAACCTTCGCACTGCGCTAGGTGAGCGTATCGACAACCTTGACTGGATGGGTGAAGAAACAAAAGTTAATGCCAAAGAAAAACTAATGGCGTTTAATCCTAAAATTGGCTACCCAGATGAGTGGCAATCGTTTGAAGGACTAACCATTAGCGACAAAGACCTTATTGGTAATGTTCAGGGTCTGCGCAAGTTCTTCCACGAACAATCTGTCGAGCGTGAGCTTCAAAAAACAGACCGCAACCGTTGGGGCATGACGCCACAGCGTGTAAATGCTTACTACAACAGTTCATTCAATGAAATTGTATTCCCTGCGGCAATTCTTCAACCGCCATTTTTCGATCCTAATGCTGATCCAGCGGTAAACTACGGTGCCATTGGTGCGGTTATCGGACACGAAATGGGTCATGGTTTTGATGACCAAGGTTCAAAGTCAGACGCTAACGGTATTCAACGCAACTGGTGGACTGATTCTGACCGTGCCGCTTTTGAAGCGAAAGCTGATATGTTGGCAGAGCAATACAGTCAGTACGAGCCAATCGAAGGTAACTTCGTAAATGGTCGCAATAGCTTAGGTGAAAACATTGGTGACGTAGGCGGCCTTTCAATGGCATACCACGCATACAAGTTAAGCCTGAATGGTAAAGAAGCGCCAATCATCGATGGTCTGACCGGCGATCAGCGTTTCTTCCTTGCTTGGGCACAAGTATGGAAAGAGAAACGTACTGAACAAAGTATGCTTAACCAACTGCGCGCAGGCACGCATGCCCCGGGCCGTTTCCGTGCTCAAGCACCGCGTAACCATGACGCATGGTATGAAGCTTTTGACGTTAAACCTGGCGATGCACTCTACCTTCCACCTGAAGAGCGCGTTCGCATTTGGTAATAACTTAGTAAGTAAGTTACAAAAAAGGTAGGTTTTAAACGCCTACCTTTTTTATGTGTGAATTATTTGAAAAAGGCAATTCGGTATATTGAATTTACTTCCCGTATTGACTGACAAGGTCCCTCACGTACTGCTTTACTCGCTCAACAGCAGGTGAAAAATCCCCACTTCCCACACTTCCCATCGCGTATCGCAACCAATATCCATCAATTAATGCCGCAGTAGACGAGGCTGCGTTTTTCACATGCTCTTTTTTGAGCAGTTTGCGATAGCTTGACGCTAAGTTACTTTCGAGTCGTTTGTGGTTTACGCTTTGCAAGCGATGGAGAGTTTCATCGTGCAATGACAACGCCCAAAAATTAAACCAGGTGTTGGTTGCTGAGCTCGCACCTTGGGTTTGTGAAAAGTTGTTTTCGATGATGAAGTCGATTCTTTGTAGCGGATCGGCAATTGGTTGAGTTATTTTCAATGCATCGAGAAGGTGACGCATAGTTGCTTCAATTAACCCCTGCTTATCGCCAAAGTAATGGCTGATGATCCCTGACGATAACCCCGCCTTTTTGGCGATTAAGCTAATTGTTGTACTGTGGTATCCCACCTCTGCCATAACGTCTAACGTGGCTTCAATCAGCTGCTTCTTGCGAACTGGTTCCATTCCCACCTTGGGCATGCTACAACTCCAAACCTTCTAAATTAGCGTCTTTTTTATCACCCTTTTTTATGCAGAGTCTCAAAAAATTCGCTCAAAAATTAACTATACCTGCGAAAGACTAGCCTTCGCAGGTATAGTAACACGATTAAAAGGTTAAGCGTGCGTTTACTGCAACGGCGCGCGGGGCGCCAATCCAGAATGCCCCTGGGGCAATGGTAGAGGCATAATCCTCATCAAATAGGTTATTTACGGTAAGACGCACTTCCAATTCATCAATGCCTTGTCCTAGGTTTTCTACAAACCCACCAATGTACAAGTCACTCACAATGTAATCTTCTACCTCAGCACTGTTATAAATATCAAGGAAGCGGCTATCGACATACTTTGTAGAGATACCAGCAAAGTAATTGTCTTTTGCCCAATCTAAGCTCACTACAGCCATGGTATCTGGCGTACCAATAACGGTGTTCCCCTCAACCGCTACCAATGAACTTTCAGGGTTGTTTTCATCAGCAATGGCGGCTTGTGCATCTGCTAAAGTGTCATACTGTGTGCCCGTTCCTCCGATAGTGGCAATGTACTCAGACTCACTGACAGTAACAGAGGTGAACAATGAAAGTGTGTCGGTTAGCATTACGTCAGCAGAGATTTCAATACCACTAGACTCGATACCACCCACATTTCGATAACCACCGGCAGCAGCTTCAAGGAAATCGATACCGGTTGACGTTTCGTTACTGGTAAACTGAATACGGTCATTAAACCCAATATTGTAGTACGTCACACTGGCATTGAAACCCGGTGATGCGTATCTGAAACCCACATCGATATTGTCGGCAGTTTCAGGCTTTATGAAACGCAAATCCGTGTCGTCGCGTTCCAACTGTGCATCTTTAATGGCCGCGAAGTTTTCGCCATAACCTGCGAATACTTCAAGACCTTCTATAGGTAGTGGTGCCACAATACCTGCTGAAAGTAGCGTATCTGAGTCAGTATTCACATCTAGATCATTACTTGCATCAAAATTATCGTTCTTGGCAATATCAACATTGAATTTTTTCGCACCAAGTCGCACTCGCGCCAATCCGAGATCGAGTTCATCTTCGATGTAGTACATTAAGGTATCAACAGGGAAGCTTCTGTCATACTGCACCCAATATGGTGTCTGGTTGAAGTCGTAGCTGATCGCAGAATTTGTTATCTTATGCCAGTCACGAGACTCGTCGCGCTCATAGTCTTCCCACCAGATACCAAAACGCATGGTGTTATCAAACTCACCAATCTTGGTGAACCAAATAGCATCGGCGTTAAAACCAATACGTTGTTTGTTATAGTGCGTATGGCGATACGAACCAACTGGAATTGCACCTTGCTCGTGGCAACCAGGGTCATACTCAGCGCCAGCGCCACCATATGGGAACGTTAACGCACTTGCGCAACCTTCAATTGGACTTAATTGATTGCCTGCTCTATCAACGAAATAGAACTGCCCAAGTGCTGCGCCGCCAAATACAGTATTGCCATTAACAAGTTCAGAGTGACCCGCATCACCATCATTGGCCACGTCAACTAAGTATGGTGGTACCCAGTCTCCGCGCCCTTCATTGTCGTGGTAGTAAGCATTTGTGGTGACATCCACTGCACCAACTGAGAAATCAGCTTGTAAGTAAGCAAATAGGTTTTCACGAAGTGTTGACCAACCGCGGCGGTAGGCTTGATCTTGATATGGAACACCTGTCCATTCATCCGTTAACTGATCCCAATGCGGATTTTGTTCATATTGTGCCAACCCATAAATTCGCTGGTAGTTGTCCTCATGGGTATCGTCATATGATACATAGCCCGTTAGAGCAACATCGTTAACCGTTGATATGATTTTCATCGCAACGTGATCGCGGGTATTTTCAGCAGCCTGCTGCATAAAGTCAGAACTTTCTTGGCTTGAAAGACTTATCCACGCAAAAGTATCTTTGAAAATTTCGCCGGTTTCGTAGCGTACATAGTATTTCGATGCGTCAAATTCACCAGCAGTAACGCTAGTCACCAAGCCTTGCTCCATTGCAGGGTCTATCGTGGTGAAGTTTAGTGTGCCGCCTAACGCTTCGTGCGAGCGTGATGCGATATCAGCAGTACCTTGCGAAACTTCTACACCTTTCACATTTTCAGTGTCGATGTAACGGTTGGCTTTCGCACCGCCACCATAGTTTGAATTGCCATTGGCAATACCGTCTACGGTCATACCGATTTGCTGCTCGTTCAAGTTAACTTGGAAGCCGCGTATAACAATAGACGTTGACCAGTCATCTGCACCAAATGTATCACCCTCGTTAATTAACACTCCTGGCAGGTTGTCTACCGCAGCAAGTACGCTACTCAAATTGGCCTGCTGCTTAAACATATCTTCACTAGTCGCATTGTTTGCATAAGATACGCTTCGCCCTACGACCGTAATCTCTTCTATTCGTTCTTCATTGTCAGGCACAGCTTCTTCAGCTGTTGCAAGTGACATTGACGATAAGGCAGCGAGTACTGCCAACGATACTTTGTGATGTGTTCCCATTGTGTGTTCCAGTCTTTGTTGTGTAATGTTTGGACCACACACTAAAGGAGCTTTGTTACAGTTACGTTAAGTTTAATTGAACAATCAATTAATAAAAATAAGGATGCTCGGAAAACGATAAGTGATAAGCAAAAAAAAGCCCTCCAAAGGGAGGGCAAAGTAAAGGGAAAGGTATAAGTTAGTTTACGATTGCGCTGCGGCTTGGAAACTATGATGCGCGCTTCCAGTCCCGGCTACTTGCTTTTTTGCAAAGAGCAATGCCTCGTGCAAAGTGTCAAAATTAGGAATACCTGGGTGTGCTTCATTCACACCTTCCAACACTTTATTCACTTCTTCATTGGCACCGCAAATTACCAGTTGTCGCCCAGCAGCAAGGGCATCAGACGTTACTGTATCGACCGCCATTGCAGCTGACACATCCATTAACGGCACACGAGAAAAGTCTAATATAGTCACTTTAGAGCCTGGTTTTACGCGCTCGCGCACATGGTGACCAAGGTCAGCTGCCGCCCCAAAGCTTAGTGGACCACCAAAGCTAAAAATAGACACCTTATCCTTAAGTGATTCTAATAACTCATTCTCTTGTGGGTCATTTAACGACTCAGGTATTTTCTTAAGCTCTTCAATTTGCAGCTGTGCAATTTGCTTAACATACGCTAATGCTGCGAATACCACACCCACGCCAACAGCGGTGATAAGGTCAACAAATACGGTAAGCGCAAGAACCATAAGCATTAGGGCGAAGTCCCAACGCGGTCCTTTATGAGCTCGTTTCAAGTAACTCCAGTCAATAATATCCAAGCCTACTTTAACAAGAATACCCGCTAAAACGGCGTGAGGAATTTGCGCAGCAAGTGGACTAAGACCTAAAACAATAGCCAATAGCACTAGCGCGTGAACCATGCCAGAGATGTTGTATTTACCACCACTTCGGATATTCACAACCGTACGCATTGTCGCGCCCGCACCTGCAATACCACCAATTAAACCAGCGAAAGTATTACCAATGCCCTGGCCAATAAGCTCTTTGTTGCTATCGTGACGTGTGCGCGTCATGTTGTCAGCCACTAACGAGGTTAATAGACTATCAATTGCCCCTAGCACAGCTAGGATAAATGCAGCTTCTAGAATAAGTAATGCTTTGCTTTGGTCAAAAACTGGCAAGTGTAAGCTTGGCAAACCGGTAGGAATATCGCCCAACACAGGAACGGTCAGTGCTAAACTCACCAAAGTGCCAATAATAAGTGCTGCCAGCGCACCTGGTACGTATTTGCCCAGTGCAGCAGGCCATTTGTACGCAATCACTAAGGTGCCAAGACCAAGCGCAAGGGTAGCAAAATCAATATCTGCAAGTGCCGTAGGTAAGTAAGTTAGCGCGCCAATAGTTCCACCTGGCGGTTCGTGACCAAGCAAGCGCCCTATCTGCAAAATGATAATAATGGCACCGATCCCCGACATAAAGCCTGATATAACCGGATAAGGAACAAGGCGTATATATTGGCCTACCCCTAAAACACCAAATACTATTTGGAAAATACCAGCAAGAATAACGGCAGTAAAAATAAGGCTAGCATCGCCCGATAAGCTTGCAAACAAACCCGCAAGTACAACTACCATAGGCCCTGTAGGACCAGAAATTTGCGCTGGCGTGCCGCCAAATAATGCGGCAAAGAAGCCCACTGCAATAGCACCGTAAAGACCCGCCATAGGACCAAGTCCCGACGCTACACCAAGTGCAAGTGCCAGTGGTAAGGCAACGATACCGGCGGTCAAACCACCAGTAAAATCGCCACGTAAATTAGAAAGATTAATTTTAACCATAGCGACCGACCTTACTCTGCGCGAGCCAGTTGCTCTTCAGCAGCGGCTTGGTCCATAGCTACAAATTCACCGTTTTCACCGTTGTAGCACAATACTTCACCAGATCCGATGTTATAAACCCAACCGTGAAGCATCACTTGGCCTGTTGCAATTTTCGCTGCAACAGCAGGATGGGTGCGAAGGTGCTGTATTTGCTGAACAACATTTTCTTTGGTTACTGCTTCTAAGTCTTCTAGTGATAATTTATCGTGACCGCAACGTTCTTTTACTACGTCTGTTGCTGCACGGCAGTGTCCTAACCATTCTTTAACGTGTGGAAGCGAATCAAGACCCTCTGGGTTAATTGCACCTTTCATCGCACCGCAGTCTGTATGACCACAGATAACAATATGAGATACACCGAGGGCTGCTACAGCGAACTCAATCGATGCTGTCATACCACCAGTTTGATTGCTGTGAGGAGGCACAATGTTACCCGCGTTACGGCAGATAAACATTTCACCTGGATCTGTTTGTGTAACCAAGTTAGGGTCGATGCGAGAATCTGAACATGTGATGAAAAGGACTTCTGGATTTTGGCCAGTGGCAAGTTTCTGAAACTTAGCCTTTTTGTTCGGGTACACTTCTTTCTGGAATTTCGCTACCCCTGAAAATACATGATCCATAACTTACTCCCAATAATTTAATATTTATAATGATTATGTTAATACCTCAGTATCACTTGATAGATTAATAGTTTAATATACCAGTTCGCGATAGCCATTTACTATCAGCACATAAATAATCACTAGTACAAGCTTAGTAAAAGAACGGAATTAGCACTATGCAACTCAACGGCAAAACCCCGTCAATCAACCAAATCAGGTACTTTGTTGCGGTTGCGAAATATTTAAGCTTCCGGCAGGCAGCAGGGATTTTGGGTATTAGCCAACCTACTCTGACCAGTCAGATTAATGCGTTAGAAACGACATTGGGTCTTAATTTATTTGAGCGTTCTCGAACTGGTACCCTGCTTTCGCCACAAGGTAAGGCGTTATTATCTGTTGCTGAAGAGGTATTACAGTCTTCACAGCGCTTTGGTGAAATAGCCCGAGACTTGTCAGAGGGAAATGTAGTGACCTATCGCTTGGGGATACCACCGACGCTAGGGCCTTATTTGCTGCCATTTGTACTTCCCGATTTACATAAACGCAAACCGGGCTTGCGATTTTATGTGCGCGAAGGTGCTCCAAGCGCACTTCAGCATGGCTTATTGCGGGGCGAATACGATTTGATTTTATCTCCCATGTCAGGTGAAAACTCGCAGCTTATTACTCAGCCTTTATTTAACGAACCTTTAAAGTTTGTTATTCCATCAGATCATCATTTAGCTGGGAAAGCGTACGTACGTCCTGAAGAAATTAGTGGTGAAAAAGTACTGACATTAGAAGACCGTCACCACTTCCACCACCAAGTTCAGCGTATTTGTGACGAAATTGGTGCCGACCTCCAACGAGATTACGAGGGCACCAGCTTAGATACATTGCGCCAAATGGTAGTAATGGGAATGGGCGTTGCGTTTTTACCAGGGTTATACATTCACTCTGAGTTGCACAAGCCAGAAGCGCTCCACGTTTGTGAAATTGCCGATATGCCCATTGAAAGACAACATTCTCTAGCGTGGCGAAATACCGCTCCGGGAAGACAAACATTTAGAGAAATCGCCGCCATTGTTAAAAATATTATTGAAACGCGACTTTCCAATGCGGTCGCAATCATCGACAAATAAATGGACAGGGAACCGTAATGATCGACAGACAACACTTACGAATCGTAAAAGCCATTGAAACACACGGCACGGTGACTCAAGCTGCGACCTCCCTGCATTTGACACAATCTGCGCTCAGTCACGCTATGAAAAAACTGGAACAAACCTACCAAGTCACATTGTGGGAAAAGGATGGGCGACGGCTACGACTCACGCAAGCCGGCCAAAGTGTACTCGGGCTCGCCCAACGCGTACTTCCTCAATTTGAGCACGCGGAAGCGCAACTTGCGCGCTTCGCTCAAGGAAAACAGGGGATATTGCGTATAGGTATGGAGTGTCACCCGTGTTTCGAGTGGTTATTAAAAGTTGTTGCGCCATTCTTAAAGGCATTTCCCGATGTGGATGTGGACGTCATGCGCGCATTTTCGTTTGGCGGCCTACAAGCGCTTCATGGCTATGATATCGACATTCTACTCACACCCGACCCGTTGCAGCTCGATACAATCACGTACACTCCCATATTCGATTACGAACAAGTGTTAGTAATGCACAATACTCACCCTCTAGCTGCACAGCCCTATATCAAGCCGCAAGATTTATCACAAGAAACCCTAATTACTTATCCTGTTGAGCTAAGTCGCCTTGATATCTTCACCCAGTTTTTAACGCCTGCTAACTGCACAGTTAAGCAACATAAAACCATTGAAACCACCGAGATTATATTGCAAATGGTGGCCGCTAACAGAGGCGTTACTGCCCTACCGAAATGGCTTATTGACGAACATGATGATACTGACGTTTGCTATCGATCACTTGGGGAAAAAGGTATAGCAAAAACCCTTTATCTAGGTCATAGAAAAGCTGAAGACGCGTTAGGGTTTGTCGATGAGTTTATAGATATGTCGCGGTGTCACCACCCTCAGTAACACCGCGGTGTAGGCGTGAATTAAATCTTAAATTGACTAACGATTTCCTTCAATTCACTTGAGACACTGCTCAACTGGGTTGCTTCAACCGCTAACTCTTCAGCGTGCTGGCTAGTGCGATCACTAAGCCCCGTTATGGCTACAAGCGACTTATTGATATCGTGTGCTACTTCCGTTTGCTGTTCAGTTGCTAGCGCAATATGTGTACTTTGCTCCTGCACAAGCCCGATAGACTGAGTGATATCCTGAAGGGTTAATACCACTTTCTCGGTTTTCTCTAAGCCTGTTTCTGAGCGCATTTTTCCTTGTTGCATAACGCCGTCAGTTTGCTCTGCCATGTGCTGCAGTCGCTCAACCATTCTTCTTATGTCTGTTGTAGACTCTTGAGTGCGGCTTGCCAGTGAACGAACCTCATCGGCAACCACAGCAAAACCACGCCCTTGCTCGCCGGCGCGCGCTGCTTCTATAGCGGCGTTAAGCGCTAACAAGTTGGTCTGTTCGGCGATGCTATTGATGACATCAATAACGGCACCTATGTTGTCAGACTCTTTACTTAAACCACTTACTACTTCAACACCTTCATCAATGGCAGCGGCAAGCGCTCTTATTTCAACGACTGCTTCTTGTACTTGTGCGCTTCCACTTTGCACTAATGTGTCGGCGTTTGTTGCTGCCTCACTCGATTGTGCAGCGTTTTTTGATATCTCGACAACGGTCGCAGCCATTTCAGTTACCGCGGTAGATACATTATCTACTTGGCTGCGTTCCTGATTAATTTCTTTACTTGTTGATTGGCTAACGTCGCGCAAGTGTACTGCCGCTTCAGCGACCATTCGAGTATTAGCTGCTGTCTCGCGCAGAATAACCCTTAACTTGTCAGTAAACCTATTGAACTCCACTGCTAAAGCACCAATCTCATCGTTGCTACTAACTTCTAATCGCTTGGTAAGATCGCCATCACCATTGGCAATCTCTGACATTGCATTACGCATTTTTACCAAAGGCTGAGTTACCTTTGCGCTGGCAATATAAGTAATCAGCACAATAACCCCAATGATGACTAACGCGACTACTGTAGCCATTGTCATTGCGGTATTAATAGGGCTGTTGATCACACTGGCTGGAACTAAAATCCCAAGTGACCAATTCATTTCTGGCGAATTGATTTTGGCGTGTTCAAATACAACGAAATAGGCTTCGCCTTTCCAAGTAACTGGCACTATACCTGACGGCTTTTGTGCAATGTCAGCCGCCAATGCTCTAAAGCCTTCCGACTCGCTAAATACCTTATCAAAATCACTGATGGGGGAACTCAACGGCAAGTCAGAGGATTGCTTAGGGAAATACACGATGTTTTGGTTATCATCCAATAAAAACGCCGTTCCCTGCCCTTCGTAGCGAATAGAGTCGATGACTTTTCCTACGGTACTAATGAGAATATCAACGCCGCCAACACCTAATAGCTTTCCATTGCGAAAGATGGGCGTTTGTACAACGGCTGAAATACTGCCATCCTGAGAGTCAACCGCAGGCGGCGTAACATACAACTTGCCTTTCTCAACCGCAGTTGTGAACCAAGGGCGTTTAGTTGCAAAATACCCAGCATTAGGGTTTCCTGCATCCGGACCAGAAGTATCCACGCCTACTCGGCCTTCTTCGTAGAAATACTCACCTGTAATAGCAGAACCAAAAAAAGCAGACTTAATGACAGGATCAGCACTACTTATATTGTCAAACAACGTATAAATCGTTTTTGCATCGCTAAGTTGCGATTCTGATGCGCCTCGCTGAGTATGTTGCTCAAAAAAATCTTGAAAAAACGGACTACTCAGAAAAGCTCGCGCTACGCCACCATAGGTGGCAAAAAAACCCTCAACATCATTAGCTTCTCTTGCCACTAATGCGGTGACTTCTTTTTCAACCCGGCTTCTCGTGTTGTCTGCAACAGTATTAACGAGGAAAAATGCGGTGATAAGCAGCATAAGTGCAATACTGCCACCGACGATTAGCATAAATTTTTTCTGTAATGATATGGACTTCATTGGTACTTCTCATTGTTATTAGTGGCACTACACAATGCTGCTGAGGAAAAATTGAGCGGAACACTGTGTATGCTTTATAGTTTTAATTTTGTGTATTGCGATTTGGCAGAAAACAGCACCTAAAGAGGTGTTATACAAAGAGAAAAGAGAACGCCAAAACACATCCCTTACTTTGGAATAGTTCGTGGCGTTTTACAACCCTGAAATTTTTTAAGACACCTTTAAGTATCGGTTAAATGCGCAGTACTTTGAAGCCTTAAATATTTCCTCACAGCTATGGATTACGGCTTTCTTCACTCGCTCGTTTGGCGTTATCTATGCGTTTTTGAATCATAGGGTGAGATTGGAACCAACTATTTGCTTCATGCTCATTACCAACAAGCGACTGAAGCACGCGCATAGCATTGGCGAAATCGGCGGGGTCTCGATTTAACACTCGAAGCTGCGCGATAGCATAGTTATCTGATTCCCACTCATGCGCTTGAGAAAACTGATTGTGCACTACACTCGAACCTACACCTAAAAATGATTCTAACGCACCACTTAAATCGCCAAAGAAGTAACTAATTGCCAAGGTAGCAAAAAGCGATTCCGCAACAAGCTGCATAGAGTGGTTATTCTCTACATGGCCAACCTCATGTAAAAAGATGGCGTCAAGAAGTGCTTGTTCTTTATCAACAAGGTTTACCAGCTCGTCGGTAAAGACGATTGTGCCGTCAGGCAAAGCAAATGCATTTGGTCCAAAGGACTCTGATGCCCTAAACATTACTCGGTAGCGCGGATTCTTCGTCGATATCTGTTCAAGCAACTCGTTAAAGCTATTCTGCATTGACTGTATTTCTTGCTCTGAGAGCGTTGAGACATCAAGCACGGAGTAATCAAGGGCACTCAGCGTTTGGTCGGATGCAATTT
The DNA here is from genome assembly GCF_020515205.1 of Alteromonas sp. McT4-15. NCBI lineage: Bacteria > Pseudomonadati > Pseudomonadota > Gammaproteobacteria > Alteromonadales > Alteromonadaceae > Alteromonas > Alteromonas sp. McT4-15. The sequence continues at coordinate 38,849 of NZ_JAJALG010000003.1, forward strand.
GTTTAACGCTATATGGAACATACGCTGCCAATGATATAGCAACTTGCGGGATGACATGTGCAAACACTACATAAAGTAATAGCGGGACTAGAATAACGCTGCCAATAAGCCAAGACGTTTTGCTTTCAATGCGAAAAATAGTCGCGCCTGACGGCCCATCAAGCCAATTGTCTAGCGGGCCAGTCGATGGGCACATCAACATATCGCCATTAGGCAACACTATCTCTCTGGGTAAGTCACCAAGCTTAGATTTCACTTTCACATCGCTTCGTGCCAATGTTAAGTGTTCATCGTCATGCCCTACTTTAACAATTAGCACATCGTCTGTAATTTCACAGATAGCATCAGAGGACGCCACACTGCCACTGTGATAATACTGAGCCTGGTACATCGCTGTTAACCCAATGCCACATCGACATCAAACAGTGTGGCAGCCTCTTCAGATACTGCGCTTGCCGAGCCTTGCTCACCGGCAGAGACTTCACTAATGCCCTCTAATACTTTGACTTGCGTTGCGTCAGCAAAAAACGCTGCGGTTCTTATTTTTACCCAAGGAATAGCGAAGCCTAAAGAGAATACGGTGGCGAGTATGTTGGTCAGACGCAATGTAATAAGGTCTGTTGCTGTCACCGTGGAGTTGAACAATGCAACGTTTTCTAAACGGCTGTTCTGATAAATATGGTTTCGGATGCGAGCATTATAGAAGCCAGAAACAATTGCGTAGACAAACAGGTACATCCCAAACATGGCAACTGTGAATACACTAAAGCCGTCTTCAGCGGTTATCGTTGACGACCCTGTTAATAGACCCACAACAAAGCCTACGCATAAAAATAGCACAATTGAAATCAGTGCCGCCGCAAACGCTACGCCGTAGTATTCACCTGTGGAAAGCTTACTGCTAAATACCTTATCACCAAAGCCAGACTCGTCGACTAGAAATGCATCAATCTTCTTAAGTACCCAAGGCATCAGCAAATAAAGAGTAAATACGCTAGCTATTGGAAGCAATACAAACAACATGAATGCTTCACCATAACGCCCTTTAAAGCTGAAACGCACATTTCTATATGCGGTCATTCTCATTCTAAAGCGCATGCTCAGGATAACGAGCATAGGTGAGAGAAACATCATAACAACAATCAGTGCGAATGCCGCCGCTGGGCTAACCGCGGATAACAAAAAGTAGGCACCAAATAAACACGCCGCAATTATGCGCCCTTTCAAAATTTGCAATGGTTCGGCAAGGTACGCAAAACGGTGGCCATCCAATTCGGTATTACTATAAAAGTAACGATTTGTGCGCACTTTGGCCCACGCGGAGTAGATACCTAATGTCACTATGCTAAGCAGCAAATTCACTATCCAAATAGCAAAAAACTCTTTGGTATTACCGTGAAATTTTACTTGCTCAGTACGGATCACTACATCATTTTTATGATGTGATAAATCACTGTTGGCTTGTGCTTTACGCTCTGCAATAAGTGCAGTGATCTTAGCAGCACGTTCTGGAAATGCCTCTGCGTCAATTGACGATAAAGCTTGAATAAGCTCATCGGTAGAATAGGTTTCATAGTTAGGGAAAGTTGTGTTGCTATCATCCATAGGATACCTCTCGTCTTCCTTGATTGACGTTATTTGCTAACGCTCTTGTTAAATTTTGATGTTTCAAATTACGAGAATCAGCTAAAAAAAGCAACTCTCCACATCATTAATATGCCGTAATCAAGCGCCCAACTTACCACGCTCGATATTATTTTTTCCAAATGAGCATGTGGTTGTTTGCGGGCATGTCTATCACTTCAGCTAACGACAGTAGCCCTGCCCACTCACGCAGTTCGTCAATATCGCGATACCCTCCATACCCGCGTTCAAGCAGCGAGTGGTGAAAGTCTTCATTGCTTTTAGCATTAAACTTACCATTTTGGGTAAATGGGCCGTACTGACAAAATACACCACCCGGTGGCAACTGTTCTCTTATCGAGTGCATCAACAACATCACTTCCTGCTTTTGCATAATATGTGCAGTATTTGCAGAGAAAAATGCATCGGCTCCAATTTCAGGGAAACTATCTTTTCCGACTTTAAGTGGCCTTGGCCTTATTATGTTGGTTAGTGACAGCTCATCGATATAGGCATTTATCCCTTGATGATATTGGACTTGGTCACTGGTGTGCCACACAAGGTGCCCTAAGTGCTGTGCAAAAAAAGTAGCGTGCTGACCTGTTCCACTGCCTATTTCAAGCACAACCTTTGAATTGGCAAACGCCCTTTCCAGTATTGCTAGAATGGGGCGTTTGTTATTTTCACAGGCTTGACTAAAGGGTTTCTCAAACATAGCTGTATTATCAAATTCTGCTAGTCACTTAAATTGGGGCCAAGCCATTTTTCGGCTTCTTCCATCGTCCACCCTTTGCGCTTCGCATAATCTTCAACCTGATCAGATTGAATTTTTGCTACCGCAAAATATTTGGCCTCAGGATGAGCGAAATACCATCCAGATACTGAAGCTCCTGGCCACATAGCAAAGCTTTCTGTAAGTTTCATACCTGTATGGGCTTCTACCGATAGCAAATCCCATATCAGCTGCTTTTCAGTATGCTCAGGGCAGGCCGCATAACCTGGCGCAGGTCTTATGCCGCAGTATTTTTCACGTATCAGCTCTTCGTTACTGAGATCTTCATCAGCAGCATACCCCCAATAGTGCTTGCGCACTTGTTCATGAAGGTATTCTGCAAATGCTTCTGCCAGCCTGTCGGCTACCGCTTTCACCATGATACCGTTATAGTCATCGCCGGCATCAATATACTGCTGAGCCAATTCATCTTCACCAATACCACCTGTGACAGCAAACGCGCCCACAAAATCTTCCACGCCACTTGCTTTGTCAGCAACAAAATCTGCTAGGCAATAGTTTGCAAACTTATCTTTTAGTGTTTGCTGACGAAGATGATGAGCAACACCTTGAAGCGTGCTGCGTGTTTCATCAGCGTAGATTTCTATATCATCACCCACGCGATTAGCAGGAAAAAGACCAATCACACCTTTCGCTTTAAGCGAGCCAGACGCTATTACTCTATCTAACATAGCGTTGGCATCGGCAAACAATGACGTGGCTTGTTCACCAACCACTTCATCTTGAAGAATACGAGGATATTTACCCGCCAATGACCATGTGAGGAAAAATGGCGTCCAGTCGATATATTGTCGAAGTACAGATAAATCCGCCGTTACCGGGGTTACACCTAGCGCATTTGGCTTAACTGGTAGCGTCGAAAAATCAGGCTTGAAAGCGTTATCTCGGGCCTGCGCCAAAGTAACAGGTTTGCTTCTTGGCTTTTTACGCGCATGTTGTTCGCGAACAGTGTCATACTCTTTGGCTAATTCGGCTGCATAGACATCTCTAGACGTCTTATTAAGTAAGCGCTGACATACCCCAACAGCGCGACTTGCATTAGGCACATATACCACTGGCGCATGATAATTCTGCTCTATTTTTACCGCAGTATGCGCTTTCGATGTCGTGGCACCGCCGATAAGCAGCGGTATTTCAAAGCCTTGTCTTTCCATTTCTTTGGCCACATGTACCATTTCGTCGAGCGATGGCGTAATAAGACCAGACAAACCTATCATGTCTACATTTTCGTCTTTTGCGACTTGTAAAATCGTTGCCGCTGGCACCATTACGCCCAAGTCGATAACTTCGAAATTGTTACATTGAAGTACTACACCAACGATGTTTTTCCCTATATCGTGAACATCACCTTTCACCGTCGCAAGCAAAATCTTACCGTTACTCTTCGCATCATCTGACTTTTCAGCTTCGATAAAGGGCTGTAAATGCGCCACCGCTTTTTTCATTACACGGGCCGATTTAACGACCTGTGGCAAAAACATTTTCCCCTCACCAAACAGGTCACCAACCACATTCATGCCGTCCATTAGTGGACCTTCAATAACATGTAACGGGCGTTCGGCCTGTTGGCGCGCTTCTTCAGTATCTTCGACGATGTAGTCGGTAATGCCCTTTACCAGCGCATGCTCCAAACGTTTATTGACTTTCTGCTCGCGCCAGCTCAAATCTTCTTTTGCCGCCGCTTTGCCATCACCTTGATAGTTAGGTGCAATATCCAGCAGGCGCTCTGTCGCATCATGGCGTCGGTTTAGAATGACATCTTCAACCGCATCGCGAAGTTCAGCGGGTATTTCATCATACACCTCGAGTTGACCAGCGTTAACAATCGCCATGTCCATCCCTGCGCGTATCGCATGGTACAAAAACACCGAATGCATTGCTTCGCGAACCGGATTATTACCGCGGAATGAAAAGGAGATATTCGACAAGCCGCCTGAGATATGTGAATACGGACATGTTTGTCTAATAACACGAGTGGCTTCGATAAAATCTACAGCATAGTTATCGTGCTCTTCAATACCGGTTGCTACCGCAAAAATATTGGGGTCGAAAATGATATCTTCAGGTGGAAAACCAATTTCTTCAGTCAACAACTTATAGCTGCGCTGACAAATTTCGATTTTACGCGCTTGCGTATCAGCTTGACCGGTCTCATCAAATGCCATTACAACCGTCGCTGCACCAAAACGCTTAATCTGCTTAGCTTGACTTAAAAACTGCTCTTCGCCCTCTTTAAGCGAAATAGAATTAACGATAGCTTTACCTTGCACACACTTAAGGCCCGCTTCAATAACCTCCCATTTCGATGAATCAATCATAATGGGAACGCGACTGATGTCAGGCTCAGAAGCAATAAGGTTTAAGAAGGTGATCATGGCCTGCTTAGAATCAAGCATCGCCTCATCCATGTTGATATCGATGATCTGTGCACCGTTTTCAACTTGCTGCCTAGCAACATCAAGTGCTGCTTCGTAGTCGCCTTCTAAAATAAGACGTTTAAATCGCGCCGAGCCTGTGACGTTGGTACGCTCGCCGATATTAATAAAGGTAGAAAATTCTGCGCTCACATGGCCTCCTAATGTACAAACGGCTCTAGGCCCGACAGACGCATTTTGGGTTCAAATTCAGGAATGCGGCGTGGACTCACGCCTTCTACTGCTTGCGCAATTTTTCGAATATGATCAGGTGTACTACCACAACATCCGCCCACAATATTCACCAAGCCCGACTGTGCCCACTCTTTTAGGTGTTCGGCCATTTCAGGCCCTTCCATGTCGTACTCACCAAACTCATTCGGTAGGCCGGCGTTAGGGTGTGCTGAAATTAGGCATTCACTGATGGCCGCTACTTCATCAACATACTGTCTTAATAAATCGGGGCCAAGTGCGCAGTTGAGACCAAATGAGAACGGATTAATGTGGCGCATTGAATAGTAAAACGCCTCAGCAGTTTGTCCTGATAACGTACGACCAGACGCATCGGTAATGGTGCCTGACACCATCACTGGCAATGATGTGCCCATCTTATCGAAAACCGTTTCAACTGCGTAGGCAGCCGCCTTTGCATTAAGCGTATCGAAAATAGTTTCCAGCATAATAAGGTCAACACCGCCTTCAATAAGTGCTTCGGTTGATTCGCTGTACGCTTCTACTAGTTCGTCGAAGGTGACATTGCGTTTACCGGGATCGTTAACGTCCGGCGATATCGACGCAGTTCGATTTGTTGGACCAAGCACCCCCGCAACATATCGCGGTTTATCAGGTGTTTTCGCAGTATATTCATCTGCCGCCTTTCGCGCTAAGCGTGCAGCCGCTAAATTAATATCGCGAGAGTGGGCCTGCATGTCGTAGTCTGCCATTGCAATCGTTGTGGCATTGAACGTGTTGGTTTCAATGATATCGGCACCCGCTTCGAAGTAGTCGCAATGTATTTGATAAATAATGTCAGGCTGAGTAATGACGAGTAAGTCGTTGTTGCCTTTAACATCGCAATGCCAGTCAGCAAATTGCTTACCTCTATAGTCGGCTTCTTCCAGTTTGTGACGCTGGATCATGGTTCCCATTGCGCCATCCAAAATAAGAATGCGTTTTTTAGCAGCCTCGCTGAGCGTTGCTCTAGCGCTAGAAACTATCTTGTGACTCACGTGCTACCTCTTTGGCTGTGATTTTTCAGCAAGCTGATTAAGATCATACGGTGTGGTCTGGTAAACGTAATAGTTTAGCCAGTTAGTAAACAACAAACTACCATGAGAACGCCATTGGACAATAGGCGATTTCGACGGGTCATCACCTTCAAAGTAGTTCTTGGGAATCGCGGGCGTCTGGCCCGCGGCGATATCTCTAAAATATTCGTCTTTAAGCGTATCTGGGTCGTATTCAGGATGTCCCGTTACAAAAACCATGCGCTTATCATCTGATGCCACAATATAGGCACCCACCTCATCCGACTCTGCCACTACACTCAAACCATCAACACTGTTGTACTGCCAAGTGTCAATATGACCGTAGCGAGAATGTGGTGCGTAAAACGAGGGGTCAAAACCACGTAATAGTTCATTATTAGGGTCATTAACCTGATGCCGATAGACGCCTGAGAACTTTTCTTCGCGAAGCTGTCGCGTGATACCATAAAAGTGATACATGGCAGCATGGGCGGCCCAACATAAATAAAGCGTAGAATTCACATGACGTTGTGCCCATTCGAGTATGGTGGTCATGGTATCCCAGTACTTTACTTCTTCATAATCAAGCAGTGCTAACGGAGCCCCGGTTACAATCAAGCCGTCGTATTTTTTATTCGCAACACTTGAAAAGTCATGATAGAAGGCGTCCATATGAGATTGTGGTGTATTTTTGGGCGCTTGATTGTCTATACGAATTAAATCGACATTTATCTGAAGTGGCGTATTAGATAGCAAACGAAGCAACTGTACTTCGGTTTCAATCTTATTTGGCATTAAGTTAAGTATGCCCACTTCAAGAGGTCGAATATCCTGATTTGCCGCTCTATCCATATCCATGGTGAATATATTTTCACCTAACAACACATTTTGTGCGGGCAATTGTTCAGGAATACGTATTGGCATAACAGGCTCCAGTCATAAAACGCTATGACTGTATTGTGACTATTACCAAGAAGATGTCAACATCTTTACGTCTAGACGTCTAAACGCCCTTTTGAAGTAGTATGGTGCTTTATGGCGTTTGTCGATGAACCATCATCAACATTTCCGCTTCGGCACGAGGGATATCACAAGCTTCAATGATTTCATCAATGCTTGCCCCTTGTTTAACGAGTTCGGCTGCTCGCTGATAAAGCCTTAAGGAGGGGTCTTGCAGTTTCTGTTCACGAAGTTGATTTTCTAACTCCGTTTGTTTTTCATCTAACGATTGAAGGTGGCGGGTAATCACTAAACTCCGCGCCTGCGCTTCCGATTGCTGATTATTTGCACTATTAGCGAGGGCTTCAATACGCGATAATTCAGCGCTATGAGATGCAGCCAGGTTATCTAAATCGGCGCGAAGACGGTTGTGCTTCACTGTCAAAAACCCAACCATCAACACAAGTATGCCAATGATCACTATCAGAATTAAGTCAATTGCGGTAGGCGCTACAAGCTGCCAATCCATGGGCATAAAACCTTTGAAGAAATGAAAAAAGGCACTAACAGTGTAAGTTAGTGCCTTAAATTACTAAATGTTACTTAGCTCATCCCATTCTTCATCGCTAAGCAGCTTATTCAGGTCAACAAGGATAAGCAGTTCGCCATCGCGGTTGCTCACTCCCTGAATAAATTTAGCGCTTTCTTCAGTGCCAACATTTGGTGCACTGTCGATTTCAGAAGATTTCAGGTAAACCACCTCAGCAACACTATCTACCAAAATACCGACCACTTGCTCGTCAGATTCGATAATGACAATACGTGTGTTATCGGTAATTTCAGTGGGTGGCAACCCAAAGCGGGCGCGTGTGTCAATGACAGTAACCACATTACCGCGCAGGTTAATAATACCTAGCACATAATCAGGTGCACCGGGTACAGGGGCTATTTCGGTATAACGCAATACTTCTTGAACTTGCATTACATTAATACCGTAAGTTTCTTCACCTAAGCGATACGTTACCCATTGAAGGACTTCGTCGTTGCTGTCAGTGGCATTGTTATTTGTACTTTTGTCGCTCATGAACCTGGCTCCCAATACTATGGCGTCTGGTCGTTACTGCCTAAGCCTTTGTTAAGCATAGATATTAATTCTTCAACGTCAATTAACGCGCACATTTTTTCTTTAACCATCCCGGCTAACCAAGGACGCTTACCTGTGGACTCGCGCCATTTAACGTCATCACTTGTTAAACTGACCGTATTAACGAGCTTTTCACTCGCTAATCCCCACGCACTCTCACCTAACATTATAAGATATCGGTAGTTTAGCGATTGTGCGAGGTTTTCGTCATATTTTTCTGGCATTACCCATTTTGCTGAGTCAACAACATTCAGTTTAGACTCTCTGTACAACATTACACCCATAAACCAATCAGGCTTGCCGAATAATGGGCCAATTTTTTCAATCTGATGAATACCTCCAAGTGTAGTCAAAGGTACTGCTAATGTTAAACCTGCAACCTCAAAGAATAACGCTTGGAAATGAGAACCGAGACTATCCTTTAGTGGTATTTTTGCAGGCGCTACATATTCGCCCGCCTTTTCGTCTTCTTGAGAACGCGTTTCAGTGACGGGAACTTGCTCATCACTGTGGCTACTTTCTTGTTCTGGTTCCGCTAAAAATGAGGTAACGTCTTGTACAATTTTCTCTTGCTCGTCATCCACTGTATGAAAGCGCGTGGTAGCGCTTAATGCCTCTTCGGCCATTTTTTGGGATGCTTGCTCAAGCAATCTAGCCGTACGCGCAGTAACATCTTCCGGTGTTTCTGGCTCTTTTAGTAGGCTATCAAGATATGCCTCCATGACGTCTTCACGGGCAAAAGGCGATTGCTTGGTCATTCTTTGTTACTTCTCCAGCACTTTTAATAATTTTGCATAAGCCGATACACCGCGCGTCTTGGGATACGCCGCCGAAATTGGCAACTGAACTAAGCTTGCATCTCTGAAATGAGTATCAACAGGAATAACACCATGCCAAACCCGCTCGCCATAATCATTCATCAACCGTTTTCTTGATGCCAAAGCCGCGTTGGTGCGCTTATCAAACATCGTTGGAATGATAATGGTATCAAACGTTTTATCTAGTGAACGCCCCATTATTTCCATCGTGCGTATCATTCTATCGAGCCCCTTTAATGCAAGGTACTCGGTCTGCGTTGGCACTATTACCTTATGACAAGCCGCCAACGCATTCACCATCAAGACCCCTAACACTGGAGGGCAATCTATAATGGCTACGTCAAATTCGTTCTCTATTTTAGCGAGTGCTTTTTTCAACACTAGCCCCATTCCCTGCTCGCTCCCCATGGTTCTATCAAGCGTAGCTAGGGCCATGGTTGCAGGTAAGACATAAAGATTGTCGATTTTCGTAGGACTTAAACAGTCCATTACGTTATCGGCGGTTATGTTATTAGATTTAATAAAAATATCGTAAACAGAATGACTTGAAGCTTCAGCGTCGATACCAAAGTAATAGCTTAAGGAAGCATGAGGGTCGGTATCGATCATCAATACCCGCTTGCCTTTTTGCGCAAGCAACCCTCCAAGGCTTACCGTAGTGGTTGTTTTACCTACGCCGCCTTTTTGATTTGCTACCGTCCACACTTTCATGTCTATTATTCCATTACACGCTTGTCTAGCGCATTTCAGATTGTATACAGCTACTTATATCGTCGATATTGATACTCTTAGACGATATATTTTCTACCGCCACAGCTTGAGGCATGCCATATACGACACAAGAATCTTGATCCTGCGCCCAAATGGTCGCCCCTAAACCTTTAAGCGTGCGACAGCCTTCTCTTCCGTCTGCGCCCATGCCTGTTAATATTACGCCAAGTACATCACCGCCATAAGCGCGAGCAATTGAGCTAAACGTTAAGTCAACACTGGGTTTGTAACTTACTTTATCGGCAGCACTGGCTTCGACAATGGTAATCGTTTTGTTTACACCGGCAGATTCAATGATCATTTGCTTGCCACCCGGCGCTAAGTACGCGTGTCCCGGTTTAAGTACATCGCCAGTTTCGGCTTCTTTTACACTTATTTTGCAATTGGAATCTAAACGCTGAGCAAACGCAGACGTGAATGTACCCGGCATATGCTGAACAAGGACAATTGGATAAGGGAAGTCTGCAGGTAGCGGCGACAATACCTTCTGTAACGCGACAGGCCCTCCAGTTGATGCACCTATTGCTAAGCACTTATAGTGCTTGCCGCTTGGCCTTACCGAAGACACCGTTGGCTGTTTTGCCGCGTCTTTACGGCCAGACAACAAACCTGAACTTCTAAAAAAAGCCGGTTTAGGCGCATTTTCTGGAAGGCGTCTTGTTTCTACAGAGCGCATAACAGGGCGTTTAAGACCAACACCGCGTCGCGCAATAAGACGAACTTTTGTACACAATAAACGTGTCGCATCTTTTCGATCTTGCGCGATGTCTTCAAATTTCTTTGGCAGAAAATCGAGTGCCCCCGCTTCTAACGCATCAAGTGTGGCTTGCGCGCCATGATGGGTTAGCGAGGAAAACATCAGTATAGGAGTTGGACGCTTCTCCATAATGGCTTTTACCGCAGAAATTCCATCCATGATCGGCATTTCCACGTCCATTGTTATTACGTCTGGAGTGAGGGTTTCTAACTTCTCGAGCGCATCTCGCCCATTTCTCGCTTCGCCTACTACTTCCAACTCTCTATCGGCATCGAGAATTTCTTTCACTCGACGTCGATAGAAAGTAGAGTCGTCCACGACCAGGACTTTAAAGACCATGGATTACTTTTCCTATTATTACAGCCCTACTTTATGGGCTTACGGGCGTAACGCTTCAGTAGACTCGGTATATCCAAAATAAGTGCAATACCACCATCAGATGTTATTGTCGCACCAGCCATACCCGGCGTGCCCTGTAAGAGCGCATCTAACGGCTTAATAACCACTTCTTCTTGACCAATTAATGCATCAACCACAAAGCCGACTTGCTGCGTTCCAATCTGTACCACAACAACGTGTCCTTTTTCTTTATCGATGTTCTTAGGACCACGAATCAGCCATTCTCCAAGGAAGAACAGCGGAATAGCTTTGGAGCGGACAATCATCGTCAGCTGACCATCAACCGTATTGGTTTTCTTGATGTCCATGTTAATGATTTCATTCACTGCACCAAGCGGTAACGCAAAGGTTTGTTTGCCTACGACAATCATTAATGTTGGAAGTATGGCTAGAGTAAGCGGTACTTTGATGTCTAATCGCGTACCTTTACCAAGCTGCGAGTCGATATTAACGGTACCGTTTAGTTGGTTAATCTTGGTTTTAACCACATCCATACCCACACCACGGCCCGAAATATCGCTAATTTCAGTTTTCGTTGAGAACCCAGGGGCAAAGATAAGATTAAAAGCTTCCACGTCTGACATACGAGCTGCAGCATCTGCATCAAGCACACCGCGGCTTATCGCAATTTCTTTAAGCTTTTCGGGATCCATACCTTTACCATCGTCTTCGATAGTAAGAAGGATGTGATCGCCTTCTTGTGATGCAGACAGCTGAACCGTCCCCATGCGCGGTTTACCGGCCGCTGCGCGGTCATCAGGCATTTCAATACCATGGTCCACTGAGTTTCTCACCAAGTGAACCAACGGATCGGCCAATGCTTCAACCAAGTTCTTATCTAGATCGGTTTCTTCACCAACCAACTCAAGGGTAATTTCTTTCTTGAGGCTTCGAGCGAGGTCGCGTACAACGCGGGGGAATCGACCAAATACCTTTTTGATTGGCTGCATGCGGGTTTTCATTACCGCGCCTTGCAAGTCGCCTGTTACAACATCAAGGTTAGCAATAGCTTTCGACATACTTTCGTCATTGCTATTAATACCCAAACTAATAAGGCGATTTCGAACCAATACCAACTCGCCGACCATATTCATAATCTGATCTAAGCGTTTGGTGTCAACACGCACTGTAGTCTCAGCCGGAGGTGCTGCTGGTGCGGCTTTTTTATCGTCTTTTTTAGGTGCTTCTTTCTTCGCTGCCCCAGCAGGCGCTGGAGCAGGAGCGGCTGCTGCAGCCTTTTGCGGCGCTGGACTAGCCTTAGGTGCTGCTGGCGCTTCGCTTTTCGCTTTGTTAATCGCTTCGGTAGCCGCTTTATCTACCACTGGCTCAGCGGGCGTTGACGATTGTTTGGTAGGACCTTGCCCCGAACCATGCAATTGATCAAGTAGCGCTTCAAACTCATCGTCAGTAATTTCTTCATCGCTTGATGCAGATACCGGTGCTGTTGGCGCAGGAGCTGATGCAGGTGCTGCATCTTCGCTACTGCCAAATTGACCTTTACCGTGTAAATCGTCAAGAAGCGCTTCGAATTCTTCATCGGTGATGTCATCGCTATCACCGCCTGCGCTTGGTGCAGGTTCAGCGGCTTTTGCTGGCGCTGCTGCCTTAGGTGCAGACTGACCGGGAGCACTTGAACCATGAAGTTCATCTAGCAAGGCTTCGAATTCATCTTCGGTGATTTCATCAATGCCACCACCGTCACTTGACGACGATGTAGGCTCTGACTCTTCAATAACAAGTTCAGGCTCATCCTCAAACTCTGCAGGCTGAGCTGCACTTGGTGCAGTATCGCCAAAGATATTTTCGTCAGGAGATTCTGGGCGACTTAGTTTGTGTAACAAGTCGACAAGATGTGCATCTGCAGGTTCTAGAGGATCACGCGCTTTAACACGTTCAAACATCTCTACCACCACGTCGGTGGCCTGCAAAATAATATCCATTAACTCCGGCGTGAGTGTACGTTGCCCGTTTCGCATAACATCGAAAACGTTTTCGGCCCCGTGGCATATTTCAACCAACTCAGTCAGGGATAGAAACCCTGCTCCGCCTTTAACAGTATGGTAGCCGCGGAAAATTGCGTTCAGCAAATCCGCGTCTTCTGGATTGTTCTCAAGATCAACGAGCTGTTCTTGTAATTGTTCAAGTATCTCTCCAGCTTCTACTAGAAAGTCCTGTAATATATCCTCGTCAACATCAAACGACATGCGCCCGCTCCCCTAAAAACCTAAGCTAGACAAAAGATCATCTACATCATCTTGGCCAGAAACAACATCATCGCGGTTTTCCGCGTCGATAATTGGGCCTTCCGCTTGTACACCATCATTTTTATCGGCCTTAACGCTAGAAGGTTTAGAATGTTCTGAACCGTCGCGCTCGCCAAACATGGTTAACATGTTTACTAGGCTGTCCTCGACTTCTTTTACCAAGTCGATAACGCGGCGAATTACCTGACCAGTTAAATCTTGATAACCCTGTGCCATCAATACTTCTGTCAGTAACTGTGTGAGCTTAGTTGATTGCTCTGCGCTTTCTTCAAGTAAATTATCTAAATCTGCACAAAGCGCTTTGAACTCGCCTAGTTCAATTTGGCGGTTCATTAGCTTTTTCCACTCAGGCATCACTTTCTCGATGCGCTCAGCGAGCGTTTCTGCAATTGGCATGCTCGCTTCCACTGCATCCATAGTAGTATTAGCAGCTTTTTCAGTTTCTTCAATGACGTATGTCAGACGAGACTGTGCATCAGGCATATCTTCGGTCGCAAGATTCTTAATGCGATCGTCAATCTGAAAATTATTGAGCGCGTCATGAAGTTGACGCGTCAGTTTTCCCACTTCTGCAAACAGCTCAACATTTTCCTTCATTGAGGCTGCTTCAAGTAGTGCACTGGCCGAAGCGTTATCACCCTCTTCAAGATAGGCGACAAGTTGTCTAGCTTCTTCCAATGTAATCGGAACGTTTACATTTGATGACATCCAGTAAACCTCGTTTCTCTGGTGAGCGTCTGGATCAACCTAAACGTTCGAAAATTTTATCCAATTTTTCTTTTAATGTTGCTGCAGTGAAAGGCTTAACCACATAGCCGTTCACGCCGGCTTGCGCTGCCGCAACAATTTGTTCTTTCTTGGCTTCAGCAGTAACCATTAGTACAGGTAAATGCTTCAGTTTATCGTCGGCACGAATAGCACGAAGCAAGTCAATTCCTTGCATACCTGGCATATTCCAATCGGTAACGACAAAGTCAAAGTCGCCTTGCTGTAGCATTGGCAACGCCGTACTTCCGTCATCCGCTTCCTGGATGTTGGAGAAACCCAAGTCTTTAAGTAGGTTTTTGATGATACGTCTCATGGTAGAAAAATCGTCAACCACGAGAATTTTCATACTTTTATCCAAAATAGCCTCCAGTGAGGGGTTAATTGTTATTAATATCTATTCTTCGTCAGCTTGCCACGACTTCATTCGTGATTTGAGTTTTAACATGGCCTGACTGTGAATTTGGCTTACTCTCGATTCACTAACATCAAGTACTTCACCTATTTCTCGTAGGTTTAGCTCTTCATCATAGTATAAAGAAAGCACGATAGCTTCTCGTTCAGGTAATGTTGTAATCGCATGGGCTAACGCCTTTTGGAAAGCACCTTGCATCAAGTCTTCAAGTGGTGCGTCGCTACCCCGATTTTGTTCAGTCGAAATAACGTCCTCAGACACACCTAAATCTTCAATGCCAACCAACTTACCAGCATTTACTTCATTCAACATTTGATGATAGTCCTGCAAACTCACATTGAGTTTAGCAGCAATATCAGAATCTCTGGCATCGCGACCAGTCTCGCCTTCTACTTGCGAAATGGCTTCCGTTATCGCGCGACCGTTGCGATGCACTGACCGCGGTGTCCAATCGCCTTTACGAATCTCGTCTAGCATAGCACCGCGGATACGAATACCCGCAAAGGTTTCAAAGCTCGCACCTTTCGAGCCGTCAAAATTTCGAGCAGCTTCTAATAAACCAATCATGCCTGATTGAATTAAATCGTCAACAAGTACACTAGCGGGCAAACGCGCCATCAAGTGATGAGCGATACGTTTAACCAAAGGCGCATGTCGTTCGACTAACTGCGACTTATCGGTTTGTTGTTGATAAGCTGCTGCCTTGCTATTCAACGCTGATTTCCTACTGCTTTTTCTGCAACCAACTGTTCAATAAAAAACTCTAAATGACCACCTGGCTGAGCCGGGATTGGCCACGACAATGCCTTATTAGCCAGTTGAGTAATTGCAACGGCAGCAGGCGAACCTGGGTAGGCATCGACGATAGCGGTTTGTTTGCGTACCGCTTTACGAATATTTTCATCAAACGGGACAGTTGCCACTAATTCTAGTGCAACATCCAAAAATCGACCTGTTACTTTGCTTAATTTACTAAATAGCTCTTGCCCTTCTCGCACATCGCGTACCATATTGGCGACCACTTTAAATCGAAACACGCCGTGTTCGCGATTCAAAATTTTGATTAAGGCGTAAGCGTCAGTTAATGATGTAGGTTCGTCGCACACTACCACCATAATATCCTGTGACGCTTTAGAAAAGCTTAATACCATGTCTGAGATACCCGCTGCGGTATCGACGATGAGAACATCAATTTGTGAACGTAATTCACTAAAGGCGCGAATTAAACCCGCATGCTGAGTAGGTGATAACTCTGCCATTGACTGTGTACCCGATGTCGCTGGCGCAATCTTGATCCCATGCGGACCAGTGACGAGTACTTCATCAAGCGTGCATTCACCCGATAATACGTGAGAAAGATTTTTCTCGACGCGAAGACCTAACATCACATCGACATTAGCCAGACCTAAGTCTGCATCGAGAACCATTACACGCTTACCCTGCTTAGCCATAGCAATGGCGGTGTTTAGTGTAATATTTGTTTTACCGACGCCACCTTTACCTCCGGTGACGGCAATAACTTTGATTAACCTTGATTGCTTCATTTTTCTTAAGCTACTCGCTTGGTCGTCAATCATACTGCTTATGCTGTTTTAATGGCGTTGTTACTACTAGTATGATTCAAACCGTACTTTTTATAAAGCTTTGCAGCAGCAGAAACCAAAGATTTTGCTTCTGCAATCTTAATGTCTTCTGGTACTTTTTGCCCATCGGTGACATAACTAACCGGTAACTGGTACTCAACTGCAGCACTAAGCACCTCTCCTAAAGAGTAGCACTCATCTAACTTTGTGAAAATACAGCCACTTAGTTCAATTTCATCATACGCTTTAATTATTCTCTGCAGTGCAGGATATTGTGTATTTGCCTGCGCTACCAAATATTTTTTCACTTGTGGCATTTGACCATTGTCAAATTGCTTAATTTGTTTAATCAAACGGCTATCTCGCTGACTAAACCCTGCTGTATCAATCAATACTAGACGCTTGTGACGCAGTTGGAAAAGTAAATCTGCTAACTCTTCGCTGGTTTGTGCTTTTCTTACTGTACAGCCAATTATCTTTCCGTAAGTAGCCAGTTGTTCAAACGCAGCTATTCTGTACGTATCAATGGTGATCATTGCCACTGATTCTGGGCCATACTTCTGGGCATATCGCGCAGCCAATTTTGCTACCGTGGTTGTTTTTCCCGTTCCAGTAGGACCCACCAATGCAACAGCACCTTGTGCGGTAAGTATATCGTTACCTGTTACATTTATGCGATTAGCCAATAGGTTAAGAAGGTAAACCCATGCTTCGCGCTCATTATAGTGAGCAGGCGTGTAATTTATTAGCTGAGTTGCAAGCGCGTGACTTAAGCCCATATCGGTTAAACGCGTTATCAGATATTGATGAACGGGTTTTTGACGCTTATTCTTCGCTTCCATCAAATCAGCCACCTGATATTGCAAGACGTTTCTTAGCGAGGCGAGCTCTTCTTTGATTTGTGCAAGTTCGTCTGATTGATTAGGCGCAGTTTCATCTATGCTTGACGCTTGATGTGAAGGAAACGCATCTGCTTGCTCATAGCGGCTCGCACGGGATTGAGGTTGAGGCTGAGCAGCTTCAACTTCATCAATAAAGTCATCAGAAAAGTTAAGGTGCGATGCAATTTCATTGGCATGCTGCGCATTGGCAGAGGTATCTTTTTGGCTATGCGGCTGAGTGCTTGAACCATGTTGCTTTTCAAGTAGCGCTTTTAAACTGTCTGGGCCGTCATCACCGATGATTTCACTTAAGCTAGGAACAGCTTTCTGACCGGGCGCTTTAGAGGCGGGTTTTGGCACTGACAACTTAGCCTCTGGCTCTTTATCGTAAGCTGCAACAAGCTCAATACCGTCAGCAACTTTGCGGTTTGACATAATAACCGCATCGCTACCCAACTCAGCTTTTACTTGGCTTAACGCCTCACGCATATCTTTGCCGAAGAAACGTCTTATTTTCATTGCAACCTCTCCAATCGCTCAGTGTCAGATTATTGACCGACCGAACTGACTATTTTTATCTGCTTATCATCAGGCACTTCTTGGTACGAAAGTACGTGGAGCCCAACAACTGAATACTTTAAGAAGCGTGACAGCACAGGTCTTAGCATACCTGACGTCAGCAATACTGCAGGCTCGCCTTCGAGTTCCTGCTGCTGACTGGCTTGTTGCAATGATTTTTGCAACTTGTCTGCTAGTCCTGGCTCTATGCCAGCACCATCTTCACCGCCCGCTTGAAGAGACTGGTGCAACATCTGTTCCAACTCTGGCGCCAAGGTTATGACAGGTATCTCTTTGGCGCCTTGTGTAATCTCTTGAACAATCAGTCGTTTCAACGAAATACGCACCGCAGACACGAGTACATCAGGGTCTTGGCTACGCGTACCATACTCACTTAGGGTTTGAACAATAGTGCGCATATCACGAATTGGTACGCCTTCGAATAACAACGTTTGCAATACTTTAACTACGGTACTAAGCGGTAAAATATCCGGCACCAGTCCTTCAACCAGTTTAGGATGCTGTTTTGCCAACATATCAAGAAGTTGCTGAGCTTCTTCATGACCTAATAGTTGATACGCATTATTAGTAAGAAGCTGGCTTAAATGGGTTGCCACAACCGTTGCGGCATCGACCACGGTATAACCGAGTGTTTGAGCATGTTCGCGCTTATTCGGTTTTATCCATACAGCATCGAGCCCAAAAGCGGGATCTTTCGTTGCGCGTCCTTCAAGCTTGCCGAATACCTGCCCTGGATTAATCGCAAGCTCTTCGTCGTGACTGATGAGTGAGTCGCCAATGGTCACGCCGAGCATGGCAATGGTATAAGTATTTGGTTCTAAATCGAGGTTATCGCGAATATGTACAGGAGGAATAAGAAACCCAAGTTCTTGCGACAATTTCTTACGCACGCCTTTAATGCGTGTTAATAACTCGCCACCTTGTGACTTATCGACAAGCGGGATAAGGCGATAGCCAACTTCTAACCCAATGGTATCGACTTGCTGTACATCATCCCAACCCAGCTCTTTGACTTCTGGCGCAACGGTTTCATCCTTAACCACGTCAGGGACTTTAGGCTCGGCAGCTTTTTTCTTCTCTTGTTGTGATTGCCAATAAGCAAAGCCTGCAATCAAAAAAGAGAAACCAAGAAACGCAACGTGGGGCATGCCAGGAATAATACCCATAACAAAAAGTACACCAGCGGCAATATACAAGGCTTGATTATTACCAAGTTGACCACGTATCTCTTTGCCCATCTCCTGAGTTTCGTTTTCACGAGTAACGATAATCGCGGTTGCGACTGACAAAAGTAGCGATGGAATTTGCGCGACAAGACCGTCACCGATAGTCAGGATAGTGTAAATTTCAATGGCGTTTCCAAATGTAAGATCATGCTGAATCATACCAATGAATAACCCACCAACTATATTGATGAGCATAATGAAAAGGCCCGCTACCGCATCGCCTTTTACAAATTTTGACGCACCGTCCATCGAACCGTAAAAGTCGGCTTCTGCGGTAATTTCTTCACGACGTTGACGCGCTTGGTCTTGGTCGATATACCCAGCGTTCAAGTCGGCATCAATTGCCATTTGCTTACCTGGCATAGCATCAAGAGTAAAGCGAGCACTTACTTCTGAAATACGACCTGCACCTGCGGTTACCACTTTAAAGTTGATAATGAGCAAGATAGCAAACACCACGATACCCACCGCATAGTTACCGCCAATAACCACCGCGCCAAATGCTTCAATTACCTTACCGGCAGCGTCGCCGCCTTCGTGTCCGTATAGGAGTACTACACGGGTAGATGCCACGTTAAGCGCCAGTCGCAAAACGGTCGCAATAAGGAGTACTAAAGGGAAAATACCAAAGTCGACAGGACGCTGTGTAAGCACCGCGACCAATATGATGACAAGGGAAAGTGCAATATTAAAACTGAAGAGCACGTCCAGCAAGAACGGCGGCATAGGTAGAATTACCATGCCCATAATTGCCAAAAGTACGATTGGCGCACCTAAACCACTGGTAAAATTTTGCAGCTGATTTTTGTCGAAACGCTGAAGATAACCGGATAACTGCATCGCTTACTGTCTCACTATCAGAAAATTGACGCTTTTCACTATTCTGAAAGGGACATTTCAACTAACGTGCCAGCTTTGATGAATAGCTACCACAGTCGCGTTGGATAAATAAAACGACGGAAATCCCCCCTAGAAATTACCGTCTGTATTCAGGTGGTATAGGCAAATCCCGTTTAAGAGGTCTGGGTCGTTTCCCCTTACCAGCGCGGTGCGCTTTAAGCTGATAAACATGGGCAAGCACTTGGGCCACTGCCATAAACAGCGCATTAGGTACTTCTTCATCGACTTCGGTAGAGTAAAAGATAGCACGAGCAAGCATAGGCGATGGAATAAGTGGGACATCGTTTGCGGTAGCAATTTTTCTTATATGCATGGCAAGTTCATCAGCCCCTTTCGCCACAACAACAGGGGCGCGGTTGCCGCTTTCATCATATTTTATAGCAACCGAGAAGTGCGTTGGGTTAGTGACTACCACGTCGGCTTTTGGGACTTCCTGCATCATGCGTTTTGTGGCAGCTTGATACTGCAAACGACGAATACGGCCTTTAACCATAGGGTCGCCCTCGGCATTTTTGCGCTCGTCTTTAACCTCTTGCTTGGTCATTTTCATTTCTTTGTTGTGCTTATACATCTGATATGGCACATCAATTATGGCAATGGGGATCATACCGCAAGCTAGAATAAGAAATGCCCACTTAAGCATATCAAGAGCGTGGAAGATGTTGCCGGGATACGATTCCATATCGAGGTGGAGTGCTTCATCTTGAAAGTACAATAGCGCCCCAATGGCCATGCCAATAATAAGCACTACTTTGGCGATAGACTTGATTAATTCAACTAAGCCGTTCATGCCAAACATGCGCTTGAACCCTTGAATTGGGCTCATTTTTGACCCTTTGGGCTTCGCTCCTTCCCACGTAAAGTTGTAACCACCTAGGGCTATTGAGCCGTAAATACCCGCTATCATGGCAACGACCATATACAGTAAGACAGGCGCACTAATGGTAGAAAAGGCTTCACCCCATGCGCCAAACATGTGGGTAATGTCGTAGGTTTCATCACGAGAAAGAATAAACATGCGCTGTGTAAGTTTAAAGACCGACTCGGCAATCCATCCTCCGAGAAACAGGAACATGAAAGCACTCACCACTAATACTAAGGTGGTTGACAGTTCACGGGATCGCGCAATCTGCCCTTTTTTCCGGGCATCATCGAGTTTTTTCCCCGTGGGGTCTTCTGTTTTTTCGCTTGAATCTGCCATTTGCTCTGCTCTTCTCGCCTAGTTTTTCATTTAGCTTGCTCGCAAACCTGTCATTTTCCGCGAACAATTTCTACCGCGACTTGTCTTTTCTAAGGACAAATATTTAATAGCTCACACATAAACTGTTCAGCGCGAAACCACTGGGTTTCAAAGTGAGCGGTAAAATTATCGAGTGTTATCCAAATAATAATTAACCCCATTACCTGGGCAATCGAGAAACCAATACTAAAAATGTTGAGCTGCGGCGCCGCTTTAGTCATAACGCCAAACGCCAAATTTACAATAAGCAATGACACGATAGGCGCGAGCGATAAAGTCAGTGCCGATACAAACATCCAGCCTGCCCAATGTGCAATGTCTCTGAATTGCTCACCTGTCCACCATGCTTCACCAATAGGAAACGCTTCAAAGCTCATTACAATCATATGGATCATGGATAAGTGGCCGTCTAGCGTCCAAAACAACAGCGTCGCTAAAATAAGATAAAACTGACCTACCGCTGGTACGTTAATACCATTAACAGGGTCGACAATCGAGGCAAAGCCCAAACCGGTTTGCATAGCAATAACTTGACCGGCTAGTACAAAGGTGTTGAGAACCATCATAGAAATAAAACCAATAGCAACACCAATGACAAGCTGCTGAATAACCACCACAAACGTACCCACGTCGACCAAATTATCAATCGGAGACGGTGGAACAACGGGCATGATGATTAGCGTCAGCATAATACCCAACAGTGCACGTACTTGCGGTGGAATCGACTTAGCACTTAACCCAATCATAGCAACGAATAAGCCACTAATACGCATAAACGGAAGCAGCATGTCGGCTAAAAATTGGTTAATAACGGATAGTTCAACGTCCACGTAAGAAAAGCCTTAACCCACAACTTGTGGAATTAAATCGACCATGCGAAACGTAAAGTCCATGAGCTGCTGTACCAGCCAGTTGCCGCCCCAACTGAGCGCTAACAGGGTTACTAGTAGGCGAGGCAGAAAGCTCATTGTCTGTTCGTTAATACTGGTTGCGGCTTGAAATACCGCTACGACAAGACCAACAATGAGGCTCGGTACAATTACCACCGACACGAGTACAATTACCATGTACATGGCCTCACGGAGTATTTCGACAAAGACTTCTGGTGACATAAGCCCTCCTAGACGCCCATACCGAAGCTGGTGGCAAGGGTACCGAAAATAAGATTCCAACCATCAACTAACACAAACAACATAAGTTTAAACGGCAGCGATACAATCATGGGTGACAACATCATCATACCCATTGCCATTAGAATTGACGCTACAACTAAGTCTATGATCAAAAATGGAATGAACAACATAAACCCAATTTGAAAAGCGGTTTTTAGCTCACTGGTTACAAAAGCTGGGATTAGAATAGTTAAGGGGACCTCTTCAGTATCGGCATATTTGCCTTCATCACCAGCGATGCGTACAAAGGTCTCTAAGTCTTTTACGCGAGTTTGCGATAGCATAAACGCACGCATAGGCCCTTTGGCCTGTTCAAATGCCTCTTTACTGGTCATAGCCTCATTAAGGTAGGGTTGTAATGCTCTTTCGTTCACCTCTTCAAAAACCGGCGCCATAATGAACATAGAAAGAAACAAGCTTACGCCAATGAGGATCTGATTTGAGGGTGACTGTTGTAACCCGATAGCCTGACGTAAAATGGACAACACCACGATAATGCGCGTAAACGAGGTCATCATCATGATAAATGCAGGTATTAGACTTAGCGCTGTCATGATAAACAACGCTTGTAATGTCATGCTGTAGTCTTGGGTCCCATCGTCATTGGTGGTAACGGTAACGGCAGAGATACCTTGTTGTGCGTATACTGGCTCTACCATGAAAAAAAGAGCAAATACGGCAAGAGTTAACAACGCAAACTTACGCATCGGAAGATTCGTCCTTTTGATTTTTTTTATTGATCTCAGGGTTCAATTTGCCTGCCATCGCAGCGACCAACTTTTGTTTAAAGGCGTCACCGCCCCCTGCTGCAGTTGTCCCCATCCCTTTTGACGGTACGTCCAGTTTTTTTTCCAACTTGCTTAAATGGGAGATATTGTGACTGGTAACGCCGATAAGGTGCTGTTCATCCCCAACTTGAATGACCATGATTTTTTCTTTGGCACCAGCCACCATGCTTGCTACCACTTTCATTTGCCCACTGCCCATGGCGGTGACATTAAACCGACGCATTATATAAGCAAGCGCAAAAATAATAGCGACGACCAGTAAAAGCGATAGAAAAATTGACAGTACCGATGTGGGATTGGTAATGGATTGGGTAGATTGGGCGCCAGCGACTTGGCTAAATAACAGGGGCAGCATTGCGCAACCCCTTAGTAAATAAGAAGTTTTATCTGAGCTTCTTGATTCTCTCAATTTGACTAATAACATCCGTTAATCGAATACCGAATTTGTCGTTGACTACTACTACTTCACCATGAGCAATCAACGTGCCATTTACTAAAACATCTAATGGCTCACCGGCAACACGATCCAGCTCCACCACAGAACCCTGGTTCAACTGTAGCAGATTTCGAATACTAATTTGACTACGACCTACTTCCATCGAAATAGTCACCGGAATATCTAAAATAGTATCCAGCTTCTTTTTCTCTTCCTGAGTAATAGGAGCATCATCGGTCAACTCGTCTAGTTCAGCAACCTGAACGTCGCCGTTGTCGCCATCTTGTTCAGCTTCTGACTCGGCTTGTTCGGCCATTGCCGCTGCCCAATCGTCCATACCGTCTTCACTCATGGGAACTCCCCTTTACCTTACAGGTCTTCTTCGAGTACTTGTAGCTCGGCATCATTATCAATAATGCGCCCGCCACGGGTTAATAACTGTAGCTCAGACTTCACAGAAGTCGGTCTTGCAATTTTTTCTACTATTTTCAGTGCCAGGTTATCGCGCGAACGACCTAACTTCGCTCTGAACGTAGGTAAATCTTCAATGAGCACCGTAATCGTCTCGGGCATCTCAACCGGGATAATATCACCGGGTTTAAATTCCATGACTTCTCTTAGTGGTACATTCACATCAAGCATGTGCGTGGTCAGCGCCACTTTCACATCCATAATTTCATCACGCAGCGCCTTGCTCCAGCGCAGATCCGTGTCTTCTTTATCGCTTTGCACACCGGCGTCGAGTAATTCTCGAATAGGCTCTAGCATTGAGTATGGTAGTGACACGTGGAAATCGCCACCGCCACCATCTAGCTCAATATGGAATGAGCTGATTACAACCACTTCGGTAGGACTAACAATGTTTGCCATGGCAGGGTTTACTTCTGAATCAAGATATTCAAAAGATACGTCCATAACCGGTGCCCATGCTTCTTTATAATCTTCAAAGATGATTTTAAGCAGCATCTGAATAATGCGGCGCTCAGTTGGTGTGAATTCACGGCCTTCAATTTTTGCGTGATAACGTCCGTCACCACCAAAAAAGTTATCTACCAAGATAAACACCAAGCGGGCTTCCATGGTGATAAGCCCCGTGCCTTTTAAGGGACGAAAACGAACCATGTTAAGACTGGTAGGCACAAATAGCGTATGAATATATTCGCCAAACTTAATCATTTGAATACCGTTTATCGATACTTCAGCAGACCGGCGCATCATATTGAACAAGCTCACTCGCATGTGACGAGCAAAACGTTCATTCACGATTTCCAGCGTAGGCATGCGCCCACGCACAATTCTATCCTGTGAGGAGAAGTCGTATTCTAGTGTAGACGCATCGGAATCGCCTCCACCGCCAACTTCATCTTCCTCGACATCATCTACCCCGTGTAACAGGGCATCGATTTCGTCTTGAGATAATAAATCACTCACAGTATTTACCTATTTAAATGTGTGATTAGCCACTTGAGAATTGTCACAGCGTTACTGCATGACAAAGCCAGTGAAAAGCACACGTTCGACAACATCTTTGCCTTCAATTTCTTGGAGTGCTTTTTGCACTTCACTCACCGCTTGCTCGCGCAATTCAATTTTGCCAGCTTCGGTAATAAGATCGTCTGCATTTGACATACTAAATGCCTGAAGCAAGGTCCCTTCAATTAACGGAATATGTGTCTTTGCCAATTCTTCGTTATCGGAGCCTCGTACCAAAAGCTGAACTTTAATTTGCACAAGTCTGTCTCGGCCACTTCCCGGCACATTGAAAACAAACGGCCTAGGCATGGCAACATAAAGCGCGGTACCCATTTCTGCTTTACCACCAGCTGTCGCGCTCGCGGGTGCTGCAGCGGCATCGGCTTCAGCAAGTTGTTCGGCTGCTGGCTCATCACCACCGGCAAACAGCAAAAAGTACGCCGCGGCACCACCACCCACTAAAACCACCGCAATAATGATGATTAACATCATCTTGCTTTTGCCTTTACCACCTTCCTCTACTTGTAATTCTTCTTCAGCCATGTGCAACTCATCAATTAAAACGCGAAAAACCGTATTATCGGGTTTCGGCCAAAAATGGCAATGTTTTACCCGTCAAATACTCTGTAAGCAACACCTCAAAAATAGCAGTTTGCGCGCAGTATAACCATGCTACCAATTGCTAACGCATATCAAGCGGACAAATTTTATGCATAAAAATCGATACCGCCTTTTAACTCTCGCGTAACAGACTGTTCAATCACGCTGGTTTCACCCATTTCGTCGTTCATACCGTCATTAGTTCCACGGTTTCCTCGACCCGATGAACTTCCGTCATTGTTGTTTGCAAGTTGCTGGCCATTTTCACCGCTTGAAGAATTGTCTTTTCTTACCTGCGCATCACCTAACTCGATACCCTGTTCTTGCAACATATCCCTTAGCTTAGGCATTGCATCAGCTAGGGCCTCTTTGGCCTGTTGCGATTGGACAATAAAACTTACGCTTGCGGCATCACCTGCCACATTTACGCGAACCTGCATGCTGCCAAGTTCAGGTGGGTCAAGTCGAATTTCGGCCATGGTATTGCGCGCGTTTACCATCCAACGAATCTTCTCATTGAGCTGTTGCTGCCCTTCAGGCTTATGAATATTAACAGCTTTGTCGAAACCTTCGAACTGCTGTTGTGATTTTGACGCTTCGGCGCGCAGCTGATTGTTTTCGTTCATAACAGTATCAACTTGTGCCAATTGCCCCTGCATTACCTGATGAACACTTTGCTGTGTTGTATTCATCAACTGTAGAAACTGAGAAGCCTGACTATCTACACGCGCTGTTAAGCTTGCCGCCACATCAGATGATACCGCGGCTTCTTTAGCAGCATCCGCAACAATGGCAGACAGGTCAATTCCAGGCTCTCTGCCTTGCTGAACTTGCTGCTGGAATTCGTTGATGCCCGCAATAATATTGGCCTTAACACTTTGCTGTTGAGCACCGTTTGGCATAGTCGCCACTATTCGGTCAGCTAACGCTTCAGTAGCCTTTTGCGCAGTTTCTGAAGGAAGCTGAGCAATTGCATTGAGTAATGTACCCGCAGCTTCATCAGCCCCTATCGACACGCCATTTGCATTGTTTTCATTGCCTGCTTTAATTTCGCTACCACCGCTCTGTTTACCGTCTGTTGCTTTGGCTTGTTCAGTTGCTTGCGCTAGCAATGCATCCAAACGGGTAGCATTATCACTCCCCTGTGCCCCTGCACTCGTTTCACTACCGTCGACATTAGCAGCCTGTTGAATAAGGCTAAGAATAAACTCTTCTTCAGCGGTAAGGCTCAACGACTCAGAAGCGTCATCTTCGACGATTCTTGTTTCAGCGGTACTCGTTGCTTGACTAGACTCCGTCTTTTCCGTATTGAGTAACTGTGCAATTAGCGAAGCTAAGTCATCTTCGTTTTTTAAGTCAGTATCGGTGTTGGTAGTGAGCTCACTTTGAACCGCTTGCAGCTCATTGTGTTCAGGAGCACCGTCTTTGCGGTTACTACCTCGCAATAAATCACCTAACGTACGCAGTGTATTTAACAGTTCATCCCCCACAGCATTTAATGACTCACTGTCGCTCGCGCCTTGCTCCTTAGCGGTTTGCAATTGTGACAATAAATGCGCCAAGACAGAGTCAACCGACTCGCTATCTACGTCTTCAGGCAGCTTCCAAAGTCTGTCACTCTCCTTAACTTTTATAATGCCATCCAGATCAGTTGCGCTGGTTACATCGCTTTGTGATGACTCGCCGGCAGCGCTGTCTTTTTGGCGATTAGCAATGGTTTCCACATAAGCTATCCAGTCGGGCTCTCCCGACTCTTCTTTATCTGGCTTACCGTCGGGTGTACCAGGCGTAGTGATGACGCCAGCATCAGGATCTTTTTTCCCATCCTCACCCAGAATATACGTTGTCTCGGTACGGTGACTAACGACGACATCCCCCTCCACTTCAAGCGCATCCTGTGGCTGAACGACATCTTCGCTTTCATTGTGCTGCGCTAGCTCAGGCGATTCTGAGTTGTCTTCTACAAGCGTGTCGTGCGCTGGCTGAGCCTTTACTTCTGTTTCGTGAGTTGGTGTTGGTGTTGGTGCGTCTGAGACCTTCTCGTCACTTGGTAAATTGGTATGCCCAGCATCCTTGTCCTTTCCTTCGCGAACTACAGAATGAGTTGTATTTGCAGGTGTATTTGAGGACGGTGAAGTTCGCTTTGGCTCTGCCTGGTTTGCCTGAGTTTTTGCAACTTGGTAAAGACTATCAAACCCATTGCCTTTTTGGCTTTCGGCTTTTCCGTCAATTCCAGCTTCAACAGCTTGAGCTGTGCTGCTTGCAGCAAAAGGCAAAGCGGCAATGTCTGTTTTCTGTGCGGCAACTTGTTGCATAATCTTCTACCGTCCTACTTAGATAGCACTTTTATAAACGTGTGGTAACAGCGTTTGAAAGGCATTTGTACAATATATACAGGCGCTTACAATAAGGTACTGCGCCCGACTTGGCGCTTTGCGGCCATACCGCAAAGACTTATCCGTTTGTTCTTCGTAATGGTTTCAATAATCGTCTTTAAAGAGGCACTGCAAAGGGCGCGCCAACTGGTATTTAAATGGGAGAGCGCCATCAAAATCACATCAACATAGGTACGAATAGTGTTATAAATCAGTAAAATAGCAAGAACTTTAGAAAGGCGAATTCTTGGCGCGATAAAAGCGCTGGGTGGCAAACTCGTCCATCATTGCTTGCTCTTCCTTTGCCGCTTTGCGTTGTGCTGCCACTTTCTTTTTATCCAGCAGTAAATTAACGGCCTTTACCTTTTGCTGCTGCTTAAGCCACATCTGCTTGCGCTGATCTGCCGCCATTTTCGCTCTTGCAATAACTTGCATCTGTTGTTCACACGCTTTGTCTAATTTGCCCACAAATGACAGATGTTGCTGGTAGTAAGTAGCCGTTACACCACCTTGACCTGTTTGTTGAATGCCTTTTATATAGTCGATGCGGTATTGTTCGAGACTAGACAGTTTTTGCTTTTGTTGATTTACATTTTGCTGAGCTTGTTGATAGAAACGCGCCTCACGTTCTTCTTTTTCTTTTTCAAACTCTGCAAGACGTTCTAGTTGTTTAGACATAGCGAGTCACAACTTACCCTTAACCTTGCCCAAGGCCTTTGGCAAGAGCAGCCATACCTTCCAAACTTTCGTCATAAGGCAGTACTTGCTTCATACCCTGCTGCAAAAACGCATTAATCGCCGGCTCTGCACGGATTGCTAAGTCGATGCGAGGATCAGAGCCCTTCGCATAGGCGCCAATTGAGATGAGATCTTGGTTTTGCTTGTAGTTCGAGTATACCTGCCTAATTCTTCGCGCCATTAACTGATGCTCTTCACTTACCACCATAGGCATTACGCGGCTAATCGATGCTTCGATATCTATCGCAGGATAGTGACCACTGTCCGCTAAGGTTCGTGACAGAACAACGTGACCATCTAAAATGGCACGCGCGGCATCGGCAATAGGATCTTGGAGGTCATCACCTTCTGTCAGTACGGTGTAAAACGCCGTTATTGAACCTTGTCGCTCACTCCCATTCCCCGCACGCTCCACCAGTGCAGGTAAACGTGCAAACACTGATGGCGGATAGCCTTTCGTTGCAGGCGGCTCACCCACAGCAAGCGCTATTTCACGTTGCGCCATGGCGTATCGCGTCAATGAGTCAATTAATAAGAGTACCTTCATGCCTTTGTCGCGAAAATACTCGGCGATAGTCACTGCTGTTTCACAGCCCTTTAGTCGCATCAGTGGGGAGGTATCGGCCGGCGCTGCAACAACCACTGCCCGTTGTCGTTCTTCTTCGGTTAAAATTTCATGGATGAACTCTTTTACTTCTCGTCCCCGTTCGCCAACAAGCCCAACAACGACAACATCGGCTTCGCAGCCTCGCGTCATCATGCCAAGCAAAACACTTTTACCAACACCACTACCGGCAAACAGCCCCATACGTTGCCCAACGCCCACGGTATTAAGGGCGTTGATTGCCCGCACGCCAACATCCATTGGTGTATTAATGGGGCGGCGAATAAGCGGGTTCATAGGTGGGCGTGTCGTCGGCGCGCGAGCTTCTGCCTCAATTGCACCTAAACCATCAAGGGGTTGGCCATTTCCATCCACTACTCGGCCGAGTAACCCCATGCCAACAGGTAATCCGCTTTGTCGATTAAGCGGCATAACGCGGCTACCTGGCACAATACCGCGCACGGCTTCAGTGGGCATTAGATAGGTGATGTCATCGCCAAAGCCAACAACTTCAGCTTCAATTTCGCCTTCGATGGTCTGTACCAAGCATTGACTTCCAACCGGTAATTGGCAGCCAACCGCTTCTAGCGTTAGTCCTATGCCTCGCACTAATTTGCCAGCAGCGACCACGGGAGGAGAGGTAACCTGTTTGGTCAATGACTCAAAATGATTGTGCCAAGGGCTAGTCATCTGATAGACCTTGGTTTAAAAGGAATTGTTCGATAACGTCGCGACAGCGCCGTTCAATCGACACGTCAACCGCATTATGAGCTGTCGCAATGTCACAACCTCCCCGTTCCATTGCCGCAGACTCGATAAAGTTCCAGCCTTTTTTTGCAATCTCTTCTTCACCAAAATGCGCTTGAACAACGGCGATATCTTCAGGGTGCATGTGTATTTGATATTCAGTTTGGTTGATAGGAAGCGCTTTAATCCCTTCACTCAATGCTTGCTGGATAACCTGCGTGTTAGTGGTAACTTCTGTTTTAATCACCGCTTTAGCCAATGTAACTGCGAGTTTTACAAGCTGATCACGGGTTTCATCATTAACTTGCGATAAGGGATCATGAAGTTTCTCCGCCAATAGTTGCCACACCTCAGCTTGAGTAGCAACTTGCTGCCTTCCCTCTTCAAGCCCTTGAGATAGCCCTTCTGCCTGACCTTTCTCTACCCCTTCGGCGTACCCTTTTTCTAATCCTTCGGCTTTACCTTCATCAAAGCCTTTTGTCTTACCCTCTAGGTGTCCTTCGTCGAAAGCTGCTTGTCGAATAGCTTCTATTTCTTGTGCCGTGGGCGGTAAGATCTCTTCCTCTTCTTCGGGGGGCTCGTATTTCCAATCAGAACGGCGATTTAACGCATTAGTGGGTTCGTTATCTCGTGGCGCATGAGGATCGTCCACAAAAGGTAAATCCCACTTTTTAGCTTCACTTGCTTCGCTTTCTGAAAAACTTTTCTTTGCCGTCATTCTTTTACCTGACTGTTACGCCGTGGCACTCGCCCAGTTTGACTAGTTACCCACCACATCTATCCGCTTACAGGAATTCTTCGCCGCCACCGCCGCCAAGCATAATTTCACCAGAGTCAGACAGACGACGAGCCACAGACAAGATTTCTTTTTGAGCGGTTTCCACTTCACTAATACGTACAGGACCGAGTGCTTCAAGGTCATCGTTAAGCATCTCAGCAGCACGTTTAGACATGTTACGCATAATCTTTTCTTTAAGCTCTTCGTCTGCACCTTTAATGGCTTTAAGTAGCGCATCTTGTTGTACTTCCCGCAAAATGGCTTGAATGCCTTTATCATCAACATCCACCAAGTTGTCAAAGACAAACATAAGGTCTTGGATTTGCTGGCTCATTTCTTCATCTTGCTCACGGATAGCATCCATTAACTGCCCTTCGATTGCAGTATCTAGGTAGTTCATGATGTTGGCCGCCGACTTCAAGCCGCCCATTTTGGCTGCTTGTGTACCCGCTTGACCCGCAAACTGTTTCTCCATAATTTCGTTCAGTTCTTGTAGTGCCGCCGGTTGAACTTCTTCAAGGTTAGCAATACGCATGAGAAGGTCTAAGCGCACTTTCTCTGGGAACTGCGCCAAAATTTCTGCACTTTGCTCTGGCTCTAGGTAAGACAATACAATGGTTTGGATCTGCGGGTGCTCATTTCTAATGATGCTGGCAACCTGCTTCGAATCCATCCATTTAAGTGAATCAAGACCTTTGGCACCGCTTCCCATCAATATTTGATCAATGAGGTTAGCGGCTTTATCTTCACCAAGTGCCGCGGTTAGTGCCCGTTTAACAAAGTCTTGGCTTTGGAAACCAATGGTGCTGTAGTTCTGAATTTCTTCGATAAAGTGTTTGTGTACCGCAGTAATTTTAGTCTGCGTCATATCATCCACTTTGGCCATTTCAGTACCCAGTTTCTGTACTTGCTTTGGCTCTAAGTGTTTTAAAATTTGCGCCGCATCTTCTTCAGACAAACTCAATAGTAAGATTGCAGCTTTTTCGACGCCTTCTAATTTACTGACGTCGTATGACGGTTCTTCAACATTGGCGAGTTCTTCAGCCATAATTAGTCTCTCACTACTCGTCTTGCATCAACCAGCCCTTCACGACTTGGGCTGAGAGTTCTGGTTCATTCGCTACAAGTGCTCTTACCGCTTTAAGCACATCTTCATCTTTATGTAGGTCTGGCAACATTAACGAGCCATCCGGTGCAAAGCCAACTTGACCTTCATCGAATTCTGAAGTCAGCATGCTTATTGTATCATCACCAAGATCTAAACCTTCATCCGCATCAAACTCTTCTGCGTCATTCGACTCATCAGGGTTAATTAAGCGGCGTAGCATTGGACGAATCACAAAGATGATAAGTACTATTATAACTAACCCACCAATAACTAGCTTAAGAATTGGTAGAAAACCTGGCTGCTCCCACAAAGGTACATCTTCTATCTCGCCTGCATCCATACGAGTAAAGGGTACGCTTACCACTTCTAGCGAGTCACCTCGCGTTACATCAAAGCCAATACCGCCTTGTAATAATCTGCGAATATTAAGTATTTCTTCCTGCTTACGTGGTGTTGGCGTTATCGCACCATCTTCACCTGCAACTTGCGTGTAATCAACAGCTACAGATACACTAAGTCTACGAATAACACCCGTTTGTTTTTTAGTATGGCTAATTGTGGTGTCAAGCTCGTAGTTACGGGTTGATTCTTTGGCTGTTCGCCCTGGCATGGTCTGCTGACTGGCTGAGCCTGCATTTTCTGGAATTGTCGAGTCTAATGGCGGTTGGTTTGATAGTGCGCCTGGAATGCCACCAACACCGCCACCCACACTATTTTCTTCCATGATCATTTCACTGCGCACAGCAGGTAAATCAGGGTTATAGCTACGTTGCGTTTGTTCCATGGCGGTAAAGTCCATGGTGACATCAGCTTGCGCGGTATAATTGCCAATGCCTAGTACGGGAATAAGAATGGCATCGATTTTTTCAAGATATTCTTGTTCGCGCTGACGTTCAATTTCATACTCTTTACGCGCTCGTGCACTCATCGAGTCTTGTGAGCCAGAGTTTAACAGGCGACCATTGCTATCGGTCACCGTTACTTTTGACGGCTCCATGTTTTGGACTGCTGATGCAACAATATCAACCACCGCATCTACTTCTTCACCGGCAATCACTGAACCGCGTTTTGCGGTGAGTACAACGGTAGCTGAGGCCTTTTTCTCACGGCGGGCAAACACATTCTCTTTTGGCATGGCCAACAATACTCGCGCCTTTTGGATACTCGCGATGTCTTCAATAGTTGAGGCAATCTGCTGCTCTCGAGCATGTTTGAGGCGTTCCATTTCTACACGTTGGCTTACCCCAAAGCCCATGTCTTGCATTATAATGTCGGTACCCGAATCCCCCGCTTTAGTAAGCCCTTGACGCGTCATACCTAGGCGGATGTTCTGAAACTCATCACTACGCACATAGACCGTGTTACCCTCAAGCTTGTAGTCAATCTGATTGGCGTCCATGTAATCGAGGGTTTCTATTAGCTCTTGCGTCTCCATTTTAGCAAGTGGACGATAGTCGGGTTCTTGAGACCATATGAAAACAAAGATTGCGATGGCAACGCAGATAACCAGCACTACCACAAGCGCCACTTGGCGCATCATGTCTGTACTGCCCAAGGTGTCCATAAAACCAGATTTGTTTTCTGGCTCGTTGTCTGCAGATTGATGTTGATCTGGAATAGTTAAGTTTGTACCTGTTGCTTCAGCCATAACCTACCCCATTTATACCGGCATATTCATTATTTGTTTGTAGGCATCAAGTACTTTGTTACGCACTTGTACAGTCGCTTCAAAGGCGATACCAGACTTCTCTTTAGCGAGCATGACTTCTGCCAAACTTAGGCTCGGATCACCCATTTCGAAACGCTGTTGCATGTCTTTTGAATTCAGCTGCATGTTATTGACGCCGTCTACCGCATGCTTGAGCATGGTGGCAAAGTCGCTTGCCGATGAGTTAATTTCATTGAGCTGCTGAGGCTCATTAACTTGAAGACGAGTTTGCCCAATCATGTTTTGCATTTCTTGATACAAACTGTTGGCTTTAACGTCCATAACCACTCCTAGAGTTCTTACACAACACGCCGCTGCTTTGGCGAATTCTTTTTAGATAGGAGAGATTTAGCAATCACCTTGCCAACTTTATTTGACCATATAAATCAACAGCTTAAACTTTAAAAACTGAAGAATGCCAAATTTATGACACGACAATGGAAGAAACAACAAAAAACCGCCGCCCAGTAAACTACAAAGGCGACGGCCGGCTATGAAACCAGTAAAAAGGTGCAACACAATGGCTATAGCCATTGTGAGTGAGGTATTACACTAAGCAGGCACGTCGATACCATCCTCTCTCATACGAGCAAGTTTGTAGCGCAGAGTTCTCGGGCTAATACCCAGCTTTTCTGCGACATCTTTTCGCTTACCATTACAAGAGACCAAGGTATCGAGGATAATTTGATGTTCTTGATAGCGAAGCTCTGAACCTAACTTATTGTCTTCAACCTGCTCTTGAGTCGTATCAATAGTTACCTGAATATCCTCATCAATCATGAGATCGCTGGCGTCAATTTCGCCGTTCTCGCATAAGATGAGGGCACGCTGAACTACGTTCTCTAGTTCGCGAACATTGCCCGGCCAACTATACTGGCTAAGCTTATTTCGGGCTGCCGCACTTAATCTTATTGTACCCAAACCTTGTGATGAGGCGTGTCTATTCACTAGATGCTCAGCCAGCGGTACTATGTCACCGGGGCGCTGAGCGAGTGGACGCCACTCAATTGGAAATACATTTAAGCGGTAATATAAGTCTTCTCTGAACTCACCTGCGTCTACCGCTTTTCTTAAATCTCGGTTGCTCGTGGCGATAACTCGCACATTCAATTTTACGGTCTTACGCCCACCAAGTCGCTCAACCTCGCGCTCTTGTAATACTCGCAATAGCTTTGCCTGTAGCGCTAAGTCCATTTCGGTGATTTCATCTAATAACAACGTGCCGTCTTGAGCTTGTTCAAACTTACCAGGACACGCCTGAATAGCGCCGGTAAACGCCCCTTTTTCGTAACCAAAAAGGGTTGCTTCCAACATATTTTCCGGAATTGCGGCACAATTGATAGCAACAAACGGTGCCTCGCAACGGGGTGATTGGTCGTGAATGTAACGTGACAACACTTCCTTACCCGAACCACTAGGCCCCATAACCATGACAGTTGCATCAGATTTAGCCACTTTGCATGATAGTTCGAGTAATTTGAGACTTGTTGGGTCAGCAACAATTGGCGTGCGCGATTCTATCTTTTGTGCTGGCGCGTAACGTCCAACTAGGTTAAGTAACACCTCAGGAGCAAAAGGTTTTGATAAATAATCTGTGGCCCCATCGCGCATTGCTTGCACTGCATCGTCAATCGTCGCATAAGCCGTCATCAATAAGACAGGCATGTTGGGAAACTTTGCTTTTATACTTTTGAGCAACGTTAAACCGCTCATTTCACCCATTTGGATATCACTGACCACAAGGTCAACGTGGCGTGAAGACAGCACCATCAGCGCGGCTTCTGCACTGTCTGCATCTACAACGTCATAATTCCCCAACAAAAGCGTATCAAATAGTGCCTCTCTGAGGCCTGCGTCATCTTCTACAATCAAAATGGTTGTTTTAGACATCATTATCTCCTGATACTTATGCTACTTGCGTCATGGTATGACGTGTATCTATGGGTGGATTGCACGGAAGCGTTAACGAAAAGCAAGCGCCGCCATTTTTTACGTTGCTCACACTCAAGCTTCCGTTATGTGCAGTAACAACAGATTTCACTACCGCCAAACCAAGACCAGTTCCATGCGTTTTGGTAGTAAAGAAAGGTTCGAATATTTTTCTTTGTAGTGAGCGAGGAACACCTTCTCCGCGGTCAGTGACAGAAACGGTTAACTGACCATTGCGGTGGCAGGCCTCAATACTGATCATTTCGTTTTTGGGCGTTACTTGGCTGGCATTGTGGATCAAATTTAAAACAGCGCCTTGTAATGCCGTCAAATTACCTGTTATTGATATGTCTTGATCAAAACCTGAAAAAGATAACGTTTGAGCGTGTTGAGCTGCCATAGTATTGGCACTCCCCTCAATAGCGGCGAAAAGCTCAGCGAGCCTTATCTGCGCGACCACTTGCTCTTCACCAGATTTAGCAAATAGCAGCATGTCGTTCACCTGACTCTCGAGCTCTTTTAAGCGGTCTGACAACTTATTTGCAAACTGAGTTTGTGCCTCTGCCGCTAGACCTTTTCGCGTGAGGTTTGAGGCATACAACATGGCAGCAGAAAGTGGTGTTCTTATTTGGTGAGCCAGTGATGCCACCATTTTTCCTAATGAAGACAAGCGCTGCATGTGACTAACACGCGCTTGTAACTGCCGTGTTTCAGTCAAATCGGTAATAACTATTAGCTGGCCCGGTTCATTTTCAAGGGGTGTTATTGAAAGCTTTACCCGACGTCCGTCAACCAGTGATACTTCATGGCCATCGTCAGCACGCGGCTTAAATGAACGGGTGATGATGCTACGCCAAACCTCTTCTTCAAGGGGTTCACCTAACAAGGCTTTAGCTTGCTCGTTGGCTTGACGGACAATACCTTTACCGTCAATAACGATGACGCCTGCAGGCATTACTTGCAACAAATGCTCTAAACGAGATGCTTGCAGTCGTAACGACGCAATATCATTAGATTTCGAGCTACACTTACCGCTTTGCGCAATCGCACTGTCAATTTCATCGTGCAAAAAACGATTTGCTGAATAGTCGGTTGTATTGTGTGTGCCTTCAAAAGCCATATTACCCTCGTCAAATTGCAGACGCTATTGAGATATGACTGGATAAAGCAGAAGATGTGCCAAAATTATTTACACAATAATTTCAACAAGATAAGAAAGAAATTAGGGAATAAAGCGTAACGTCAAAACCCTGACGTTACGCATCTTCAGTGCGTTGGATATCGTACTTGCGCATTTTCTCAACAAGTGTAGTACGTCTCATGCCAAGTTTGTCGGCCGCACGAGCCACCACCCAATCCTGGTTATCCAAGGCTTGGCGAATAAGGTTAACTTCAAGCTCTGACAAGTACTCTTTAAGATTAACACCTTCTTCTGGAAGTGCTGATGATATCGTGCTGTTAGGCGCAACATCTTCATTGCTGCTATCTGGCTCTTCTTCAGGTTCTTGTGCAGCGGCTTCGGCGAACAAAGCATTGAACGCTTCGCGCTCAAGGATCTCTTCTGGATAATCAGGTTCGTAAGCTTGCACATCGCCGTATTGGTATTTTTCGGGTAGATCAGCAATATCGACAATTTGCCCAGGATACAAAATAGTAAGGCGCTCAACTAAATTAGACAGTTCACGTACATTACCTGCCCATTCATGCTCCATAAGTGACGCTATTGCATGTTCAGTAAACCGAACGCCTTCTACACCATCACCTTGAATGCGACTATTAAGCTCTTGTAATAATAACGGAATATCATCTTTCCGCTGACGAAGAGCAGGAGAGTCAATTGGGAAAACATTTAAGCGGTAATATAAATCTTCACGAAACTTATCTTCGCTAATCATGTTTTCTAGATTGCGGTGGGTAGCGGCGATAATACGCACGTTACACTGTAGAGGTTTATTCCCACCTACTCGCTCATAAGTGCGCTCTTGCAATACTCGCAGTAGCTTGACCTGCATCTGCATTGGCATATCGCCAATTTCATCGAGAAATAGCGTACCGCCCTCAGCAAGCTCGAAACGCCCTTTCCTAGCACTTATCGCACCAGTGAAAGCGCCCTTTTCATGCCCAAACAATTCACTTTCCAGCAGCTCTCCGGGAATAGCACCGCAGTTAACGGGTATAAACGGGCCATCTTTACGCTCAGATAAAAAATGTACGTTACGGGCAACAACCTCTTTACCTGTGCCCGATTCACCGAGAATAAGTACGGTTGCATCGGTTGGCGCAACTTGCTCAACTAAGCGGCGTACAATTTGAATTTGCTCACTTTTACCCACCAAACTTCTAAACAAGCGCGTTTTCGCCCCTGAAGAACGTGAAAGGCCAGGCTTACGTCTTGTGTATTCTTGGCAACGGTGTATTGCCTGTGTCAAAACTGGGTAGGTAAGAGGTGTTGCTATTACACTCACTAAATTGCGATATGCAGATGCTTGGCTATTACTTTCTACCAAAGCCACAAAAGGAATATGAGGGAATTTTTCAACAAACCCTTTCACCACTTGGCTCGACGTGTACTCAATAAGCACCGCATCAGCCCCACTATCTTGCAAATACCGCTCACCCTCATTAAAACTGCGAGCCTGGCATGACTCGCCCATGAAGGTAACGATAGTTTCCAAGTTTTGAATAAGTTCCTGGTTGTCACTAACCAGCAAAATGTTCTTCATCAATTCCCCGAGAACGCTTTGTTATTATTTACAGTTTAGCGCATTTACAAATTGTAACGGCAAAAGATCGCAGCGCAACAGCTGAATGAGGAAATTTACCAATAAAAAAAGCAGGTTGCCCTGCTTCTTTCGAATAATATTGAAAAATAATGCGTTAATTTAGCAGTGCAAGAACCTGACCTTCTTGCTGATTTGCTTGCGCTTGAACAGATATTGCTGCTTGTCCACGCACGTCATTAGCCGCTCGCTCTGAGGCGGCTTGTGCATAGTCTAGGTCTTGTAGCCGGCTTCTTGCTTCTGCTGTATTAACATTCGCTTGTGTAAGGTTACGAGCAGTACTTTCAAATCGATGTTGCACTGCACCGAGATCGCCACGCGCACCGCCAACCACTTCAATTGCATCGTCGGCTGCACTAAGTGCATCTTCAACACTTGTACCCGAGGTTATGTCGATTGACAGAACACCGCTTAGTTGCGACGCGATATCTTGAGTATTAATGCTAATCGATTGACCACCATTTGCACCGGTTTGAAATGACAGTTCGCCATTATCAGAAAGTAATGGTTTACCAGCAAAGTTGGTTTGCTCAATGGTTTGGCTGATGTTTTCTTGTAGCTGTGTAATTTCAGATTGAATTGCGCGGCGATCACCGTCACTCAGCACACCATTGCCAGATTGCAAGGTTAATTCTCGAATACGATTTACATCGTCGTTAATGCTCCCCAAGCCACCTTCAGCCACTTGAGCTACGGAAATGCCATCGTAAACATTATTGATTGCTTGGCGATTGCCTTCAACTTCAGAAGTAAGACGGTCAATAATTTGCTGTGCCGATGCATCGTCAAGCGCATTGTTAACCTTTTTACCACTAGCAAGCTTCTCCATTAAAGATTCTTGCTTCTCCCGCACTTGGCCGAGAATAGAGGATGTTGAGCTGTCAATTTGCATGGCGCTTTCCTATATCAATTAACATTAAGAGTGTAGCAGAAAGCTGGACAAAATGTAGCCAACGAATCGTATAACAATGAATACCTTTAGATGCAAAAGCATAACCTCATGGAATTGATTGACTTGCCGATAAAATATTGGTGTACAATTTGTTTATTTTCAGAGAGTAGCGCTATGACGACTGTAGTTACCTATGGCACATTTGATTTATTTCATATTGGTCATGTGAGGCTTTTAAAGCGCCTGCATAGCTTAGGTGACAAGCTTGTCGTCGGACTATCCTCTGATGAATTCAATACCGTTAAGGGTAAAAAGGTTGTTATTCCTTATGAGGATAGAAAGGAAATCCTACTTTCTTGTCGTTACGTAGACAGCGTGTTTCAAGAAAACTGTTGGGAACAAAAGCGCGAAGATTTACAAAGAGAAGGGGCCGATATTTTCGCCATGGGTGATGACTGGATTGGTAAATTTGATGATTTGCAGGATATCGTCAAAGTTGTCTATTTACCGCGCACTCAAGACGTT
This sequence comes from Alteromonas sp. McT4-15, assembly GCF_020515205.1. Lineage (NCBI taxonomy): Bacteria > Pseudomonadati > Pseudomonadota > Gammaproteobacteria > Alteromonadales > Alteromonadaceae > Alteromonas > Alteromonas sp. McT4-15. Next base: position 78,260 of record NZ_JAJALG010000003.1, read on the forward strand.
TCAACCACAGAGTTAAAAACTGTCATCAGTGAAATCCAAAACGAAAAAATTCGCCAGCTACAAAGCCTCACTGAGCATTTAAATGCTCTAGTCAAGCGACTTTGATTAACAAAACGCTAGATTCAACCACGCCATTAAAAGTAGAGAAATAGAGCAGAAAAATATGAACGTAGCGATTATCCCTGCGCGAGGGGGAAGTAAGCGAATTCCTAAAAAAAATATTAAACCGTTTTGTGGCAAACCTATGGTCGCTCACGCAATAGAAAATGCGTTGGCAAGCCCCTATATTGATAAAGTTGTTGTTTCTACAGACGATGAAACAATCGCCAACGTAGCCGCTGAATATGGTGCCGATATACCGTTTATAAGGCCTGCTGAGCTGGCAGACGATTACACTGGAACCAGTCCTGTAGTTCGCCATGCGCTTAATGAACTTCTAAAAAAAGGCTGGGATATCAATTATTGCGCGTGTGTCTATGCAACATCTCCCCTCCTTACCACTTCATTAATCAATACGTGTTTTGAGATGCTAGATGGTGCTTTAGATGTAGACTATGTATTCACAGCTGCGCGGTTTTCATTTCCGATTCAAAGAGCAATATTACAAACCGAAAATGGCGGTGTTAAACCCTTCGACGAGTTTGGTATTACTCAACGCTCACAAGATTTACCTCCTGCTTTTCACGACGCAGGTCAACTCTATTGGGGGCACTATAAAACTTGGCTCGACACCAGCAAGCGTATTTTCGGCGCCAATTCAAAAATGGTCGTGATGCCTGATCATTTAGTACAAGATATTGATACCCCTGAGGATTGGGTAAGAGCCGAATTACTCTTTAAGTTAATGCAGACTGAGAGCCTTACGTGAAGGTTGTGGTTCGCGTAGACGGTACTGCTCAGATAGGATTAGGCCACGTTATGCGTTGCTTAACACTTGCAAACCAATTCCTTCCCCTCGCTCGTGTCACCTTCTTATCATGCCCTCTCCCTTTTGCGTTACATCAACAAGTAGAGCAAGCCGGAATTACTTTGTTAACTGCGCCACCATTAAATAGCAGTGAACAAAGTACTCGTTCAGATTGTCAGCTAGACGAGCAAGCCCAATACAAGCACGCAAACCAATGTATTGATGTGCTTTCACGAGCGCATAACAACAGCATCGATATTTTAATAATAGACCATTACCAACTGTCATCTGCATTTAGCACAGCAATGCGTAGGTGTAGCAAACATATCGTTGTTATCGATGATTTGGCCAATCGACAACACGATTGCGACGTACTGTTAGATCAAAACCTCTATGACAATTATGAAGTACGCTACGAGCAGCTGGTGCCTAGTCATTGCCACAAGCTACTTGGACCTAAATTCGCTATTTTACGTGATGAATTCTACTCGTCTTCTGTCATACCAAGAAAAGACAATCATTTTCTCATTTGCTTCGGTGGTAGCGACCCTTCAAACCTCACGGAGCGCGTAGTAGATACTTTACTTTCGTTAAAGTCCCTGACCATTTCGGCCGATATCGTGGTAGGCGCTGGATATACGCACACTGATTCGTTGAAAACAAAAGTGAGTTCACTGGCAAATGTTACACTTCACGTGGCATGTTCCTACATTGCTCAGTTGATGAAAACAGCCTCTACTATGATAGGAGCAGGTGGTTCGATGCACTGGGAACGTGCGGCGTCAGGCGTAGCGGGTATGATTATTACGCTAGCCGACAACCAAATTGAAACGACGCGCTGCTTACATAAGCAACAATGTTGTTTGTGGATAGGCAAAAGCGATGACGTTACTCAAGAAGACATTAGCGAAGCGATCAACTTTGCGATAAGTTCGCCCGAAAAAATGCGTAAACTCGCCGATAATGCGGCGTCGTTAATAAGCAGCAATAAAAATCCATCTTTTGTAGTGGATACTATATTGAACAGTATTAAGAGGTAGTCATGAATCCAATCACAATCGGTGATATTCAAATTGGTCTTGGGCGTGCGCCCTTTATCATCGCAGAGATGTCTGGTAATCATGGCCAATCATTAGATAAAGCATACCGCTTAATTGATGCTGCCGCAGAGGCGGGAGCACATGCAATAAAATTGCAAACCTATACACCAGACACCATTACATTAGATTGCCATGAAGGCGAGTTTTTTATCGAAGATCCCAATAGCCTTTGGAAGGGAAACTCTCTTTACAACTTGTATAAAGAGGCGATGACGCCATGGGAATGGCACAAAGAGCTTTTCGACTATGCAAAAGAAAAAGGGCTGTTGGCTTTCAGTACGCCTTTTGATTTAACCGCAGTCGATTTTTTGGAAACACTAAATCCTCCCTGTTATAAAGTTGCTTCTTTTGAAAACACCGACCACGCTATTTTGGCTGCGGTGGCAAAAACAGGAAAACCTGTGATTGTGTCCACCGGCATGGCCAGTCAATCTGAAATAGCTGAATCTGTAGAGGTACTTCGCGCCAATGGTTGCAAAGACCTTGTGTTACTCAAATGCACCAGTAATTATCCGGCGAACCCAGTAGACGCCAACCTAAAAACGATTCCACATTTAAGTGAACTCTTCGACTGTCAGGTTGGGCTTTCCGATCATACACCTGGCGTGGGTGTAGCTGTCGCTGCAGTTGCGCTTGGCGCGACCGTAATTGAAAAGCATTTTGTGCTTGATAGAAAGGGGGGTGAAGTCGACGCAGAGTTCTCGCTTGAACCACATGAAATTAAGTTATTGGTCGAAGAGACAGCCCGTGCCGCAGTGGCTATCGGCAAAGTAAGTTATGGCGCAACAGAGCGTGAAAAGGCCTCTTTAGTGCATCGACGTTCTTTATATATCGCCCAGGACATGAAGGCAGGTGACACACTTACGGCGGAAAATTTACGCTCCGTTCGTCCGGGACTTGGTTTACCGCCTAAATACTTGCCGCTCTTACTTGGGAAACAAATAAAATGTGATGCTCCTAAAGGGACCCCTATGAGTTGGGAGCTACTGTAACATGAAAGTAATTCTGTTCGGTGCAAGTAAAGCGGGTGAGAACTATATTTCCAACCATCCCAATATTGAAGTATTGGCGTTTGCCGATAACGATAGTGCCAAGCACGGTTCTAGTTTTATGGGTTACCCTGTTATTGCACCGGCAGACATTTCAAGTTACGTCATCGACAACATAATTATTACCAGTCAGTGGATTGACCAAATACACAGTCAACTCACTAATGACTTATGTATTCCCAAAGCTAAAGTGATTGTTCCGAGCAAACAAGCTGTGAAAGCCGCACTGCCTTTTGAAGACAAAAGGACGCTTTCTTTCGCTCAAACTTTATTGCGAACGTTAAATCGCTTTTGCCAAACGCGAGATATCGTATTTTGTTTAGACTCAGGCACACTATTAGGCGCGGTAAGAGACAAAGGGCTTATTGCATGGGACGACGATATTGACCTTGCTGTCGACAAAACAAATTTTGCTAAGCTGCAATCTGCGCTTCCCGAGCTTAGTAAAGTGTTAACTGAACAATTTGATGTAGATTGGAACATTGTGATTATCAATGTAAACGGCATTGATTCATGTATCAATTTAGAGTTTGCGAATTCAAGTACCAGTGCATACGTACAATTTGATATCAGCATTCAATGTAGAGAATCGCTGGAAGGTTATTCAGAACTATTATCCTCTGGTGGATTATTTTTCGCGCCAGCAAAGCACTTCGACAACTATGAGCCAATTACTTTTCTAGACGAAACGTTTTTGGCTCCCTTTGATAAAGAAGGCTTTTTGACTTTTATGTACGGGGCATGGGAAACGCCTAAAAAAACAACTCAAATCACCGAATATGAAAACCGTCGGGCATCGATGCCTTCTCCAAAAGGTGGTATAAAAATACAGAAACGTACAATCACAGCAAAAGGCATTTAAGACAAACGTGAACGTTCTTCTTTCCAGTGCGAGTAACAAAGTCCCCTTGCTGTTGGCTTTAAAAGATGCGGTTAAGCGGATTTCGCCCAGTGGTGTAGTGACTGCAGGTGATATCAACGAAAAAGTATTGACGCGTTACTTTTGTGATGAGTTTTGGTGTATGCCGCCAACAGTCGAGGCAAATATCGATCACATTATCGCTGAGCTTAAACAACGAAAAATCACTCATATATTTCCCACCAGAGATGGTGAACTACTTTTCTGGGCCGCACTAAAAGAAAGATTGAGCGACGCAAACATTGTCGTCATTGTGTCAGAGCACCACGCCATTGAGCGCTGTTTAGATAAGCTAGCCTTCGCTCAGCTTGATGTACCGTCCATTATTCCAACGTTCTGCGAGCTAAATGGCGAATTAAAACAATCCAAGATAAAACGCTATGTGGTGAAAGAACGTTTTGGTGCAGGTAGCAAATCTATCGGGGTTAACCTCAATATTGACGACGCAGCGGCTCACGGCAAGACACTTTCATCGCCCATCTACCAACCCTTTATATCAGGCCAAGAAATAAGCGTTGATGCATGGTTAACTCGCGAGAACGTTGTAAAAGCGGCGGTGTGTCGCGTACGTGAACTTGTAATAAATGGCGAGTCTCAAGTTACGTACACCCTTCCCCAGTTTCCCTTGCTACCCATTATAAATGACGTATTATCGGCGCTTAAACTCTCGGGTCCTGTCGTACTACAAGCCATAGTAAGCGGTCAGCATTTGCATATAATCGAATGTAACTCGAGATTTGGCGGGGCATCAACGCTAGGCATCAAAGCAGGCGTCGACAGCTTATACTGGAGCCTATACGAATCGCTGGGCCATAATATTGACCAGATACCAGCCATACTTTCAAAAGAGAAACTCACACAAATTCGCGCTGCCACAGATTACTACCTATGATTTACATTTTTGACCTTGATGACACGCTTTATAATGAGCGCCACTATGTTGAATCTGGCCTAAGGGCTGTTGCTTCCTATGTCGAGAGTACCTGGGGCGTAAACAAAGAAGTCGGCACCAAGGAATTGACCACTTTACTGGATAAGAACGGTCGAGGTCGTATTTTTAATGATTATCTTGCCATGCACAACATTGCAGACACAAAAAGCAATGTGAAGGCATGTGTTTCTGCATACCGATTACACAAACCCTCTCTTACTATGCCATCAGCACACCTTTCGCTGTTGAATGCTTTACCTTCCCCTTTGTATTTAGTCACTGACGGCAACAAAATAGTGCAAAGTAATAAGGTTGACGCGCTAAATATTGCGCCACTGTTTAGACGCGTATTTATTACACACCGATTTGGTGTTAAGCATGCAAAGCCATCTCTTTACTGCTTTGAAAAAATCAAAAAGGCGGAAAAATGTGAATGGCGCGATATGGTATATATCGGCGATAACCCGTCCAAAGACTTTGTTAACTTAAACAAAATGGGAATGCCCACGATAAGAGTCCTTACTGGCGTGCACAAACACGTTGTCGCAAAGCCAGGATATGACGCTGCTCATACAATTAACCACTTAAACGAATTAACGTCGATCAAACTATAGAAAGTCCCTTTAACATAGCTTCTTTTAGCAGAAGTATTTGTGCACTGATAAACACCTAAACGCATAGATTCTAATGCTTTATGGCAAATATGCCGACACATGATATATTGTGTTTATAACCATAAAAACAGCGAGCAAACCATGTTCGACGGAAAATCGATTCTCATAACAGGTGGTACAGGGTCATTTGGCCATAAATATGTCGAAACCTTGTTAGCGAGACACAAACCAAAGCGCTTAATCATTTACTCGCGTGACGAGCTAAAACAGTTTGAAATGCAGCAAAAATTCAACGCGCCTTGTATGCGATATTTTATTGGTGATGTGCGCGATAAAGAGCGTATGCATCGTGCTATGCAAGGTGTTGATTTCGTGATTCACGCCGCGGCTATGAAACAAGTCCCAGCTGCTGAGTACAATCCTACAGAGTGTATTCGTACTAATATCGACGGCGCGGAAAACGTAATCAATGCTGCAATAGACAATAACGTGAAAAAAGTGATTGCACTGTCAACGGACAAAGCGGCAAACCCTGTTAACTTGTATGGTGCGACTAAGCTCGCATCTGACAAACTGTTTGTGGCAGCCAACAATATCGTTGGTGCGGGCGCATCGCGTTTTTCAGTGGTTCGTTATGGTAACGTAGTAGGTTCTCGTGGCTCGGTGGTGCCTTTCTTTAATAAGCTAATCGCAGAGGGCAGCGACCACATTCCAGTCACGCACAAAGACATGACACGATTTTGGATAACCTTGCAGCAAGGCGTCGACTTTGTGTTAAAGAACTTTGAGCGCATGCTAGGCGGTGAAATATTCGTTCCAAAGATTCCCTCAATTCGAATAGTCGATTTAGCTGAGGCAATGGCGCCTAATACCCCGATAAAATATGTTGGAATAAGACCTGGCGAAAAGCTGCATGAGATGATGTGTCCTGGTGATATGTCGTTGCACACGTTTGAATTTGCCGATCACTTTGTTATCGCACCCGCTATAAAGTTTTTCCATAGAAGCAATAACTTCACGTCAAATGCACTAGATGAAGTGGGTAAACCTGTGGATTCTGGTTTTGAATACGTATCTGATACAAATGCGCACTTCCTCAGCATTGAAGAAATAAAGCAGTTTAATGAGGAAGCACAAAAGTGATTCCCTACGGGCGCCAGCACCTTGATGAGAGTGATATAAAAGCAGTCTTAGACACACTTAAATCTGACTGGTTAACTCAGGGGCCAGCGATCCCTAAGTTTGAAAGTGCATTCGCAGACTATTGTAGTGCGAGCTATGCCGTTGCGGTTAATAGTGCGACATCTGCCCTTCATATCGCATGTCTTGCTCTTGGCGTAGGTCCGGGCGATTGCGTATGGACCTCGCCTAACTCATTTGTTGCCTCATCAAACTGCGCGCTCTACTGTGGCGCTGGTATAGACTTTGTCGACATTGATTTGCAAACCGGCAACATGTGTGTCGACGCCTTAAAGCACAAGTTAGAAAACGCTGAAGCGAACAACTGTTTACCAAAGGTAGTCATTCCCGTACATTTTGCAGGGCAACCTTGCGACATGGCGAAGATACGTGCACTTTCCAAACGGTATGGTTTCTTCGTTATTGAGGATGCCTCTCATGCTGTTGGTGCAAGATACCAAGACAAATCTGTTGGAAGCTGCGAATTTTCTGATATTTGTGTGTTTAGTTTCCACCCGGTGAAAATAATCACGACCATGGAAGGCGGTATGGCGCTTACCAACAGTATGGAACTGGCAGATAAAATGCGCATGCTTCGTAGTCACGGCATTACCAATGATCCAGCGATGATGACTGAGGATAGTCATGGTCCTTGGTATTATCAACAGATTACGTTGGGCTTTAATTACCGTATGACTGATGTAGAAGCGGCGCTTGGCTTAAGTCAGCTGGATAAACTCGATACATTTGTTGAAAAGCGAAACGCACTAGCTGCCTACTATGACAAGTCACTTTGCGACCAGGCATATATTGCTCCGCTATCACAACATAATGATACTTACTCAAGTTATCATCTATACGTTGTCAGAGTGAAATCACTAGACAGTACGACACATACAACGCTTGTGACACAATTGAGAGAGAGCGGTATTTTTGCCCACGTTCACTACATCCCTATTCATTTACAACCTTACTATCAAAACTTGGGTTTTAAGAAAGGCGACTACCCAAACGCGGAGCGTTATTATCAGCAAGCCATTACGCTGCCTATGTTTCCTGACTTAAATGAAAATGATGTTGCGTCAATTGTGTCTACGCTCATCAAACATGTAGATAATTTACGATAGAATCTGCGATAGATTCTCGTACAACCGCGATAAATATTCTCAAAAAAACTCTATTTAAAATCTCTGTAGTCGATAAAGAAGATAGGGAGTAAAGAAGTAAACAACATTCTGGTAAGTTAAAAGAGAATCTCAATTATGTCCACGCGAACAATAACAGCACTACTTACCACCTACAATTGTGAGCGCTTTATAAACGCCACCATTGACAGCATACTCTCGCAAACTTTTTCAGATTTTGATTTTCTGATTATTGATGATGGATCTTCAGACGATACATGTAAGCTTATCAGACAATATAATGATCCGCGTATCACTCTTATTACGCACGACGAAAATAAGGGTGTTGGGTACAGACTTAATGAAGCATTAGACTTAATTCAAACGCCTTATATTGTAAAAGTAGATGGCGATGATTTAAGTCTCCCTACTAGATTTGTAGAACAACTATCTTACCTTCAAAGCCATCCAAATGTTGCAATAGCAAAGTGTTACATCGAATACTTCACAACAGATCCACAGGTTGAAAGAAGTGATCGATTCCGACAGTTTCAAGAAGAAAAGGCCCCTCTCCTAAACAGCATAAATACGATTGAAAAAATTAGGGAAGAGTTACTAAGATGGTGCTGTGTAACACATAGTACTTATTTTGCCCGAAGTGACGTCATCAAACAGCTAGGTTATGCCGAGCGAAGAATGGGGGAGGATTACGATCTCTTTTACAGGGCCATTAAAGCAGGCTTTGACATCGGTTGCGTTCCAAAATGTCTACTAAAAGTGCGATTAAGTGACTCTTCGACAACAACCTTGAACAGCTCGACCGATGCATTTGCAAATATGTTAGTAGAGCTGAAATTAGCGGAGATAGAAAAGATTGTAGATAAGCATGGGGCGCTTTATCTCTATGGACGTGGTCAACTATCTAAAGCGCTAGCAAAGTGTTTTGCAGCGCGAGGGTATCCAATAAATGGTTTTATTGATAAAACTGCTGGCTGTGAAACCATCGAGGACACAACTCTATGCGTATTTGAGCACTCACCTACTCAATATGGTGGTGTTATTATTGCCGCTCAACCCGTTCGAGAAAAAGTAAGAAAGTCGTTAAGTTGCGCTGGCTGGCGTGAATGGGATGACTTCTTGGTTATAGCGTAACTTATTCAATGAATGTTAAAACTAAAGCTGCAGTTATAGCGGATGAATTTACATTACTATCGGTTGCATCGATTTGGGATGTTTGTTCTCTCAATAGACTCAATGCAATTGATCAACTGAAAGCCTTCTGTCCAGACCTATTATTTATAGAATCTACATGGAATGGGGCGGATGGAAGTTGGAGTAATGAAAACCGCATTACGTCTCAACTCCCCCTCATCCAGTCTTTAACAGAGTTCTGTAATCAGAACAACATCCCGACTGTGTTTTGGAATAAAGAAGACCCTGTGCATTTTGTAGACTTTTCTATCAGAGCAAAACTGACAGCACTTTTTGATATTGTGTTTACCACAGAAGTCGATTGTATCGCTCGCTACAAAGCCTTACTTGCACATGAGAGGGTCTATTTTTTACCCTTTTTTGCGAATACACAAACATTTTACCCTAAGGATTTGAAACGTCAGTCTGGCTATTGCTTTGCTGGTTCCTGGTATGAGAAGTACCATGAACGCAATAACGATTTTCTTCACTTATATGGCTTGATAAAAAACAGTGGCGCGTCAGTAAGTATTTTTGATCGAAACCATCAGAAAAATATCGAAGGAAGAACATTCCCAGCTGAATTCCAACCAAGTATTGTAGGTAACCTCCCCTATACAGAGATTGACAAAGCTTATAGCGGTTATGAAACCGGTATTTCTCTAAACATTGTAAAAAATGGACAGACCATGTTTGCGAGGCGAGCAGTAGAGCTCTTAGCATCAGGTACCGCTGTGGTATCGAATTACACAAGAGCAATGAGAGTCTTGTTTGGAGAATTGGTTGATACCGTATCGTTATATGATGACAAAATTCACCATACATCATGCGATACATCCGATCGGTCTACCTTTATCAAAAACAATCTTGATGAGCATTATTTCCAGCATCGAGTTACGCAAAAGATCGCGTTGTTGCAAGGCAAAGGGGGCATACCTAAAAAGGGAGGTACTAACGGGAGTTGCCGTCTACGTCTTGTGGAACAAATGAGTGAACACTTTAATTATCAAGACGCTATTTGTTATACCCGTTCTCCAGTATCTAACCTATTAGAATCTGGCCATTTTGAAGTTAACACCTCTGCCTTGAAGGTAAGTACTACAAACGACAAAGTAACAATAACTTCAACGCTATCAGAAACTGAACATTCTTATATTAACCTGACATCTCATTTTCATGTTTCTGAATTTTCGGAGTTCGAAGAGTTTGTCTACCTAACAGATGATGAACGTACCGAACTAGATATATGGCAATACAATGAATCTGGTGCTTGTGTTCAAAGAGATTTGTTTTGCACATCTCAACCATGCAAGCTAAAAATACAACCTACTGCGATATCAATAAGAATTGGATTCAGAGTAACTGGCCCAGGCACTAGAAGCATTGAAGTGCTATCAAAAGGACGGCTACGACGAATTCCTCACTATATCATTCCAATAACTCGTTCTTATTTGCACGTCACATGTAGCGAAGAAGAGCTGATTGCTAATGTTAACGCGATTAAAAGCCAGCATTCCGGAAACTATGAAATATTTGTAGATACTGGGGAAGACGATACATTCGATTACACCAGTATTGGACAGACAAACATAATTATTGGTGGAGAAAGAGTTCACTCGGCCATAAAAGAGGGACGAAAGTTGGCTGCACAGCTAGGCTACGATTTTTACACGACACCACTGACGATAGAAAACCAAAACTCATGAAAATATTGAAATCGCCGATATTATCGGTAGATGCAGGAAAAATTTAAGAGAGAGCTGTTTGATGCAAGATGATTGGTTAGCCTTGTTTAGGGAGCAGTGGCAAGATAGGACATTCATCGCCTTTGTGGGTACGGGCAGAATTGGTACCGAGTTTTTTGCGTCCTTCTTTAACTCGGTGCTTAAAGAGGGCATCAGTGTACATGAACCAATTCCTGACGCATTCAACCTTGCCATGAGCTACATCAGAGGTAAGCGAAACACTCAAGAAGCTGCTAAAGAATACATCCGAATTCGAAGCGGCCTATTTTCTCAAATGGAGAATGAACGTTGTCATTATTTCGTTGAATCGAATAATAATCTTTCACTGCTGCTTCCGATTATCAAGCTCTTATTTCCAAACTATAAAATCGTACATATTGTTCGTCCTCCAGAGGACTATGTTTGTTCAGTCCTTGGCAATATACAAGCGAATAGCTATTCGATGTACAGCGTTGATGATCCCAGAAATCGTCCAACAGCAACTGATTTCAGTGATGATAGCTTTGCAACAAAATGGGCACAATTTGAACAAGCTGAGAAAATTGCGTGGTTCTGGGGAAAATACAATGAAGTAATTAGAAGCGAACTATCTGGCGACGCACATTATCTGCGTCTCAATTTTGTCGATTTGTTCAAGAATAAGCCATACGCGTCAATGGCAGAAATATTGGCTTTTTTAGATATCCCCTCTTTAAAAGCGTTAAGTGAAGAAGAGATAAACACTCATCTTCATTCACCTAAAAACAGTGCCAAGAAGAAAATAAAGAGATTTGAAGAATGGCCAATCGTATTACAAGAAAAATGTAAAACCATCTTCAAACACTTTGGAGCTGAATATAGTCTTGAGAGCTGATTTTTCACAGTTCTTACCTTAACAAACACGTGTATTATTATGATTGAGCGTAAATTAGCGACATTTTTATCAGGCCAAGAATTAAAAAGAAATGCACTAACTCGTGAAGAGTTAGAACGCCATGACATGCGCTTTTCCAAAGGACTTCGCAACACTGTATTTGAACAGGGTGCACATTTTCACTCAGGTATTATAAATCCCGAGTTTACAGTGTTTCTTGGCGCATACTCCTACATGAATGACCTTGGCTATGTTCGTGACAACACCTTTATAGGTCGATACTGTTCAATTGGAAGAAGAGTAACCATTAGCGCAGGAATTCATCCCATGCATGGCGTAAGTACACACCCCTCTCTACGCAAACCCATGGAATATAATACTCATCAGTTATCCGAACTTGGTATCGAAAATTCAGCGCCGACAGTAAAGAAAACCAGAATTCTCAATGATGTTTGGATTGGTGATGGGGCCATAGTCATGCCTGGCGTTGAAATTGGTAACGGCGCAGTTATCGGCGCCAATGCTGTAGTGACAAAAAATGTACCTGACTATGCGGTAGTTGGAGGAACCCCTGCCCATATAATTAAATATCGATTTCCTGAATCTGTCAGGGAAAAACTGGCGAAGAGTCAATGGTGGAACCTACCACATGATGTTCTCACCAACCTGCCCAGTGGAAATATATTTGATTTCCTTTGTGCAATAGATGACTTACCACAACTGCAAGAAGAAAAAGCAAACTATTACTTGCTGCATGAAGATGAAAAAGATTAGATTCCTAACGCATAGTATTAAAGATAATGACCTATAGCAAAACGGCACAGTGATATGAAAAGTTTAGTTAAATTTGTTCGTTCTATTTATGATACAGATGCATTCATACCACTGCACGAGCCGCGTTTTTCTCAGTTGGAACATCACGTTCTGCGCGATGTTGTCGATTCCACTTTTGTGTCCACTGTTGGAAAATATGTTGATAAATTTGAAGACCAAATCAAGTCCTATACCGACGCTCAAGGCGCTGTAGCTGTAGTTAATGGCACTGCAGCACTACATGGTGTACTTCATGCGTTGGATATTTCGTACGGCGATTTGGTGATAACTCAAGCCGTGTCATTTGTTGCTACTGCAAATGCAATTAAGATGACTGGAGCTGAGCCAGTATTTGTTGATATATCACGAGAGAGCTTAAGTCTTTGCCCAGAAAAGCTCGCTCAGTTTCTCTCTGATAATACCGTTCTTGATGACAAAGGCAGATGTATTCACTTATCAACCCGAAAGCCAATCAAGGGAATTGTTGTTGTACACACTTTTGGGCACCCAGCGCTTTTGGATGAGCTTATACAAGTTGCTAACAACTGGCATATTCCTTTGATTGAAGACGCGGCTGAAAGCTTGGGAAGCTTTTACAAAAACAAGCATACTGGAACGTTAGGGAAGTATGGTGCAATAAGTTTTAACGGAAACAAAATTGTTACCACTGGCGGAGGTGGGATGATTTTGACGCGTAGTAAAGAAGATGCTCTTCGTATCAAGCATTTAACGACAACAGCTAAAGTAGCTCACCCCTTCGAATACTATCATGACGAGTTTGGATTCAATTATAGAATGCCTAACTTAAACGCTGCTCTTGGCTATGCGCAATTTACATCATTCCTAAATATTCGAGAACAAAAACGTGAGTTAGCGCAACAGTACGCTAGTTTTTTTGAAGATACTGAATATAGTTTTGTTAAGGAGCCTTCTTATGCGAGTTCCAATTATTGGTTAAACGCGGTGGTGTGCAAAAACGCTGACGCTAAGACTGCGATGTTGGAAGATACTAACCGACAGGGGGTAATGACACGCCCTCTGTGGCAGCTTTTAAATACGCTTCCGATGTACCAAGCATCCCTGTGCGCTAACCTAGACAATTCACAGTGGCTTTTCGAGCGTTGTGTGTGTATCCCTAGCGGAACATTCAAGGAGTTATCATCAAATGAACAACAGTGACTTCTCAGTTTTTTTTATATCAGAAACCGACACTATCCTTGATGCGCTAAAACAAATGGACCGTATTGCTAAGAAGCTGCTTATTCTTGTTTCGCACAATGATACCTACATAAACCTGATTTCTGTAGGCGATTTACAGCGCTCAATAATCAATAATGTTCCCCTTAGCGCACCGATTTCAACACTTAAGATTGATCCTAAATGGGTATGTAAAGACACTGACTCTTATAGCCACATAAAGCGTACAATGGCGAAGATTCGCTGTGACTTCATGCCAGTCATAGACGAATCTAATACCATTACGGGAATATATCATTGGAACGACGTTTTTGGTGGCGTTAATAGGTATAAAAGCCAGGGTTGTAAAGGTGTGCCAGTCGTTATAATGGCCGGAGGTAAAGGGACGCGCCTGAAGCCGATATCAAATGTGCTACCTAAACCTTTGACTCCAGTAGGTGAGCGTACCATTTTAGAAGAGATCATCAGCCAATTTAAATCTGTCGGTTGCGACGAATACTATCTTTCCGTTAATTATAAGAAAGAGCTAATAGAATACTTTGTGAATGGCTTTAAAGACGACGACTATGAAGTCAATTATATTTGTGAAAGCGCGCCACTGGGAACTGCTGGCTCTCTTTCGTTACTCAAAAACAAAATAGACCGTACGTTCTTTGTCACGAACTGTGACATTCTGATTAATCAAAATTTAGATGAAGTCCTTGAGTATCATAAAAAAAATAATAACAAAATCACTTTAGTGGCGGCCTTGAAACACCATAAACTGTCTTACGGTACACTTAAAACTGGGGACGACGGCGTTTTACTTGAGCTCGAAGAAAAACCCGAGTTTACGTTTAAGATAAATACAGGCGTTTACGTGCTAGAGCCTGATGTTTTAGATCATCTACAACAGAACGAATATAAAGACATTACTGACTTAATTACATTAGTTAAAAATGCCGGAGATAGAGTGGGCGTTTTTCCTATTAGCGACAAATCGTGGATGGATATTGGAGAGTGGCCAGAATACATTAACACTGTCAAAACATTATCTGATGACGATAATTTCAGTGGTTTAGTATTGAATTAAGATAACGATGAAAAATATTGTTGTGCTTGGGGCTTCTGGCCATGCAAAAGTGGTGATAGATATTATTGAGAAGGACAATAGATTCCAAATCGCTGGTATTGTCGATCCATTATTGCCAAAAAATTCGATGTTTATGGGGTACCCTGTAATAGGCCATGACGATGACCTTCCAAGGATCGTAGAGAACTTTCAAATTTACGGAGCAATAGTTGCGATAGGTGACAATTCTCTGCGCCAGCGCATTGCCAGAAAAGTGAGTCATAGTGTCCCACACCTTAGCTTTGTGACTGCTATACACCCAAGAGCGACCATCGGAACTCAAGTCACGATAGGCCCAGGAACAGTTGTTATGGCCGGAGCCGTAATTAATTCAGACGCAAAAGTAGGTAGTTTCTGTATTTTGAACTCTATGTCGCTTTTAGAACACGATTCTTGCTTGGGAAATTTTGCGAGCCTTGCACCGCGTGCATCCACGGGAGGAAATTGTGATATTGGCGAGATGGCGACTGTAGGAATGGGCGCTGTTGTACTGCAAGGACTATCAATAGGGACAAATACAATTGTTGGTGCAAGCGCAATGGTGAATAAAGACTTACCAGATAATGTAACCGCTTATGGACTGCCAGCACGTATTATACGTCACCAGCAGCCACACGATTAGCAGAGCTATATATTACTGTACACTTTACTGTCAGGGTCAGTAATAAAGCCATCTCTGACGACTTGTAATATTTGTTCTATGCCATCAGGTACAGTTTTCGTAATTTTAAAATCGAGTACACGACTAATTTTATCGAAGTTTACGCGGTAATCTCGAGGGTCTTCTTGTTTTTCAACGTAGCGAATATTAGCGTCTGGTAGAAACTTAATAATCTCTTCAACTATCATTTTTTTCTGATAATTTTCTGAGGAGTCTCCAACGTTGAACACTTCAAAAGCCACTTTTTCGCTCGACGCTTTAAACACTTCGAGCACTGATCGTGAAAGATCGACTACATGACAATATGGACGCCAGAATTGCTCACCAAATATGACCAACTCTCTTCCAAGCGCCAATTCCTTTGTAAATTCATTTACGGTTAAATCAAATCGCAGTCTTGGAGATAATCCGTAAACAGTTGAGAAACGAAGACAAGTAGGTTCGCACTGACTTCCCTCTTCTCTTTTTGACAACAAAAATTGTTCGAATTCGACTTTGGTTTCTGCATACAACGAGACTGGGGCGAGTGGGGACGTTTCCGTTACAAATCCATCACTGTCTTCCATCTTCCCGTAGTTACTGCAGGTTGATGCGAATACGAAACGCTCTACCCCATGCTTGTTTGCAACATTGTAAACTAACTTTGCTCCATCTAAATTAATTGACTTAGTGAGTTCAGGCTCTTTAGCACAAGCAGGATCACCAACAATTGCCGCTAAGTGAGCGACAAAATCAATGCCTTGCATAACCTCATTTAGCAGTGATTCGTCACGGATGTCACCTTTGACAAAAACAAAGTTCGGATTATTTAATAGCTCTACAATGCTTTCACCACCGAAGCTCAATGTATCTAGTACAGTGACGTGATAGTTATTTTCGAGCAGGATCCGTACTAAAACACTTCCTATATAACCGGCACCGCCGGTAACAAGTACCTTTTTCATGTTTATTCTCTTTATATTGAAGTCTGTGAAGGCCTAATCAACAACCAATTCATACCAACCCTTTATCAGCACCTGCCAATCACCAAAACTAGCGACGCGTTCTGCATTTTTACTTGTATCCTTGGGGGATGATTCAAGCGATAGCAACGTTTGATTTATATCAGTCAATTTATCTATTGTGGTGTAAGTGACGCCTGCATTCACCAATTTAGAATAGTCCAACCAGCGGCCTGTTATCACTTGACTCCCTGCATACAACGACTCTATTACTGTGCCGGATGCGGCATCAGTAATAGGTACAATGATATTGATATCTACTGAAAGTCTCAGCATCGCTACATCATCGTCGGACAAATAACTCTCTAGTGTTTGATAACTCAACTTTGTTGAAGCTAATGTTTGTTTTAGCTGTTCAATGTAGCTAGGGTAATTTCCATAGGTAATAGGCAGAACGAAGTGAACATCCGTTAACTGATCTTGGATTTTAGCAAGCTGTTCAATAACTTTTATGTGCTGATGTCCAGGGTCAGCATTGTAACCTATAAGTGCAATAGTCTTATCGATCGGTAAACCTAATTTTGTTCTATATGTCTGCTTATCAGCTATGTTTGCTCTTAAGCTTTTTATCTTTTCAAATGGAAGTAGCCCAAAGTGACAATGAGAAAACTGCATAGAAGGTTTCCTCTTCTCAGACAATAAATTTTGAAGCGACGCTTTCATTTTAGGTGTATGACAATTGATTGAATCACATTTGTTTAAAATTTGAGCCAACATTGCTGGGTTGCTACACCGCATTAGGTCAGAACCCCAAATTACAGCGGTTAGTTTACGTGTACATAACTTGTATAGAGGCACTGCAAACTGATGTAAAATATCGACAAAATGAATTTGAATGTTGTCGTAACGAACACGGTTTTTCCGAAACAATACCCATCGCAGTACGCCTAAAAACCAGCCATAACGCACTTTCTTTCCAAACTTATTTTTCCACCACTCGCAAATTGAGTTGACATAAATATTGTCTGCCAGCACGTCGTCACGCTCTATTGGCAGAATACTAAGACAATCTACCCGCAAAGCAGGGTCGTACGCTTTTAGATTGTTTATTAGTCCAACAACAAAGGTTGAGTTGACGTTACCAATTATGAGCACTGATTTCATTATTTGTTAAGTACATCCTGGAATGTACCCCTTCAGTTGATTCCATTAAGAATTCGAATAGCATCTTTTTTATTAGTATACTTTTCGCTCGAAAGCTCTTCATACCTAAAGCTTTCTTTTCGCAAAGAAGGAATATAAGTTAGCCTATCTCCTGTAGGCAGTATTAGACATGTTGGATCCAAGAGCTCATTTGTCAGAATTAGGTAATCAGGGCCCGCATAAGAATGGAAAGGCTTACATAAAGCAATTAATTCTTCAAAAAACGTAGGTGACAATGAGGGATGAAAACTGACTTTTTGCAGAAAGATCACGTTATTAAGACCGCTCATCAGCGCTATTATTGCCATATTGGTTATCGCTACCTCGTTATATTGAAGAGGCGCAGTAACATCTAAAAAGTTACCTGGAGCAATAACATGTAAGCCTTCGATAGGCATTATGAAGTTGTTCTGTTCAATATCTCTTACAATATTACACGTGTTTTTTCCAACAACACGTCTCGGGTTGTGTTCATCTACCCAGTTCAGTGTTAGGTGTTGGTGTGCATTCTCCCTTTCAAGAGTAGCTAGTTGGGTCAATACCGTTGAGACTGGCTCTGGCTTATTGCTGTGCTCGATGGAAAACGGAATAAGTTGCCACATTTCCTTAAGCCTATTTGTACGGCGAATACCTGAAAAAGGGGATATATTGTCGAAACCATATTGGTAGTTTTCTATCGTTAGATGAATATCCGATACAGTCCGCCGCCAACTGTTAAGCACAGCATTTGCAGTCGACACTACAACGTCATTATCATTTATATTCAACAACTTACTAAACATACTATTAACGTAGTTTAGTGTTCCATTAAGATAGTAGAACGCGAGTGATTTTCCTCGTCGATAAGAAGCAACAATAAACTCTCTTTGATCAGAAATCATCTGCGCGACATCTTCAACCGTCTCGAAGGATCCATCTAGTAAGCGAGTCAGCGCGGACAACTCTTCCAGCAAACTGTGTGTACTGTACTTTTCATCAAAATGTTGGACAAACTGAAGGTTAAGTTTTGAAGAAAATGCATCGCTAACAAGTGTATTGATTGCAAACGCTTTTTGTTCTGAAGTTGCACTGACTAACATTAGCGCCTTGTCTAATGGTTGCGCTCCAGTAATTCTGGCTCCATCATTCAAATTGTAGACATCTACCTTTGCTTTTGTAAACGTAAGCTCTAGAACACTTTTTGATACCTTAAATTCATATTTTGTCTTTACCCACGGCTTAAAATTCCCTGGGATGACAAGTGACATAGAATGATTATCTGCATAGCGATAAAGTTCCTTACCCTCGCCGTCGTAATATCCCGAAGAACGAGAGTGATGATAAGTGTCACTGACAAACCCCATATCGGTCCCAAACAAATAAATCTGCTTAAATCCAATTGTGGTTACTAAATCAGATACGAAATTTGTTACTGTAGGATATGCATGTTCGAGTAATGCAAAAGGATGTTTCTTATCGAGTTCTGTAAGCGATACTGTAGACGCTTCGCCTTGTTTGAAAGCAAGTAAGGTACGCTTGAATAAAGAGGTTGTATCGGGGTGAATACCATTGCAACTCAATAGCGTGATGTTCCTCAAATATTCACTATCTTCAATGCGAGAGAGCCAGTCGAATGTGGAACGGTTGGTTTCTATCTCTGCGTGAAAATCAGGCGTTATTCCATTATTGTAGAGTGATTGCAGCGCTGTACCACATGAAATGACGATAGCCTTGTCACTCTCCAGTTTCAACGTATCAATCAAACCATCCAACGAAGGACCATTTCCCACGACAAACACAGGCACTTCGAGTACTTCTTGGGGAAGCTTCTTGCGCGTATTAGCCAATAGAAAGGGAATATTCTTCTCTAGTGCTGTGTGCGTGTGAGCTATACCAAAATTGGCGTTGTCAAAATAATCTCCCATGGCAATTATGACTAATAATTGCTCTCTCAATTGAGCCACAGCATCTGTTAATTTATCATTTACGTAAGTTTGATAAAAAAACGTGTTGGCCAGCATATAAGGTCCAACAGTTTGAAATTGAACAAGGAGATCGTTTGTTAAATTAGAACCATCGTCGCCTATATTCAGATATAAGCGCTTTTTGCCTTCATCGAAAGTTTCAATAATTTTAGCCCAGTCGATAGCATATAAAGAGGCATAGAAGAAATCTTTGTTTGGTTCACAAATGAAAAGCATACCAGTATCATGATTGCTCATTAATGCTTCTACAGAGTAGCCACTTCCGATACCAAACATGATTAGTGATTTAACATGCTCAGGCAGTTCTCCCTGCTCTTCGTTTACTCCCTTAATAATCGATTCACACGCTTCTACTAGCTGATAATGAAGATACCCCTTTAGCTTTTTCCCCTTGTAGCTCAGTAACAACCCGTCCTTATTTGGTTTTCTCGAAAACAACTCAAAACTAGTATTGGCCTCACTTTTTGGCGATATGGAAAAAAGGCTATGTGTGTTTATATGTACAACATTAACTGTACCATCACTACTTGCGACAGGGCGCCAACGCTGTGGCGTATATGAGGAAAACTCTTCGTAAAGATCTGGAAAGTACTTTTTCAACGCGTTTAAGTTTGCGAGCTTGCATTTTTCGTCTAAAAACCGCTCATCAAACCCATACTGACTATTAAGTGGCGCCCAAATAGGAAGATAACTTTCATTCAACGATGTAGTTGCGCTCTTAGGTATCCATCCTTGTAACTCTGACCAATTACTAGTGTAGAGCTTCTCCTCCAAACTATTAAAAACTGGGAGGTTGAAGTGCTTATATAGCTGAATTTTATTAACACCTACATGGGCAACAAGCTCGTTTATATCACTAACAAAATTCGTTGCATCAGCGCCTATTTGCAAGTAAAGCGCAACCCCCTCTTCCTTCGCTTTTTGAAAAATAGACTGCCAGGGAATACAAGACAATGAGCATATGAAATAGTCTACGTTAGGTTCATACACCACAATATGTTTATAGTTAGTTGCTTCGACTAAATGCTCTAGATGGTGTCCTAAGCCTAAACCCAAACAAACTATTGCTTCCATCATCTTGGGCTTTTCGAAATTGGTGGCTGACAACTCAACCGGTGAGAAGCGCGAAAGATAACTATCAAGATGAGACAGAACTTCTTGTTTTGGGTGAGCACCATAGAGTACTTGCCCACTATTGAAGTTCACAATATTAAGTTCTTTATGTTTATTGCATAATAACGTAGATACTGACGCGTCTCGTTTTTTTACCACGTCAGCAAGTGTTGGTATAAAGCGCTCAAACGCACCAAAGCTTAGCCTGTAATTATCACTAATTTGTTGTGCAAGTGCTCGTTCTATATCTTGCTGCGTTTGTTCATCTTCATGAACATGAAACTGAATTTGCTGTAACATAGCTATTTATATTTCTTTACGGCTGCGCGGCCTCTAGAAAACTTGACCGCTTCATCTTTTGCATTTTCTAGCAAGCCTTGCGCCAGCTCCTCAAGCTTTTGATTTATCGCAATTTCATTTCTAGAAAAAGCTTTTTTTGCGTCTCCGTCAAGACGCGATAGCGCGCGAACGACAACTTTATGACGGATTTGGGATAAGTATCTGAAACGTTCCGTAGAAAACGCTTCAATATCGGAGGACAAACAAGCAGACAACTCTGCGTTGACTGCTTGAAGGAAAAGTGGTGTGTATTCGTGGTTTAAAATTGAGTTTTTCAAACAGCTTGTCGTTTTTGACGCTGGGCTTCGTACGCTTCCTGCTTTGCTTCTTCAGGAATTTGTACCCACGCGTCTCGAATGGGTGTTAACAGGCTAGACACTTCATCTAAAATATTCAAGTTGTTGTTTATGTGCGCTTCGCTCAATCGTTCTACCATGTAGTTGTATAACGCAAACATGTTTTCTGCAACCTCACCACCCGCTTCAAGATCAAGCGTATCTCTCAAGTGCATAATAATGGCGCTTGCTTTAGAAATGTAGTTAGCTTTCTCGACAAAGTCTTTACGTTCCATTGCGCCTTTCGCGTACGCGATACGATCAAGCCCACCTTGCAACAACATTAATGTCAGTTTATGCGGATCAGCATTGGCAACATCTTGTTTAAGATTTCCTTTGCGATACGCGTTAATACCCTTAAGTGACATAATATCTCCAACTCTTTTCTATCTACAGCGACGCTAATAACGCAGAGCCAGTTTGGTTTAACTGAGCAACGGTTTGGTCAAGATTCAAATACTTGTCACGAAGAATATCTTCGTAACTTAACATGCGTAATTCCAATGTTTCACGTTCGTCAAAGATCTCATCGCGAGTATCTTTTGCAGAGCGCTCTCGAAGACTAATCAAACCACTGTACGACGTGTACTCTTTCGAAAATTCGTATAATCTTGTGGCGATACCTTCGTCATCATCAGTAAATAACTTGGCGATTTCATCGAAGTTATCTTCTAGCGCGTCTTCTAAACGGTCTTCACCCGAGCCCAAACCAAAGTCAGTTGTTCCGATCTCAAGTTTACCGTCACTATCAAATTCAATACCAACTTGAAATAAGCCCCCTAGCGCGGACGCGCTAACGTTGTCACCAATGATTGATGCTAAGCCGGTTTGGATACCTCGTAATAAAGAGTCACCCGCTAGCGCACCATCTTCTTCAAGCTCTGATTCACCGTAACGCGTTAACGTCTGTATTTCGTCTATTAATGAATTGTAGTTATCGACAAAATCACGAATCTTTTTATCTAAACCGTCTTTGTCGTAACCAATATTGAGTTTCGTAGCGAGAAAGTCGCCCACAGAATCTTTCGGTGACACTTCATTGACTTCAAATGACACGTTTTGAATGGTGTTCTCAAATTCATTTGAGCTACTTTGCACCTCTATACCATCGACATACGCGATAGCATTTTTGGCTCCTTCGATATTCGCTGCACTGATGTTTGCCGTACCGCCAGTGGTAGATAATCTATCTAACTCTGCAGCTCCTGTGTCATTGGTAATAACAAGATCGTTGCCGTCGCCAGTTTCACTTGAAGAAAACACTAAGCGAGGTCCCGCAGCAGTTCCGGTATCAATAATATTGGCAGTAACACCAAAGTTATCATCAGCGTTATTAATCGCTTCTCGAAGCTGGGTTAGCGTCATGCCAGCCGACACATTAATAGTAAAGCTCTCACTACCGCCCACATCAAAGGTGAGTGAGCCCGTGCCGGATGAAAGCACCGAATCGCTGCTTGAAGTAAATGCACCGTCATCTGTTGTTATACGGCTACCAGACGCCAATTGCTCGACGACTATCTCGTAACTCCCCCTTAAAGCGGAGTTAGATGCCTCAGCAGATAATACATCGTTGTCTTCGGAAGGATTGGTAATAGTCGGTTCACGACCATTAATGCCGTTGTCACTTCTTAACTCGTCAACAGCATCTTTGAAGTCAGACAATTTAGATTTAATTTGACCGAGGCCAGAAATTTCAGCCTCGTTGCGCTCTTCTTTTGCATTAAGACGCGCCTCTTTAGGCTGCCTTTCTGCATTCAAAAGCTGCTGCACAAGATCATCAAGGGCCAAGCCCGATCCTACACCTAGAGACTGAATTGTCATACATTACCTCATTAAACCTGATTGTTGATAAACACTCCCACGCTGTTCCCAACATCCTGTTGTAATTCTTGGATACGCTCGGCAAGTTTTAGTACTTCCTCGGAAGGAATTTGCCGTATCACATCACCAGATGATGAATCTTTTACCGTTACCACAGAGCGATTTGTATTTTCATCTATGGTAAACGCTAAATCACGATTCTGAACTTTCAAGAATGATTCAACTTTAGCGACAGCTTCTTCAAGCTGGGCGCCATTTCTCTCACTATCTTCTATATCGGCTTGTCGATTAGAAGCTTGAGATAAATTTTTACTGTCGACCGCCGAATTAGCTGTGTTCCGCTCAACAGCTACATTTGCACTTTGCTTTTGTTGAGACAGTGATTGTTCGCGAGAAGAGTCTACCTCTGGTGATCCTTCTGTCTCAACGCGAACCGGCGCAACAGCGTTATTTGGCGCTACTGATGTAACCGATGCAAAAGCTTGGCCATTTTGGGTATTTTGAATTTCCACCTAATACCTCCTTACTGAAACGACAAAACGGGTACTTGCTCAAAAAGCAAACACCCGTTACATCTCAATTAAGGTAACTAATATAGTATAGCTTATCCAAGCAACGACAACGCAGTTTGCGGACGCTGGTTTGCCTGGCTGAGAACTGAAACAGATGCCTGCTGAATAATCTGGTTTCTAGTCAGTTCAGCGGTTTCTGTTGCAAAGTCAGTATCTCTGATTTGTGAACGCGCTGAAGACAAATTCTCACTAATATTACTTAGATTACGAATAGTTGATTGGAAACGGTTTTGAAGCGCACCCAAATCAGCACGAACCGCACCAATACCCGAGATTGCACCGTCGATATCAGAAAGCAATGACGAAGCGCCAGTTGCAGTTGAAACATCGTTGCTTGTAATACCAAGACCAGTTGCGCTAAATCCGCTAATTGAGCCTAAGTTTGTAGACGACAAATTAACAGAGATTGTTTGACCTTCGTTCGCACCAACTAGGAACTTCGCAGAGAAGTTACCATCAAGTAAGTTAACGTTACCAAACTGCGTATCCGTTGCGATACGCGAAATTTCAGTACGAAGCGCAGACACTTCTTTTTGAAGCGCCAGACGGTCTGCAGAGCTGTTGATACCATTTTGTGATTGAACAGCTAGAGTACGGATACGCTGTAAGCTAGTTGTTACTTCGCTTAGTGCACCTTCAGCCGTTTGTGCTAATGAAATAGCGTCATTGGCGTTACGCACAGCTTGGTTAAGACCTTGCACCTGTGATGTAAGACGATCTGAGATTTGAAGACCAGCGGCATCATCTGCAGCACTGTTAATACGGAATCCCGATGAAAGTCTTTCAAAAGATGTGTTTAGACGATCATTAACGTCAAAAAGCTGACGCTGTGCATTAATCGAAGACACATTAGTATTTACAAATAAAGACATTAGATTACCTCCTAGGGATTCGATGGCCGTTGTGGTATCATCAAACCCTTCCAGTTCAAATTAGCTGGGTCACTACTCCCTGCTAACTCCTCTCGTAAAAGTAAAGTAAATTACCCCTCAACAATAGGTATCGGCCAACCCTTTAGGTTCTTTAGCTTTTTTTTCTATTTTTTTGAAAAATAATCACAAAAACAACATAAACAATTGATTTAAAACAATTAATTATTTTAATTTTTTTGATGAGATAATGGAGTTTGTGCAACAAGTTTGAAAAAAAGCATGCGAAAAACCCAACGCCCAAAACGCTTTTGCGTAAAACAGACTATTATCAGGTGTGTCCCGTTTAGGCGTTGAAAACGAGAATTAGATTGCTACGAGAAAAAGGTCGACGAGTTGATGAATGAATCACAATGTTCTTGTATCCCGCGCGCTCAGAGATAACCTTTCAAAAATATCAAAGTTGGCACTAAACATGCTAAGTAATATTTGAACACACAGTGTTGCTCAGCTTGTGTTTGAAATTGACGGGATGTTTCGGTAAGAATAAAAAAAGGCCGAGACAATTTATCTCGGCCAATTTGCTCACGTTAGGAGATTGAGCAAATTCAGTTTCTGTCGGCTGGCAGGGTTTAAGTAGGATAAACTGGCCTCTCAACCAACACTTCTACACTCTCAGTCCTGTTAGTCGGCGCTTTCTTTAAAGGGGCGGCCCTATGGCCGCCAACCTTTGTGGGGGATGGCCTCTCAACTCCTTCCCAAATTAACGCCTACGTAATTAACCTAGTAGTGACAATGCTGCCTGAGGACGCTGATTCGCCTGGGCAAGAATAGTTGTACTTGCTTGCTGAAGAATCTGGTTACGGCTTAATTCTGCCGTTTCAGTGGCAAAGTCTGCATCTTTAATTCGTGATCTTGCCGCAGATACATTCTCAGAGATATTGCTCAGGTTACGAATTGTTGACTGAAAACGGTTTTGTAATGCGCCGAGGTCAGCTCGCAAGCCACCAATAGCCGATATCGCTGAGTCAACTGCAGTCAATAGGCTTGACGCAGAACCTTCGGTTAACACGTTGTCGGTGGTAATGCCCAAACCAGTAGCACTAAATCCGTTTACACCTGCACGCGTCAATGCATTGGTAGACAAATTAACAGAGATGGTTTGACCTGCGTTCGCACCAACAAGGAATCTCGCTGAAAAATCACCAGACAGTACGTTTACACCTGCGAACTGTGTGGTCGTTGAAATACGTGAAATCTCTGTACGCAGTGCAGAAACTTCTTTTTGCAGCGCGACACGGTCAGCAGAGCTGTTAATACCGTTTTGAGATTGGATGGCCAACGTACGAATACGTTGAAGTGCTGTCGTTGTTTCTTGCATTGCACCTTCTGCGGTTTGCGCAAGTGAAATGCCGTCGTTCGCGTTACGCACAGCTTGGTTCAACCCCTGAACCTGAGATGTCATACGGTCAGTAATTTGTAGACCAGCAGCATCATCCGCTGCACTGTTAATTCTGAAGCCTGATGAAAGGCGCTCAAACGCGGTGCTTAGATTGTTGCCAGTAGTGAATAATTGACGTTGTGCATTCAATGAAGACACGTTGGTATTTACAAATAGACTCATGGGTCTCTCCTAACAGTTTTAAGTGTGCGCTATTATTTTTATTGTTTGCGCATTGGATTTAAATATTTGGCATAGCCTGTGCTTTATTTACCAGTGTCAGAGTAAATCTGACGTTTTATCGGCACACTACCGATGAAACTTGCTAAAAAGAGAATTTACTTCTCTTTGCTGGCTGGTGGGTTTGTTGTTCCAGAACCTCAAACCTCTCACTACCTCCTGGCTTCATTCTCGCCGGTCAGCAGCTCCACCCAACTTCAGCAAACCTTCTTATTTATCGACATAAAAACAAATTTCCTTTAATAATATTTGAAATTAATTTTTACACCTTTAAAGCACTGTTTTTCCTAACTTTAATGAACACCTAAATTGAAATTAAGGTGCAAAGTTTTGTTGCTTTACGTGCATTAGAATTATTATTGTTTGCACCAGAAGATAAAAAACATCTTTACCTCCCCTTTGTAATAGTTATCGTCACATCAGGGAATTTCCTTTAGCGTTTTTTTATGTTTTTTGACGCGCCTTTCGAAGAAAGAATAAAGTAATTAAATTTCAGATAGTTACAAGGAACTGAGGAAGAGTTGAATGGCAGAAACCGATGTATTTGTTAGAAAAAAGTCAAAAAAAAGCTGACACTTCATGAGTGTCAGCTTTTGAGTTATCTCGTGGAACAGAGCACTACCTCCTGGCTCCACCCTCGCTAACGCGCTTATCCAAGAAGCTGTAACGCAGCCTGTGGACGCTGATTAGCCTGAGACAATACAGTTGTACTTGCCTGCTGGATAATCTGATTACGCGTCAAGTTAGCCGTTTCTGTTGCAAAATCAGTATCTTTGATCTGAGAGCGGGCTGCAGATACGTTTTCTGATATGTTGCTCAAGTTACGAATAGTTGACTGGAAGCGATTCTGAAGTGCACCAAGGTCGGCACGCAAGCCACCGATTGCAGAAATAGCACTATCAACCGCGGTCAGCATGCTTGATGCATTGCTTTCGCTTAGAACGTCTGCACTTGTCACACCTAGGCCTGTTGCACTGAAGCCACTTACACCAGCACGGGTAAGCGTACCAGAAGACAAGTTAACAGAAATAGTTTGACCCGCATTGGCACCCACTAGGAATTTAGCTGAAAAGTCACCCGACAATACATTTACACCAGCAAACTGGGTAGTTGTAGAGATACGTGAAATTTCAGTACGCAACGCAGACACTTCTTTTTGAAGCGCTACACGGTCAGCAGAGCTGTTGATACCGTTTTGCGACTGGATAGCCAACGTACGGATACGCTGTAGTGCTGTTGTAGTTTCTTGTAGTGCACCTTCTGCAGTTTGCGACAGTGAGATCGCATCGTTTGCGTTACGAACCGCTTGGTTAAGGCCTTGCACTTGTGAAGTCATACGATCGGTAATCTGTAGACCTGCAGCATCATCAGCAGCGCTGTTGATACGGAAGCCTGAAGATAGACGTTCGAAAGACGTGCTCAAAGAATTGCTCACATCAAAAAGCTGACGCTGGGCGTTCAATGAGGATACATTGGTATTGACGAACATAGACATAAAGTCTCTCCTACACTCTCAGTCCAGCTGGTGCTGGCAGTCGGACATACCGACGTTTTGTTTTAGTAGTCACCAACACCTGAGGGGTAATTGATGAACTGGCTCTCTCAGAATCTATATCGACAAGATTTAACTTCCCTTTAGAAAAAATTACGAAAATTGCCGAAAAGCGGTAAGGTATTGCCGTAAGGAAATAGATATTTCTTGGTTAAGGGTCAGATTTTTAAAGGAGATTTCGATGTTTGACAAAATTCAGTTCGAAAAACCTGTACGCATTTCTAAGCCAGCAAAACACGCAGCATTTACCGATTTGCACGACAATCCTTTTGACGATTCTCATAAAACGTTATTTTGCTGTTATCGAGAAGCGCAAGATCATGTCAGCCCTGACGGAAGGATCCGAATACTTACTCTTGATAAGACGACATTCAACGTTATTCGACACACTAGGTTATCGCTGCCAAAGTATGATTTGCGTGACCCGAAGTTTTCATTTGATGGGCAAAGGTTAATTCTTACTGCCTATGCCAAAACATTTTTAGAAGATGGAACCATGTTTACCAAAATGGTGAGCTTTTTCAGTACTACGGGAGAGTCGTGGTCGAGTAGAAATGAGTTTGGTGAGAGTCGATGGTGGCTGTGGAATCACACATGGTACAAAGAAGAAGCCTATGGCTTCGCTTACAATCGCCCTTCTGAATTTATTTCTCTTTTTAAAGGCGATCCAACACGCTCAATGCAAGCCTATAGACCCAATTTATTTGGTAGGAAAAAACAGGGAAAAGGATACCCTAACGAAAGTGCTTTTCTCATTGACGACGCTGGTACTGCGTCGGTCTTTTTGAGGCGCGATGCAGACACATTTAGTGCACAATTTGGCACAGCGGTGGCACCGTATGTGAATTGGCAGTGGTATGATTTAGGGATCTATATTGGTGGTCCGGCCGCTGTGGCACTTAAGGATGGTAACTTTTTAGTTGCCGGGCGACATATTGACTGGCAGGCTCGCAAGTTTTCCACTCGCCTTTGGCATTTTAATGCTGATACCAAAACGCTTCGTGAACTTGTGACCTTACCCAGTGCGGGTGACACTAGTTATCCTGGACTTGTGCTTGAAGGTGATACGTTATATTGCTCTTACTACTCTTGCCATATCGACAATGAAGCGCGTGTTTACATGATTAAAATAACTGGCGTAAACACGCTGTATTCGTAGGTTTATATGTAGTTGAATAGAGACAAATTGGTCACTTGGGGAAAAGTGGCCAATGCAGCACTCAATGCCGTTTCTTGCTTCGCAAACTCCGTAGAAGCCTCGGCATAGTCAATATCCTGAATCGAAGAACGTGCAGCTTTGGCTGCGATTTCCATATCTAAATTACTTTCGTAAGTACTTTCGGCAATATTGAGCCGACTACCGATAGATGCCCGTTCTAGTGAGATTTTCTCAAGCCCATTATCAAGGCCCACAAGCGCATCGGCGATAGACTCTTGCAGCGCGCTATTGTTAATAGTTGAGTCCATTAAAATAACTTGGATCTCATGAAGTGATTGCGCCACACTTTTCTTTTCTGGCGCATTGAGCGAAAAGTCTATGGTATCACCTGTAGTCGCCGTTGCCTCAAACTCCATACCTTTGATACTAAATGGTGTTCCGGACTGGTAATCAACGGTGTCAATTACTGCACCAGTGCCTTGATTTACCAGTTGTGCCTGCCCTGACGCTAAAAACGTAATTTGATAGTCGTTGTTAGCTGCGGTAACCGGGTCATAGTTTTTGTCGAAAAACGTATCAAACGTACCTTGCTGTTTTACTGTTGCGCTTTCTAAGTCAGCCACAGTGCTGCCAGTTACTGAAAATTTAAACCGCGAGAGTACATTTTCAAACACTTCATAGCCATTGCTGGTCGATTGAATTTTTGAGCTGTTCGACAATTGAATGAAGCTTACCCCGGGGTCGCCTGCAAAAGTAATCGCATTGCCAGTTGCAGCTGGGTTGTAATCAAACGCTTGGTTGCCTGACTGATAGCCCGCGTACAAGTAGTTACCATCTGCATCTTGCGTATTCATCAAATTGAACACTTCTAACTTAATTTGTTCAAGTTCAGCACCAATGGCACGTTTGTCAGGGTCTGAAAGAATGCCATTGCCCGCCTGTACGACAAGGGTTCTTGCCCGGTTAATTGAGTCAGTAATATTCGTTAATACCGCTTCTTGCTGTTCTAGCGAGCCAGTAACCAAATCGTTATTGCGTTGAAATTGACTCAATTCATCGATTTCTTCAGTGAGGCGAAGAACTTTCGCCGCGCCGACAGGATCATCACTTGGGGTAATAATGCGCTTTCCCGTGGCGAGCTGCTCTTGCGTTTTAGCAAGATCGCCTTGGTTGTTCATAATAGAACGCATGTTCTGATCATAAAGTTGGTTTGTTGAAATACGCATTACTCACCTACCTTGCAGATTGCAAAATGGTATTAAATAAATCTTGTGCCGTAGACAAAATACGAGCGGCGGCAGCATAACTTTGCTGATACTTTATAAGATTCGCAGCTTCTTCATCTAGACTCACGCCCGATACTGACTCAAACCAGTTTTGAGACTGAACTTTCATTGCCTCAGCTGACGCCAGTGATACATTCGCCATCGCTGTATCTTCACCAATACGCCCAACCATAGAAGCATAAGCATCTTGAAAGGTGCGTGGCGTATTTGTTGACTCGCTACTTACTTGTACGTTGTTGGCATTTTGCAGTGCAGCTAAACTTAGTGCATTGCTGTTGTCGTTAAAACCGTCGGTATTATAGCCAATAGAAAAACTATCCCCAGCACGCGGCAAGCCGTCGAGGCTTAGATCATACCCAGGGTAATCAGTCAGACCGGCAAAACCCGCTGGCCAAGTACCACTATTTTTCGCTTGCTCAATCAAGTTATTCAGATCAGTGGCCCCTGTTACCGTCGCAATCGTCGCCCCCGTGCCATCGAGTACATCATAGGTATTTGCAGCAGTAAACACGATTTGTGCAGGTGCCGCAGTGTCGAGGCCACCCGCACCATCAAACGCAGAACGGTCGGTGCCCGCGCCCACAGTGGTATTTGTCACGGTAACATCAATGACGTTTGCACTACCTAAGTTCGTATCGTCGGCGCCAGCGCGAACTGGGTTTGCAAAGGCTAGATCTTCAGGACGGTTCGTTGCAAGCGTTATGCTTGATGCAACCGTCTTAGTGGGCTGAATCAAAAATTCATTGCCTATGGCATACGTCGACGTCCCTGAGAAGTCGACTTCGATACCACCTGGCAGTTCATTAAATCCAGTGGTTACAGCAAAATTTGAATAAATAATATCATTGCCCGATGCATCTTTTTTTGGTGTTCCGTCTGAATTGAGCAAGGTAATTTCAATTTCACTCGGCACACCTGCTGCCACGTTTGTCACCTCTATGCGATAGTCTGCGTCAGTCAGTTCAGCGCCTTGACCTTCTGTAATTTGCGCGGTTACAACATAGTCACCAGTAGTGCCTTCGTATGCTAAACCTGGGAATGTAGGAATAGTGAAAATATCTCCACCTAACTGGCCATCTAGGTCCATCCCAAGCTTATTTTGGGTATTCATCGCATCAGCGAAGGCTACTGACAACTGCCCCACATCACGCATTGCTGGGCCTAGCACTTCGTCACGGTAGCGGAACAATCCGCCCATACTTCCGCCCAAGTCACTTTCCACGATGCGCACCGACGCGTCGGCTTTGGTATTTGAACCAAAATCAGTTTCTAGCTTTAACTGCTTAAAGTTTAGGTCAGCGTTGCTATTTAGCTCAAACAAATTAAACGCGCCGTTTTCAAGTACAAGTGACTCTCCTGATGTCAGGTTAATGGTTACGGCACCATTTTGGCTTTGACTTTCTTTTACTGAAATCCCCATGATTGAGGCGAGTTCATCAATCGCTTTGTCTCGTTCATTAAGCAGTGCACTAGGCTGGTCGCTGGTGTTGTTACCATTCGCGATGACAATATTTCGGTTAAGATCACCGATATTTCCAATCAAGGTATTGGCACGATTGATCAAAGAAGTAAATTCTAAGTTGAGTTCTTCTTCCTTCTCTATCATGTAATCAGAAAGCGTCTTCATTCGGTTGTACAGCGACTCAGACTTACCCAGCACCTGCTCTCTGGAGGCGAGATTGGTAGGGTCGTCAGCTGCAGTTTGTAACGCCGAAAAGTATTCAGTCAGCCCTTTTGATATAGAATTGGCCTCACTGGCAAGCAAGTTGTCTATGGCGGTTGTCTTTTGAGAAAATGATTCCAACTCTCCCACAGACGTAATGTCTCTTCGCAGCTGATTTTGGGCAAAGACATTGATGATACGTTCAGTATTACCAATTTCTACACCAAACACACCGCTGTTTTTAATTTCTGTGCGCTCGCGAACATACCCCGGCGTATTCACATTGGCAATGTTATTACTGGTGGTCTGAAGCAGCTTGCTACTGGCATTAACACCACTTGTCGCTATAGAAAATAAATCAACCGAATTCATTTTGATCTCTCCATCCCTATGGCATTAGCGCACTGAGTCGGTCGCTGTGATAAACGGCCATTATCTTGTTCGCGTATTCTGGATCGGTAGCGTAACCAGCGTCTTGTAGTGCTTGTGTGTACTGGCGCGCATCAGAGGCCTGCTCTACCGCTCGATTATAACGAGGCTGTGATGTAATGAAGCGCCCATAATCTTCCATCGCCTCTTCTACAGAGCCGTAAGAACGAAATGCCGCTTTTTGTTTTTGAGCGATGCCGTTATTAAACTCAAGGGTATCTACAACCGCTTGCTCACCTTGCCATTGGGCGTTTGCTTTTATGCCAAACAAGTTGTGAGAACTTTTTCCGTCAGCGGTATGGATAACAAATTTTCCCCACCCTGTTTCAACAGCAGCCTGCGAAATAATTGCTTTGGGATCCATTCCATACTTGTCAGCCACTTTCTGTGCCATTGGCATGAGACTTTCAACAAACTGTTCTGGGCTTTCAAACATCGCATCTTTACGCGCAGACTGAGTGCGAATAGAGCGTGAATTTAGGGCGAGATCTTGCGCTTGCTCAATGTACTGTGCACGTTCGCGATTTAGTGATGACAAATTACCATCACTACGAATAACGCTCGATGGCGTATAACTATCTTCGGTTTGCCCTAACTGCTTAACAATCACGTCAGCAAGCCCTAACCCACCATTAGCCGTCAAGTCAGCAGCAAGCTGCTGGTCATGCATGTCGCGATAGAATTTTACTTGTTGAGAATTAAACGGGCTATTTTCATCAGCGAGTGCGTCTTGTGCTTTACGCATAGACTTCAACATCATCTGCACGAATATAGCTTCGAATTGCTCAGCGGCTTCTTGCAATACTTTCTCATCGCCAGACGCTATTGCTTCGCGCATTTTGTTAATGCTACCTAAATCGTGAACATTGCGAGCCATGTCCAATTGATTTTTAGTACTGAGCGCTTCCATCATGCAGCTTCCTAAATAATGACCAGTTCGCCGCGTAGGGCACCGGCCTGACGCAAAGCTTCAAGAATTGCCATCAAATCACCAGGTGCCGCTCCGACTTCATTGACGGCGCGAACAAGCTGATCCAATGTGACGCCTGGTTCGAACTTGAACATGCGACTGTCAGCCAAATCAACATCTACAATCGACTGTGTAGTAATCGCGGTTTGTCCTTCACCGAAGGCATTGGGCTGCGAAACCTGCTGATTTTCGGAAATTGTGACGGTAAGCCCACCGTGCGTGATGGCTGCAGGCAACAAACGAACGTCGCTTCCAATGACAATAGTGCCTGTTCGACTATTGATAACCACACGCGCAGGCGCATCCGCTGGCGTGAAGTCAAAGTTCTCAAGGGTTGCTAAAAAACCAACGCGTTGGCCTGCGTCTCTAGGTGCAGTTACTCTTACTGAAGCGGCATCAATGGGCTTTGCAATAACATAACCATTCTCAGGCTGCGCACCCAATCTTTCATTGATGGTGTCAGCTAGCGCTTTAGCAGTGGAAAAATCAGGATAGTGAAGATTAAGCGTCAAATAATCCCCATTGGCAAAGCCACTTGGCACGCTTTGCTCTACCATGGCTCCATTGGGAATGCGCCCAACCGTTGGCGTATTTACAACGATTCGAGAACCATCACCGCCTTCTGCACCGAAACCGCTTACCACCAAACTCCCCTGTGCCACGGCATACACTTTGCCATCAACACCGCGCAGGAAAGTTTGTAACAACGAGCCACCTTGCAGACTTTTCGCTTGACCAACTGAGGATACAGTTACATCAATGGTTTGACCGGGTTTGGCGAAAGCGGGCAAATTAGCATGTACCGCCACCGCGGCAACATTTCGCGTATTAGGTCGCGTGTTGGCATCCATCCGTATACCAAAATTAGCCAACATGGTTCTAAAACTTTGCTCAGTAAAAGGGTTCTGTTCGCCAGTGCCTGGCAAGCCGACAACCAAACCGTAACCAATTAACTGATTTGAACGAACACCCTGAATGGATGCTACGTCTTTAATACGCTGTGCATTAGCGCTATGAATGCAGCCTACACACATGCACAGTGCTATCGCGAAAAACGAAAAATAACGCATAACTACACTCTCCACGTTAAAGTGGCCACCAAGATGAATCGAAGAACTTTGCCAACCAGCCCTTTTCTTGTGCTCTTGCAAAGGTACCAGTGCCGCTGTATTGAATGCGCGCATTGGCAATTTTGGTAGACTCTATTTGATTGTCAGGGTTGATATCTAACGGACGAATCACACCTGTAAGACGGATATATTCATCTCCGTGGTTAAGGGTCATCCATTTCTCACCGCGCACAACTAAGTTTTTGTTGGGGAGCACATCGACAACTGTTACCGAGATAGCGCCTTGAAGGCTGTTGGTCTGATTGGCCGCAGCATCACCCGAAAAGTCATTCGACGAATCAAGACCAAATTGAATGGACTGATTGCCTATGTTAATGGCGTTGCCCGCTAACCCCGTAATCGGTTGCAGGTCTGCTGTTGTTTCACGCGATGTGGTCGTGTTAGCCGATTTCGTTGCCGCCGTATTCTCGCTTAGTACCACGGTAATAATGTCACCTACTTGACGTGCGGTAACATCCGAATACAAGCTGTTAGCCAGATGAGGTCTAAACAAGGAGCCGTCTTCAATAACGGTTTCTTCCGGATAATTCGGCACGACAGGCGCATAAAACGGGTCATTCGCCTGAACGCGCTCATCAGTAGTACTCTGACAGGCGCTAAGCAGTGAGCAAAGCATAATGAAAATGGCGCAACGCATTTCAACCTACTCCTACAGCTGTTGAATAACTTGACCAAGCATCTGATCAACAGAGGAGATAACTTTCGAGTTCATCTCATAAAGACGTTGGCTTTCAATAAGGTTTACCAATTCTTCTGTCACGTTTACATTCGACGTTTCCAGCGTACCCTGAGAGATCATGCCAAGACCCTGCAAACCGGGGATGCCTTGTATAGGCGCACCACTTGATGCCGTTTCAACGTAAAGATTTTGCCCAGTGGGTTGCAAACCAGTTGGGTTGACAAAGTCGGTCACATTCAACTGTCCAAGTAGCTGAGGCTCTGCTTGTCCTCGAATACTTACGCTGATCTGACCGTCTTGTGAAATCGTGATTTGCTGCGCATCAGGAGGGATCGTGACTTGAGGTTGTAACAAGTAACCTGCACCTGAGGTAACAATTTGTCCTTGGTCGTTTAGACTAAATTGCCCATTACGGCTGTACGCTAATGTGCCATCTGGCTGAAGTATTTCGAAATAGCCACGGCCTTGTATAGATAAATCTAACGCATTTTCGGTTGTTAGTAGATTCCCTTGCGTATGTGCTTTTTGCGTAGAAACCACTTTCGAACCTGAACCTAGCATTAGTCCCGAAGGCAGCTCAGTATCTGCTGACGAACGGCCACCTGGCTGATTGATATTTTGATATAACAAGTCTTCAAACACGGCACGGTCTTTTTTAAAGCCAACCGTTGATGCGTTTGCCAAGTTGTTAGATACCACAGCAACATCAGTTTGTGCGGCATCAAGTCCGGTTTTACTAATCCACAGTGCTGGATGCATGTTAACCTCCGACGTTGCCTATCAAGCAACAAATCTTAAAATACGTTTACAGAATTCGTAGCAGCATGTTGCCGCGAGTATCTAATTCTTCCGCTTGCTTCATTACTTTTACTTGAAGCTCGTAATGGCGCTGAAGACTGATCATGTCGACCATTTCTTCTACGGCATTCACGTTCGACCCCTCTAGCATGCCTGACATCACTTTCACGTTAGCATTGGGATCTGCTATTGAGCCGTCTTCCATTCGAAAAAGACCGTCTCGACCACGCTCCATATCAGCGTAGTTAGGGCTGACAAGTTTCAGTCTACCCACCTCTTCAATAACGTTGGCGGGTGCGCCGAGTTGTCGCATAGACAATGTGCCATCAGAAGCAATATTCAAGTTGTCCAACGGCACTGGAAGAAAAATTGGACCGTTGTCGCCTAATACAGGGCGTCCTTGAACATCTGTCAAAATTCCGTCGTCGCCTAACTTGAAGTTACCATTTCGCGAGTACGCTTCTTGCCCGTTTTGGTCTTGAACCGCAAACCACCCGTCCCCTTGAATTGCAACATCAAGGTCGCGTTCAGTCTTGATCATCGGGCCAGACTCGTAATTATTTGAAGGGCTCTCTGTCATTGAAAATACTCGGGTTGGCAAGCCTTCACCGTACGCGGGCATTGACCTTGCCTGCTCTAACTGAGCACGAAAACCTGTAGTCTGCGCATTGGCTAAGTTGTTCGCGCGTACACCAGTACCTAAAAGATCTTGAGAAGCGCCACTTGCTGCGATGTAGAGAAGTTTGTCCATGACTGACTTTTGACTCTGATTAAACCTTACCCTTGATTTTGCAAAGGCAATGCCAATGTGTAGAGTTTGTAGCCAACAGGCTTATATGACGTTGTAGAGGTATGAAAAATATAGAAAAATAAAGAGGCCGCGCAGAGGCGACCTCGTGAAGTAATATGAATTTCGCCGACGAAAAAGCGCTTAATTATTGCCGCTTTTCTGCCGCCCTATCCGCCTATCGAATATTCAGGATAGTCTGGTTAAGCGAGTTGTTTACTTCAAGCGCTCGAGAGTTTGCCTGGAAGTTACGCTGAGCGATAATCATGTCGATTAGCTCAGTGGTCAAGTTTACGTTCGCTTGCTCTAGCGCTGATGAGTTAATTTCACCAAAGGTACCCGTGGTAGCTTCACCTGCTAGTGCCTCACCAGACAGAATACTTTCTTTCCACTGCGTGCTACTTTCCTGAGTAAGGCCCTGCTCATTAGAGAAGCGTACCAAGGCTACACGCACGATAGGTTCAGACGTACCGTTTGAGAAAGTTGCTCGCACAAGGCCATCTGGACCAATATCAATCCCCGTCAAACGGCCCACTGGCAAACCATCTTGCTCAAGAGACGTTACCTCGAATGCTGACGCGAACTGAGTAGGCTCATTCGGTGTTGCACCATTAACATCAAGGTTAAAATCAATGCTAATTTGTTGCGATGGATCTGAACCGTTCGCCAAAATAGTGGCACCAAGTGCCTCTGTTTGCATCTTGAAGTCTAGTGTTGCAGTACCATCTGGCGTTTCCATCCCAACAAAGTCACCACCTTGCGAGAAGATGAGCTTGGAGGCAGTCACTGCGTTACCCGTATTTGTCCCCAAAACGTTCACTGCCGTGGCAGGGTCAGTATCAGCGCCAGCAGAGTCGGTCATGTCAACCAAGGTATCGTCAACGGCTGTTGCAACATACCATTCGTTATCTACACCCGCGGTGCCGTCTTTAATAAAGTAGTATGTCATTACGTGGCTATCACCTAATGAATCGTACACTGTCACTGACGTTGCCGCGTTGTAAGTTAAGGGGTCTTCTGGGTTAAAATCTGCTGGATCAAGTGCTGAATCACCCGCCGGTAGGTTCATTCTAATATCGACTTCAGAAGTTTGCTGCGGCGAACCCGAAGAGTCAGGAATTCGCACGGGCTCAGTGGTACTTAATGCAACCGATGCACTCGTGCCATCAGCGTTCACTGGAAAACCTAGCAGGTTGTCACCATTACTGTTAACGACAAAGTTATCACTATCTAGCTTGAACTGGCCTGCGCGAGTGAAAGAAAAATCGCGAGAGGTTATTTCAGGTACAGTGGCAAAAAAGCCATTGCCGGTAATCGCCAAATCTAGTGAAGTATTGGTAAATTGCAAACTACCTTGTGAAAACTGCTGTGCAACTTCTTGCGTTAATACACCATCACCCACTTTGGTTTTACCACCCGCCAACAGTGATGCCGCATATACGTCACCAAACTCTGCACGTGATTCCTTAAAGCCAACTGTATTTACGTTTGCGATGTTGTTGGCGGTTACATCCAAATCTTTTTGTGCGGCAGATACGCCACTCAGTGCAATATTAAAAGACATTATTGATTCTCCTACTAACTGCCGATTTGAATGACGTCATCAAGATTGATACTGACATCACCATCCAAATTCAAAATTACGCCTTGACCACTAACGGCCAAACTGACACTTCCCACATGGCGGTTTACGGCTGTGTTCAACTGAACACCTTCACCGTTCAACTCACCGGTAGCATTGATTACATACTCGCCTGGGGTGACATCATTGCCATGCTTGTCTTTGCCATCCCATTCAAATTCGATGTTGCCAGCAGTTTGGGTGCCAGCATCAATTGTTTTAATTACTTCGCCGTATTGGTTTTCAATGGTAATTTTCATGTTCTGAACTGTCTTCTCGTTCACAACTACCCCTGAAATGCCGTCACCTTGATTTGCCATATAGCCCACGTTGCCTTGCACCAATACGTTTTGACCAATAAGGCTAGAGGCTTGAAGCGCTTGGTTTGATGTCATGGAAGCAGCGAACGACTCAAACTTTTCATTTAGCTGTGAAATACCATCAGCCATGGTAAAAGATGTCATCTGAGCAACCATTTGGTCATTGTCAACCGGTGCGGTCGGATCCTGATTGGCAAGCTGTTCAGTCAACATCGCGAAGAAATCTTCTTGCGATAGCTGCTGCTCAGTCCCATCGGCAATCTTCACCGTCTCTTCTTGCCAATACAAATCTGTATTTAAGCCGGTATTGTTTATGGTATTCACTGGTTTATCCTCACATTAACCAAGCGGCAGATTATTGCCCTTGACCGAGTTGAAGCACGCGGCGGAAAATTCTTTTGGTTGTATCGGCAACTTGCACATTTGTCTCGTAAGCTTTTGACGCCGACATCATATTCGCCATTTCTTCCACAATGTTGACGTTCGGCTTATAGATGTAGCCATTCTCGTCTGCCATTGGGTTATTTGGTGCATACTCCACTTGAAGTGGCGCATCGCTCTCTACAATGCCTCTTACCTGCACGCCAGTACCTTTTGACTGATCGCGCATGGCATCTTGAAGCGCTGTTGCAAACACAGGGTGTCTTGCTCGGTAGGTCTCGTTGTAACTACTGCTCACCGAATTCGCATTGGCGATATTACTTGCAGTGGTATTTAAGCGCACATTTTCCGCTTCCATACCTGTGCTCGATATTGTCATTACATTAAAAAGACTCATGACTATTGACCTCCAGAGCTTAACGCTTTCTTCATGCCTTTAATTTTTCCATTCAAAAATTCAAGACTTACTTGATAACGCAACCCATTATCTAAAAATCGATTTCTTTCGGCTTGTACTTCAACAGAGTTCCCGTCTCCCGTATCAGGTTGAGTCGGGATTCGGTATTTCATGTCAAAATTTGCCGATACTGACGTTGAATTGCCGCCTATGTGGCGAGAATTTGTCCTAACGAGACCACCTGAAGAGTGAGAAGATACGCCCCCCGAGCTTTCTTTCATTGCAGACTGCATAGCTTTGTTAAAATCGATATCTCTGGCTTTGTAGCCAGGTGTATTGGCGTTGGCAAGGTTGCCCGCAATCACTTCCATACGCTCTGTGCGTATCTTGAGCGCGGATTCGTGAAACCCTACTAATTTGTCTAAATTAATTGCCATAAATCGACCTCTGACTTACTCGTATTGCTTTCTCTGCGTTCATCTTTTGGCTTGGCGTTTATTTGCCCACAAGATGAGAAATGAAAAAGTCTCTTCTAAGCATGTGATGTGTGTAGAAGTTCAACACACGTCATCGATACTTATTTTTGATTGCGGTTAGGCTTTCTTGAAGATTATTTAGCAAAGCAGATGCCAAAATGTGTTTTTGACGGGGAAAGAGAAGTAAGAAAACGGGTTCAATTAGAAGAAAAACACTTATTAATCAAACCCATATTAATATTTATTTTTTTTGATAGTAGAGCCCAGGGTGGCACTTAACCATGCTGTAGATATCACTCGCTGCGCTAATAGATTCAGAAGCGCCAAGGAACAGTACGCCATCACTTTGCAGCTGTCCGGCAATTTGTTGCAGTATTCGCTGTTTAACTTGAGGTGAAAAATAAATAAGGACGTTGCGGCAAAAAACGATGTCGAAGCGGCCAAGACCTGCATAACTTGACAACAAATTAAGACTTCTAAACGATACCATTCGCCGAACTTCAGGCTTCACTTGCATCAGGCCTGTTTCGTGTTGCTCAAAAAAAGTGTCACGGCGCTGAGCAGAAAGACCACGAGCAAGTGAAAGTTCGTCATAGATACCTTGCTCGCACTTCTTAAGCATTTCAGAAGAAAGATCAGTTGCCACTATTTCAACGCCAGCACGCAGAGCGCCCGGCCGCTGACGCTGGAACTCAAGTACTGACATGGCAATAGAATATGGCTCTTGGCCGGAAGAGCATGCCGCACTCCAGATCCTAATCTTCTGATTCTTAGATGCGAGTTTTGGCAATAAATCCTTAATGAGAAGATCGAACGGGTAATTATCTCGAAACCACAACGTTTCGTTTGTGGTCATTGCATCGATCACACCTTGCAGAAGTGTGCGATCAAAACCGCGCACAACAACATCGATAAGTTCATCCGCAGATTCGTACTTATGCTTGTATAGCAAAGAGGCAAGGCGGCTTCGTACTAAGTACTGTTTATTGTCACCTAATACAATACCGCACTGCTTTTCGAGAAAGTCTCTAAATTTAAGGTAACTTTCTGGCGAAACATCTTTATTAGCCAATGCAGTGTTGCTCCGTTACTCGCATTCAGTCATTAACCATTTTTGGACCGCTGTAGCCAACTCATCAGGGTGGAATTTAGCGATAAAGTCATCGGCCCCGACTTTCTGCACCATGGCTTGGTTGAACACACCACTTAATGAGGTATGTAAAACGACATGAAGCTTCTGAAGCTCTGGTGTATTTTTGATTTCGGCAGTAAGGGTGTAGCCGTCCATTTCAGGCATTTCAATATCCGATACCAATACACCTACTCGATTTGTTACATCACCATATTCTTCGGCAATCGCCTTTAGGCGGTTAAGTGCTTCTAACCCGTTTTTGGCAAGCTCTATTTCAAGCCCTAGGCTTGTTAGCGCCTTCTTCACCTGATTGCGCGCCACGGCAGAATCATCTGCAATAAAGATGATTTTGTTCTCTTGGCCTTGGGTGGTTAAGCCCTCTGCAACCTCAGTACTTACTTCAGCGTTGAGCGGTGAAATTTCATTTAAGATTTTTTCAACGTCGAGGATTTCGATTAGCTCATTTTCTACTTCTGTAACTGCGGTCAAATAGCTGGCACGCCCTGTACCTTGAGGTGGCGGCATAATAGCATCCCAGTTTGTATTGATGATGCGCTCTACAGCACCCACCAAAAATCCCTGAACAGAGCGGTTGTATTCAGCGATTACAATAAAGGCGTTTTTTAAATCCTCAATGCGCTTACCACCGGTAGCCATGCTCAGGTCTATTACTGAAATTGTTTGCCCACGAATATGTGCAACGCCGCGTACTAGCGGGTTCAACTTCGGCATTGCGGTTAGAGGTGGACATTGAAGTACTTCACGCACTTTAAACACGTTAATCCCAAAACGCTGACGTCCGTTCAGTCTAAACAGC
Source organism: Alteromonas sp. McT4-15 (assembly GCF_020515205.1). Lineage (NCBI taxonomy): Bacteria > Pseudomonadati > Pseudomonadota > Gammaproteobacteria > Alteromonadales > Alteromonadaceae > Alteromonas > Alteromonas sp. McT4-15. The sequence goes on from NZ_JAJALG010000003.1 coordinate 120,089, forward strand.
AACAGCTCTAAACGATTCTGTCCAACGAGCTGGGTGCGCTGGTTAACTGAATCTAAAATCCCCGACATAGGTCACCTCTAAGTAATACTGGGCATGATCATTGCCTACTATGTTTAAGATAGACAATATCACTAAATTTTTGCAGGTCAAACGACAGAAAAATGACGCTTGCTTCTGGTTATCGACCAAAATGCACGTTACTGCAACTTTGTTATCTGCATTGAGTTACTTAAGCATAGTCAATAACTCAACAACTGAACACGAAAAGTCATGATGAAAAATACGTACGCCAGCCTAAGCAGAACCATTTATTCGTTCGTCACACTCGTTGCGATGGGTCTTGTTCCCATTTCGAGTGATGCTTCGCAAAGTATGCACGAAAAAGTCGAAGAAGGCGCGAAACAATATTTATTGTCACAACTTGCTGATAACTCTCAAGATACTAGCACTGATGTGTCAATTGTGAAGATAGACGATAGAATAAACATTCCCAATTGCCCTACTGGCTTCCAATACCATGCTTCTGATGAAGCGCTCGCTCAGTCGTACATATCTGTTCGTGTAAGTTGTGGCGATAATGATTGGTATTTATTCACAAGTGGTCAAGTTACGCGCACTACGGAAATTGTGGTGACTCAAGGCGCGGTAAGTCCAGGAACGGTTTTGACCGCTTCAAACCTATCACTTGCCAAAGTGGATATTCGAAAACTTAGATTTACCGCTTTCACTGATATTGATGCGCTTGTTGGCGCTCGCGTAAAACGGCGGGTAACTGATGGTCAGGCGCTGCAAAGCAATATGCTATGCTTTGTATGTAAAGGTGATAGGATTACCATTACCGCGCAGGTGGCTGGGATGGAAGTAAAAACAGCTGGAATTGCCCAACAAGACGGTGTTGTAGGTGATAACATTAAAGTTATTAACGCCACGAGCCAAAAGCCTGTTATTGCAAGAGTCGCCAGTTCAGAAGAAGTCGTGATACACTTGTAATTGAGGCAGTGAAAATCTACCGCTTTTGTTAGTAAAAAGGCTAAAGAAATTACGCGCTAGGCCGATACAAATAACAGAGGCAAAAAGGTAGTGAGGATTAATTATGGCAATTAACAATATAAACAATGGGTTACCTAAAACTCCCGTTGATAATGGCAAGGTTGCGCAGCAAAATCAAACGCAGCAAGCCCAACAACAGGCATCGGCTCAGACTGCATCGACAGCACCTGTGCCACGTCAAGATTCTGTTTCGTTGACACAATCGGCGCAGCAGTTAAATCAAGTTCAAAAGAAAGGGTCTGAAGCGCCTGTGAATCAGGAAAAAGTGGATCGTCTTAAAAAAGCAATTCAAAGTGGTGAGTACCGCGTTAATCCAGAAGTACTGGCTAACAAAATTGCAAAACTTGAGTCAGAAATCTTCAGCTCAAAGTAAAACTCATGCCCGTTGGCGTCTAGAGTCCACTAATCTTTAAAGTAATTTAGTAAGTAGCTTAATAAGTAATGTAATACAGGTATCGAAGTGACAGAACAGATGAGCAATTTGGAACAGGCACTAAGCAAACAGGTAGAACAACTTTCTACACTCGCTTTATTGCTTGAAAAAGAATTGCAATTGATCAGTTCCCGCGAAGCAGAATCACTCATGCGTTTGCTCGACGAGAAGTCTGTCTTACTGGAAGCTATTCAAACTCTTGACGGTCAGGTGGAGCAGTTGATAAATGCTGCTCAAGAAATGACTGAAAAAGAAGAAGCGTTACTAGATAAAGCAAAGTCGCTTTTAGACGATTGTAAGTATCGAACTCAAATCAATCAAAAAGCCGTTGAGCAAGGACAGCTACGCCTCACACACCTACGCAATTTGATGATGGAGTTACGCGCCAAAGAATCGTTGACTTACGATAAGAAAGGTAAACCGAAAGGTGGCACTTTGGGTTCTGGCGTAAGTGCGTAACGCAATTTAACTCGGCACTACCTTAATAGTATTTAACGTTCTTCACCCTTCTAGGCTTTGCTGTCGTTAGGTAAAGGTCGTAGACCTGCTTCATATCTAATGAGAGTTCGGTAACATAAGTGTTATCTCCAACAGGATACGCCTTCATAACCTCAGCGCCACGGATAACACCTTCTACTGATGCTTTGAGTGTTTCACTTTCAACCACAAGACTCGAGACAGATTGGTTACCTTCTAAACGCTGCCCGTATACTTGTTCAGCTAACTCGCGATAGGCATCAAGTTTTGAAGCTCTCATTGCCATTATTAGCTTAGCGCTCTCACTGTCACCGCGCTGAGAGTCAATAGGCGCATAACCAACCGCTTTAAGTATAGGATAGCTCTCGGGTTCTACCGTTTCCCATTCCACATGCTTGTCGATAATGCCACAGCCACCCAAAGAAAGTGCAGCCCCTAGCGAAATAGCAAGCAACGAAGATTGACCGATATTCTTAAGTTTCTTAGACACTTTACATGGCATAACCGTATTTCCTGGCAAAAACAACTCAGACAACATTTTGACGCTGTTAAGCGTCTATTGGCTTTGAATTAATGTAACAGTTATTCATAAAGCAATTTGTGCGCCCATTTGAACTACTCTCGTAAACCTGAATCCATTGTAAGTTTGATTACGGGCTATAAATTGCCTGAAATGCTATGCAATCAATAGACGGATTTTTGGCAAAGATTATTGGCATCTTTTTAGCATATCCCATATGCGTTTGCTTCTTGCCTTAATAGACAAGGTATAAACAGCGCGGTAAAAGCCGCGCACAACAATACAACCAAACGCCCTTATCAATAGACGCCTGACGCGCGTTGCGTCAAGGTATTAGTGACATTTTACAGAGGTGTATTGTGCGACATTTAAATAGAGTGACAGCAACAGCCCTATTTAACATTGTTGTGGTGGTCATTTGCCTAATTGCACTTTTTATGGGGCAAGCAAATGCCGCATGGTATGAAGCTAAAGGACAAGCCGTTATTATTGATGGCGATAAAGAAGGCGCAAGAAAGAAAGCTACGCAAGAAGCACTAAAACAAGCAATGTTATTCGCTGGTGCGTCTATCCACAGTGTACACACACTTACTAATGGGCTGCTTGAAAACGAAGAAATGACAATCAGCGCCTCAGGCGAAGTTGCTCAATTAGAATTAGTCGATGAAATATACAATGGCAACGTTATTACCGTCAGTATCAGAGCCGATATCTTTCCAAAAGCACAATCATGTGACGCACAATTTGATGAGAAACACTTTTCAACAACGCGCTTTTTAGTTAAAAGCCGTCAGCAACTCACTCATGGTAACATTGTAAACTTTGACCAGGCATTTACTGAGCGCTTTGGTTTTATAATGCGCAATACCACCGACAACCTGAAACTTACGCACATAGCGCCCCACACTGCCCAATTTAAAACCCAATTTACCGAACAAAATGTGCGCAATCTTTCTCAGCAAAGCAACACGCAGTACGTTATTCTCGGCAGTATAGACGACCTCAGTATTGAAACATCTCCATCATCAATTTTCACACCTTGGAAAGACGACAAACAGCATAGACATTTTTCGCTTACCCTGCGCGTATACGATGGTATCAATGGTGGTCTTCTGTTCACGCACAATTACAAAACACGTGCGCAGTGGAGTTTTGACAAGTTTGAGAATGTTGACGAATACTCAACCGCATTTTGGCAGTCCCGTTATGGGCAAGCAGTGCAAGAGCTCGTTGAAGACGCCGTGCAAGATATAAAAGAAGCGACAGCATGCCAGCCAATTACAGGGCGAGTTATCCACGTTGCAGGCGATGTTATTTCGGTGTCTTTGGGGCACGATAACGGCGTTAGTAATAATGATGAACTATACGTTTATCAATCAAAAGAAGTCATAGACAACTATGGCCGTAAATACCTTCAATATCACCTTTACCCAGGTACTTTTGTTGTGCGTAACGCGTATAGCAACTCCTCGTCAGTAGTGAGTAAGAATACAGGTATTGTGGCTAATATTCAGGAGAACGATTTTGTTGTGAAGAAATAGTGTGATTCTATTCTATGGGTTAACAGGACTAATTTTTTACGTATAATCAAGATGCTGTCCTCATAGTTTAACTGGATAAAACAAGAACCTCCTAAGTTTTAGATCTGCGTTCGAGTCGCGGTGGGGACGCCATTTTCGTGATATTTTTACATACCTTTAACGTAAATTGCTAAGATCTTTTGTCTTGCAATTTGTGCATTTCGTGGAAAAAGTCGATTTTTAATGAAAAAAACTCGCCTAAAGTATTAAAAAAATAGCATTTTTGGGCTAACTGAAAATTTATACGAAAGTATTAAGCTGTTTTTCGAGTACAAAAAATACACTCCGAATCTATAAAAATCCCATTAAAAACAAAAGCTAACGAAGTTAATAATTCCAATTCTCACCTGAAATCAAGGCACTGCTTAATTAGTTATGTGTGTTGATACTTTATCTTTTGTCAAGTCATGTGGTTGAATAACCGTCGAAGTATGCTAGCAGTCTAAAACAGCGTACATCACCACTATAAAATTTATAACGTTTTCGTGTCACTGGAATTTCGGTGACACTTTTAGGGATAATTTGGGATATACACATGAAAAAACGCTTAGTCTCTCTTGCGCTACTTTCAACGCTATCTGCTTCAACAATTGCTGCAAATAGCACATTTCAAGCTACTGTAAATGCCATCTCTGATGCGGCAATTGCACAAACTACTGCACTTCATTTTGGTGCGATGCAACCAACTTCAGGTGCCGTTTGTACAATGGACAACACAGGTGCAGTTACAGGAAGCTGTGATGCAACCAACGCAAACATTGCTATTGGTCTAATCACAGTAAGTGGGCTGACCGCTAACGTACCACTAAACGTAACCGTTACAGGTCAAGCTGGTACTAACGTTTCATTTGTATCTGAGTTTGATATCAACGGCGCTGTTGGTACACATGAAAATAACGCTGACAACACCGCTATTGCTGTAACGACTAATGGTACGGGTGATAACTTAACGCTTGACGTATACGGTCAGATGACTGTTACTACTGCACTAACACCTGGTGACAGCTATACAGCAAACTACATCGTAGATGTATCTTTCCAGTAAAACTGCTAAAGTAGGGTGCTAATTCAAGCACCCTTTCACTCTCAAATCATGCAGTTGGGACCTTCACTTTATGCGCAGTACACCATTCTTTTCTCGTTTCTTTTTTTATACATTTTTACTTTTTGGGCTAATACTTTCAACGCAGGTTTCAGCCAATGTCGCGCTATCTAAATTTAGAGTCTATTTCGACGGTAAAACCCGAACCGCTTCACTGCAATTAAGAAATACGGGTGCTAAAGAGTTTAAGTACACTGCTGAATTAACGCTTAACGAAATGACCGAAGAGGGTGCTATTTACAGCGTTAATAGCGACCCATTGGCTGCCGATAAGTTTATTCGCTTTTCGCCAAAGCGAGGCACTATTAAGCCGGGTGAAAGACAGGCGCTACGCTTTGCCTTAAGAAAACCATCAGGGCTTGCCGATGGCGAATATCGCGCGGTATTGCGTATCGTCACTGAACTTGCTCCTACTGAAGGCGGAAACGTTAACCTTGCAAGTAAACTGGCATACAACGTACCCATTATAGTTCGTCACGGTGAGGTGTTTGCTGAATCAAGTCTCGCCTCACCCTCTACCGTGATGCATAACGGGCAGCCCCATATACAGGTATGGCAAACAAGAACGGGGAATCGTTCATTGTTCGGCGATTATGTAGTGGAAACAACAGATGGTGAAACCTTAGGCGTGCTAAACAACGTAGCCGTTTATCGTCCTCTCGAACGCAGAAAAGTATTAATACCATTAATTAATGCGTCAAAAGGCGACGTGGTAATCCGTTATACAGAAAACGAAAAGTTTGGTGGTAGTCTAGTACTCTCTATCCCCCACACTATTAACTAACCCACTGTTAGATCTTTATGTTCAGGCTCGTTCTGCTTTTGCTGCTTGCGTTAACAAATAGTGCGCTTGCGGCAAATTGTAAACTTGACGAGCCTTTTAAGCGCGTAACACTCGACGAAGACAACTTTTATATTGCCGTTTTACGTTTAAACGGGCGCCCGGTGTGGGACGGTTTAGATGTTTACAACGTCGATGATCATTTGCTTGTGCCTGTTTCACTTCTTGTTGATGCAATGGGCCTGAATTGGAACATAGACATTCCTACGAATAATATTGCTTCGCAAGGCGCTGAAAGCCACTGCGATTTTGATATTCAATTTTCATCTACCAGTACAAACTCTCGCGACTTCCTTTATTGGAGTAAAGACGATTTTGACCTTTACATTGATGTAAATGCGCTGCCAGCTTTGCTGCCCGTAAGTTATGAGTTCGATGATTCACTTTTGGTATTAAGTCTTACCAGCAATGATATAGAATTTATAGATACCACAGAGCCTCAGTTGATTGTCCCAACGTTTTATAAAAAAGATACCGAGAGTATCGACCGTGTTATTGACGATACGTACCACTTTTATACCTCCCCATTGTTTAGTTATCGCGTTGTAGCGCAAGACAGGAACGCGCAATCAGAACGATTAAGTGTCAATATCAATGCTGGTTTCGATTTACTTAAGCACGAAACCAACTTTCGAATGAGTAGAGTAAGGGATACTAGCCAACACTTCTTACGACTGACGAGAACGTTAGAGGATACCGCGACGTTACTTAGCGAACGAGGCTTAACCTACGAATTAGGTGATATTCAATTAATCGGAGACAATGTTGTCACCTCCCCCAGCCAATCGCTGGGTTTCCTCGTTCACAACGGCGATGACAAGGGGCGACGGAACTTTTCCAAAACCACTATTGAAGAGTTTGTACTTCCGGGTTGGCGTGTGCAGCTGTTTAGAAATGGGCAGTTTATCGATGAAAAATTCAGTGACGATCAAAACAAAGTACTGTTTGAAGATATAGATACGTTTTACGGAAACAACTTCTTCGAACTTAAACTTTACGGTCCTGAAGGACAACAGGAAACCCGAAATCAAACTGTTAGTGTTGGGCAAGAGCAAACACAAAAAGGTGACATCGATTTTAGTTTTGGGGTGAATGACAATAATTATCGCTTGTTAGATGGCAAAGTTTCTGAAAGTGGTTTAGGGAAATCAGTATTAGCGAAGGTAGGCGTGGGCTTAACTGATGATACAAGTATATCTGGCACTTACCAACGTTTATGGCTTAACGATACACCACTCGATTATTACACCAGCGCAATAGACACGCAATTTAAAGGTTCTGCGTTGCATGTATCCCTTACACAGCAAGAACAAGGTGGTTATGCGACGTTTGTTGGATGGAATGGAAGGATAAATCAGGATGTTGTATTTAACTTTTCAAATCGACATCTTAGTGACTTTGTTAGTCAGCGCTATGGTGAAAACTCGCTTATTGAAAACGAAACCACCGCTCGAATTAATGGGCAAACTGAATTATTTGGGCGGCTAGGCTGGAACGCCAACCTGTCGTATCGTACGTTTAAGCGAACAGATGACAATGCTAGCCTCGGGCTAAACATAAATAATAATTTATTGGGCGGTACGTTTTCTGGTGGTGTAGTGTTAGGCAAGAATACTGCGGAACCTGTAACAGGCCGATTGTATTACTCTAAGCAAATTGAAGGCTGGCAAGTTGCCAGTGCTTGGGACTTTGTTCCGTCAGATGGCTTTAATACCGACACGTTTTATGTTGCATTGCGCTGGCCTTATTTACTATCTCAGCATCGAGAAACACGCTTACAGTACAGAGCAAGCGGTACGAACAACCTTGAAGTGCAACATCAGCACAACTGGACCTTCGACTTTGTTAACGTGGGATTAGGAGGAACGCTTGGTGAAGATGGCGACTGGTCAATAAATCTCACGTTTACAGGCAATATCAATTATAACCCGTACAGTCGCGCATTTAATTTTGACAGAGCGGCTACTCCAGCAGCAGGCAGAATAGATGCTTTTGCATTCCTTGATGCAAACAGAAACAATCAATTCGACAGCAATGAGCAACCTCTAGAGGGTGTGAACTTCAAAGGTAATTCGCAATGGCGCAATGATTACACCAATGAAGAAGGTAAAGCGCGCATTATTACCAGTCACAATTTCCAAACGTTATCGATTGATAGCGCCTCACTGCCCGATCTCTATATGATAGCCGCAGACAATAATGTTGAAGTACTGACGCACAGCGGTGGTGTAAACCAAGTGAATTTACCGGTACACACCATAAGCGATGTAGAAGGCACACTTTTCCTTGTTAGCGAACAACAAAGTCGCGGCGCCCCCAGGGTTCAATTAAACATTGTTGATGAAAGTGGCCATAATGTGGCCACAACTTATACCGAGAGTGATGGTTATTTTTACGTTACGCAACTTCCACCCGGGGAGTACGAACTTGAAATAGACGAAGGCTACTTACAACGAAATGCGCTAAGCGTAAGTAGCAATTCATTGTCATTTATTGCACCTACTGAAGGTGATTCCATCTACTTAGACGACATCAAACTTATCAAGTCAATCGAATCGTCACAAGGTCTCCAATTAGACGATGATAGTCAATTTACCGAAAGTTCGATTATTGATGCCGATGTTAAATACGAAATACAAATTGGTATTTTTAGACATGCTCGTTCGATAAGTGAAGTCGTTAGACACCTCCCTACTACACCGAGCTCAATGCAGTATTATCGCAATCATAGATTAGCCATGACCTATGTAACGGTTGGCGGGTTTACAAGTATTACTGATGCATCGCTATTTTTAGAAGCAATTCAAAGTCACGTTGCGTTTAGTAACGCATTTATTAGTCCTGTTACGCGCTATGAAGGCGAAGATTGGACAAGAGAAACGGTTGTTTATGAATTTGATGAGAAAATTGAAGAGTCGCAACGTGCACTTGCAAAGAGCCTACCCAAACAAATATGTCAGTTGTCTGCATACTACTCCAAGGCATCCGTAAACCCACAAATACTTATATTACACCCAGAATTATTGCTTGTGCCAAACTCACCTGCAGATGCAACATTTTATCGATTGTTAGCACCGGTTAACGAAAATGGTACGTGTGTTGATGACTACCTCGATCATCAATATCGAGACGCACCGTTCATGATCCGCGCTGCGAACGTTCTTCACTAGAGCGCATTGAATTAAAAGGGTTATTGAAAGTTTACGTTAACGGTATAACTGGCTTGATATGTGTCACTGCTTTGCAATTCAGACAACACTTCTAAGTTTCCATGCACACTGATAGTCATGGTGTCGGTTGGCTGAATAGTAGTAACGGAAACACTTTGATCGCCATCGCTATCCGTACTGACTATACTATCGACCGTTATGGCAGGCTGAAAACGCAGTATGCCGTTATCAGAACCGACGACTTCAATTTGATATTCTTGGTTGGCAAGCAACCCAGATATATCGATTAGCCCAACAGAGATATTGGCGTTAGCGCTCACGCAGGCGCCTGATACCGTACCAGAGTTGTCAAGCGAACAGGTTGAGCCTGAAGTGTTGAGTATGCTTCCAAAATGCAGTGGGCTCGCCTCACTGATACTCGGTTCGTCGAATGCCGTAACTGCAGCCTGGAATACTGTGGACGCGGCAGTAACCGGCACAGTAATCAATAGGCAACACAATAGCGTTAGACGTAAAAACATAATTAGAACACTCATCAGATAATACTGAGTATTATAGCCTATTCTTAACCTTGTGCTTAATATCCAGCGACGAAAAATCACCTTCTATATATACCAAAGTATAAATAGACAAAAGTATAAGATCAGAATGCATTACCTAGTCGTATGCGAATGGATATATTGTAAAAACAATATTGCGCCCCACATTAAAGTAAGCGAATCAAAGAAGCGAGTAGTTAACGGGAGCTAACCATGATGTATGAAGATAATGATGATTTAAGTTCGTTCTTTGATGAAATGAAAGACGTTAGACGTATTAAAAGCGATAATGTGGCTCAACTTCACGACCCAGAAAGTGCGCTAGAGAAAAAACGAAAACGCGCATCCTCCCAAGATAGTATTCGAGATAAGTTATTAAATCCTCTGAGTATGGAAGGCGTAAAACCGGTACCGCCTGATGATTTTATAGCCTTTCAACAACCAGGGATCCAAGATGGGGTGTTTAAAAAACTTCGTTTGGGCAAATACCCTTTAGAGAATAAAATTTCGCTAAAAGGAATTTCATTAAAAGAAAGTTGTGATCGCGTTTATCAAACCATTAAACAAAGTCATGAGCGGGGCGTTCGCGCACTGCTTATTCAACACGGACAAGGCCTTGACAGTAAGCCGTTTCCAGCTTTAAAGAAAAGTTATGTGAACCATTGGCTGCGTGAGCTTGAAGAGGTCATTGCGTTTCACACAGCCCAACCATTGCATGGCGGTTTTGGGGCTACTTATGTTTTACTTAAAAAACATCCTGATCAGAAGATGATCAATAGGGAAAATAACAGAAAACGCTAACGCGTATTATCTCGCGTTTTTTAGCCCCCTAAATGAGTAACGCCCGTAACAGGAAACCTGCTACGGGCGTTAGAATTTTTCTTTCAGACTACTTAACTGAAGACTGCACACTAAGCGTCGATGGAGCATCGGCTGATTTCGCTGAAGTGCTAAACACAGCAGTAACGAACATCAGAACTACAGCAACAGCTACTCCGGTTAAGCCAAACCCTTTTGAAGAACGATTCATTAGTCGTCTCTTATTATTAAAGCCAGCGTATGACTTCGCAACCACGTTGCTTACCACTGGTACAACCCCAACTAAACTCCTGTAACCTAAGCGCATTCCTTGCTTGCACTACAATAGATCAGAGATCCGCTATTGACAAGAGCAAAAAGCAGATTTTTGACGCTTTGCCAAAGGTTTGACACAAAAGGTCTGCTACTTTGGTAAAAAAACGGCTATTTTTGTTTAAATTCAACACGCATTGATGATGAATCTTTCAAAATAGCCGTTTTACTTATTACTGAGATCCGTCAGTTATTAGCCAACAAATTTGCGTGCATTTCTAAAGATACGCATCCACGCGCCATCTTCTTGCCAATCATCCGGACGCCACGAGTTCGCTACCGCTCTAAATACACGTTCTGGGTGCGGCATCATAATTGTACTGCGCCCATCTGAAGACGTTAAACCTGTGATCCCTTGTGGTGAACCATTTGGGTTTGCCGGGTATTGCATCGTTGGCTTGCCGTAGTTGTCTACATAACGCATCGCCACTTGCGCACTCACTTGTGCCAGGGCATTATCGTTGGCAAATTCAGCCTGACCTTCACCGTGTGACACGGCAATTGGCATACGAGAACCCGCCATGCCGTCAAGTAACACCGACTTAGACTCCATTACCTCAACCATAGCAACACGGGCTTCAAATCGCGCCGACTGGTTAGTGACAAAGTGTGGCCAGTGTTCAGTACCAGGAATCAATGATTTAAGGTTTGATAGCATCTGACAGCCGTTGCATACACCTAAGCTAAAGGTGTCGTTGCGTTTAAAGAAGCCTTCAAATTGGTCGCGCGCTATACTATTAAACAAAATAGACTTAGCCCAGCCTTCGCCCGCACCGAGTACGTCACCGTAAGAGAAACCGCCACAAGCAGCAAGGCCAGCAAACTGTTCAAGCGTTATACGACCGGCCAACACATCACTCATATGAACGTCGATAGCGTCGAAGCCTGCGCGAGTAAATGCCGCTGCCATTTCAAGATGCGAATTGACGCCCTGCTCTCTTAGAATGGCGACTTTTGGCTTGACGCCCTTAGCAATATAAGGCGCAGCAATGTCTTCATTAACATCATAAGACAAAGCAACATGCAAACCTGGGTCTTCAGCGTCTTGCTTAGCAGCGTGCTCTTGTTCTGCGCACTCAGGGTTATCACGCAGCTTCTGCATTTCAAACGTAGTTTGCGCCCATGTAGTGCGCATAGCAACGCGACTGTCGGTAAGTACAGCAACGCCATCTCGACTGAACTCAATCATGTCTGTCGTGTTAAGCGTGCCGATATCGTGGGTAAGGTCAGTGAGGTCAAACTCGGCCAACACAGCATTAACCGCGTCTATATCGCTTTCGAGCACTTGAATAACGCCACCTAGTTCTTCATTGAACAATACAGCAACCTCATTGCCTTTAAGGGTATCAAGTGTAACGCTCACGCCTGTCTTACCGGCAAACGCCATTTCAGCAACTGTAGTAAACAGGCCACCATCAGAACGGTCGTGATAAGCTTGAACTAACCCTTTTTCAATGAGTGCCTGCATGGCGTCAAAGAAGCCTTTAAGGCGCTGTGCACTGACAACATCCGCTGGGCTATCACCAAGCTGTGTATACACTTGAGCTAAACAGCTCGCACCCAAGCGATTTTTACCTTCACCAAGATCAAGCAATAACAAACGGCTTGCGCCTTTGTCAGTGCGTAACTGAGGCGTCACTGTCTTACGGATATCTTTAACAGCACCAAACGCTGAAATAACCAGTGACAACGGTGAAGTAACCGCTTTATCTTCACCGTTCTCATTCCATGCCGTTTTCATAGACATTGAGTCTTTACCAACAGGTATCGTTAGGCCAAGCTCTGGGCAAAGCTCTTCACCTACGGCTTTTACTGCTTCGTAAAGGCCAGCATCTTCACCCGGGTGTCCCGCTGCCGCCATCCAGTTTGCCGAAAGTTTAATGCGCTTGATATCGCCAATGTTTGCCGCAGCAATGTTCGTTAGCGCTTCACCAACGGCAAGGCGCGCAGACGCGCCGTGCGATAGCAAAGCCACTGGCGTACGTTCGCCCATCGACATCGCTTCACCGTGATACGTATCAAATGCAGTGGCCGTTACCGCCACATCAGCAACAGGCACCTGCCATGGACCTACCATTTGATCGCGGCTTACAAGACCTGTTACAGAGCGATCGCCAATGGTAATTAGGAACGTTTTCTCAGCAACCGTTGGCAAAGATAAAATGCGATTCGCAGCATCAGCTAGTGTAATACCTGTCTCATCGAGTGCAGGCGAGCTGACTTTTGTAGAACTTACGTCGCGATGCATTTTAGGTGGCTTACCTAAAAGTACATCAAGCGGCATATCAATAGGTTTATTATCAAACTGGCTATCGTTAAGGTTTAGGTGTTGCTCTGCCGTTGCCTCACCAACCACGGCAAACGGCGCGCGTTCGCGGGCACAAATCGCTTCGAACACTGGCATATTTTCAGGTGCAACAGAGAGTACATAACGCTCTTGTGACTCATTACACCACAATTCAAGTGGCGTCATACCAGGTTCATCTGACAGTACTTTTCTTAGTTCAAAATTACCGCCACGGCCGCCGTCATTGACAAGTTCAGGTAATGCGTTTGAAAGGCCGCCCGCACCAACATCGTGTATAAACTGAATTGGGTTGTTTTCGCCTAATTGCCAACACGCATCAATGACTTCCTGACACCGACGCTCCATTTCTGGGTTGTCACGCTGTACAGAGGCAAAATCTAAATCTTCGTTCGATTGGCCAGACGCCATTGACGATGCAGCACCGCCACCAAGGCCAATATTCATCGCTGGGCCACCCAACACGATTAGCTTCGCGCCAACCGTAATCTCGCCTTTCTCGATGTGTTCACGACGAATGTTACCTAATCCACCAGCCAGCATAATAGGCTTGTGGTAACCACGAACTTCAACGCCGTTGAAACTATTAACTTCTTGCTCAAACGTACGGAAATAACCCAGTAACGCAGGACGACCAAACTCATTGTTAAACGCCGCACCACCAAGTGGTCCTTCAAGCATGATATCAAGCGCACTTACAATGCGCTGAGGCTTACCATACTGTATCTCCCACGGTTGCTCAGCCCCCGGAATACGTAAGTTAGATACAGTAAAACCAACCAAGCCCGCTTTAGGTTTTGAACCTCGACCAGTTGCACCTTCATCACGAATTTCACCACCTGAGCCGGTTGCTGCACCAGGGAAAGGCGAAATAGCAGTTGGATGGTTATGCGTTTCTACCTTCATCAATATATCGATATTTTCATGATGGTATTCGTATTGGTGTGACTGCGGATTTGGGAAAAAGCGCCCTGCTTGCCATCCTTCCATGACTGCCGCGTTGTCTTTGTAAGCGGAATACACATGATCAGGTAACAACTCGTAGGTGTTTTTGATCATTTTAAACAACGATTTTTCTTGGTCTTCGCCGTCAATTGTCCAACTCGCGTTGAAAATCTTGTGGCGGCAATGTTCAGAGTTTGCTTGAGCAAACATATAAAGCTCTACATCGGTAGGGTTTCTTCCTAGCTTTGTAAAACTATCAAATAGGTAGTCGATCTCATCATCCGCTAAAGCTAGGCCTAACGAGACATTGGCATTTATCAACGCATCTTTGCCTTCACCTAGTACATCTACACTGGTGAATGTATTTGCTTCAGTGTGGGCAAATAGTACAGCAGCATCGTCTGTGTTCGAAAATACAGACTCAGTCATACGGTCGTGAAGAAAACTTGCAATCAGAGCAAAATCATCTTCAGTCAGTTCACTCTCTGTCTCAATATAAAACGCACAGCCTCGTTCAATACGATTAATGCTTTTTAGACTACAGTTATGAGCGATGTCGGTGGCTTTGGAAGACCAGGGAGAGATAGTGCCGGGGCGAGGAGTTATGAGGAAGAGGGTTCCAGTGGGGGTTTGTGCTTGCCTCGCGGGGCCGTAAGTGAGCAGCTTTTCCAATATTTCTATGTGCTGCTTAGACAAATCACCCTGGGAATCGACTAGGTGAACATATTCGCTATAAAGGTTTTTGACCTTAACGCCGGATTGACCCAGCTTTGCAATCAGTTTAGTTTGGTTAAACTCTGACAGTGCAGGAGCGCCTCGAAGGACCAACATATTGATTTACCTGGTTTGTTAGAAACAACGACCACCAATGCGACACGTTGCCTCTTGGATTGATGAGTATTTCGGCGCGGATTATAGAGTAAATATGATCGCTTGATAACCTCATAACGCGCTAACATGACGTTTTTTTTAAACTTAGACGGTTTAATCACAATAAGACAAGGTCTATGCCGCTACTTGAATACAAAAAGCGATTAAAACTTTTACTTGTAATCACTTTATCTATGTTGACTGTAAGCTGTGGTGTGCCATCGGTGCATACTGCTTTATCGACATTGTTAGAGCGTGAATCGTTGCGCGTAGGCACTGTCTACGGTGCTGCAACCTTTTATAATGGTGCTGAAGGGCCACAAGGCTTTGAGTACGAGTTGTTAGCAGGTTTTGCCGATTTTCTTGGCGTCACTCTCGATTTATATCCATTCTATAGCTATGACGTCATGCTTGAGCAGTTAGAAGAAGGTAACCTCGATATCGTTGCCACAGGCGATGCCATAACTCCTCTGCTAGCAAAACGATTCGACTACGGGCCGGCTTACCAGCACGTAGAACAATTATTAATTTATCAAGCTGGAACAACTCGCCCACGAGACCTAGAGCAACTAGATAAGCCTATTATTACCGTTTCTGGCAGCAGCCAGACACAACTACTAGAAGAAAGACTTAACCTCGCCCCCCCACTTCAACCATCCCAACGAGTAGTCACTACTGATGACTCTGACTCTGAAGAGTTACTGCAGCAAGTGGCTGATGGCTCCATTGCTTATACCGTGGCAGATAGCAACCGCCTTGCGCTGCAGCGCAGGCGCCATCCGAATCTTGCTGTCGCATTAACACTTCAAGAAAACATGCCAATGGCGTGGGCGCTACCGCTCAATCAAGACGACTCTGTAAAGGCTGCACTTATCGAGTACTTTGGAACCGTGCATCAATCTGGTTGGTTTACTGTTTTAGAAGACAAATATTTTGGCCACATTAGGCAATTTGACTACGTTGACTCGCGAGCGTTTAACGCATCTGCAGAGACCGTACTCAATGAATATAAACCGTTATTTCAGAAGTACTCTGGCGAGTTGGACTGGCGACTAATTGCAGCAATGAGTTATCAAGAGAGTCATTGGGAACCCGAGGCGGTATCGCGAACCGGCGTAAGGGGGTTGATGATGTTAACCATGGATACGGCAAGTGACTGGAACGTTGATGACAGAACCGATCCAGAGCAAAGCATTCGTGGAGGTTCTCGCTACTTTGCCAGCCTGTTAAGTCGCATTCCCGCTCGTATTAGTGAACCTGACAGAACGTGGATGGCAATGGCTGCTTATAACGTTGGAATGGGACATTTAGAAGATGCACGAGTCTTAACACAACGACAAGGCGGTAATCCTGACTTGTGGGTTGATGTAAAACGCCGTCTTCCACAACTTAGACAAAAGAAATACTACCGCACCACCAAATACGGTTATGCACGAGGCGATGAGGCGTTGCAATACGTGGAGAATATTCGCCGCTATTACGACAGTTTGGTCTGGCTTGATGAACAAGGACGTATATAGGCGCTATTAACCTGCCATTTATCCTACGCCTATTGATAATTGTCATATCGATGTCATTTATAGGAAGTATAGTGAGATATACCTATTTCACCGCACTATCGTGCGAGTGTCATAAACTGAACAAAAGCGTGTTTAATATAAGCTCGCAACACGCTGAACTGAATGACTGAATGGTTGTCTTACCTCACGTTACGCAAGCAATTGCAAGGAGGATTAATGAAAAAAAACCGTTTTATGAGAAAAGGAACAAAATTGAAGAATAACAATAGACGTAGAATGATGTTAAAACGTTGCCATCAAAAAGTACTGCAGCGCCGTAAATTATTTGTCACAAGCGATATGTTTACCCAATTAACTCGAACAAACTAGCCTTCAGCGCTCAGCTTTTTCGCCTTTTTGGCAGCTTTTATTTCCTTCCTGCGCTTTTGAAAAAAACGTGACAATTTGTCGGCACATTCATCAGCAAGCACCCCAGAGACGATTTCCGCTTGGTGATTAAGCGCAGGATGTTGTAATAAGTTCATTACTGAGCCAGCGGCCCCTGTCTTTGCATCCCATGCGCCAAATACCACGCGCTTAACCCTAGCATGCACCAACATACCCGCACACATTGAGCACGGCTCAAGAGTGACATATAAGGTTGCGTCGACCAATCGGTAGTTTTGTACTTGTTTTGCAGCCTGTTGCACCGCACGAAGTTCAGCGTGTGCCGAAGGATCATGTGTGGTGATAGGCTCATTATACCCCTCACCCACTATCTCACCGTCAACAACAATACAAGCGCCTACAGGCACCTCGCCAATCAACTCCGCCTTATCAGCAAGAGATAGCGCGTGCTTCATAAACTTAATGTCTTGTTCAGAAACCATTGAAATGGCGTCAATACTATCAGCTTGTTGTTGGACCATCTCGGAGCCCAACAATTGATTATTTTCGTTACTCATTCGTCAATTTAACTAACTTGGATGGTGAAATTACTCAAAAGGCTGTAGCCACAAATGTACTAGGTCGCGTTAACTCATTATAAAATAGTGACTTTTGTCACTTGGCAATGTATTTGCAATCTTACAATATAACCATACTTGCTATTCGTAACTCGTTACATTTAATGCTGAAACGCTATGCCATTTAGGGCTATAGTAACAAAAGGGATATAGCAGTAAGTAGAAAAATAGACGAAACAGGTAAATTGCCGAGTTTTCATCTACACTCTTTTAACGCCATCTGAGAGGGATACCGCCGTGAATATGACCGCTGTTGCCATTGTTGCCATTTGTGCTTGGGCGCTTGTAACTATTATCGATAGTGCCAAAGACAAAAGTAAAAAAAAGCTAAATAGCAAAGAGACTGATGCTTACAAAGCAGAAATTGCTGAACTAAAAGAGCGTGTTTCGGTCCTTGAAAAAATCGTTACCGATGAGCGCTATGATTTGAAAAAGCAATTTGCCGATTTAGAAAAAGATCGCGTAGCCTAACCTAGATTTCTATGCAGCAAGGCCAGTATTAATTGGCCTTGATGCTCTCACATGTATCCCACCTATTGCTAACACAGTGCGATTGCACTTCCTACTAGCTGCCTTCAAGCAGCTTACGTTCAGCACGCTCCACTCGTCTAGGTTTACCCGCAATCACCAACACGTCATGCGCTTGTAATATGGCATCTTGGTCTGGATCTTTCACTTCGTTGCCATTGCGCCTTAGCCCTTTAACCGTCACGCGCATTCGAGCAAAGTCTATGTCTTTGATGGGTTTACCGATACAGGATGCATGCTCAGAGAGCACGACAGCATGAATAAATTCCAGCTTATCCTCAGTACCATACGTTATCTCGGTTGTCTCACCAGGATAGAAGCCGTGCATATGATCATACCGGCCTTTTCGCTCTGCACGCACCCGTTTTAAAATACGCGACATAGGCACTCCCGCATAGTGCAGCACCTGAGAGACCAACATTAAGCTTCCTTCTTGAAGCTCTGGAACCACCTGATTAGCACCGGCATTGTAGAGACTGTCGAGCTGATAATCTCGTTTAGTACGAGCCATTACATCCACGCGCTGTGCAAGTGAGCGAGTCTGTGTAATCACTTGCTTGGCTTTATCTACTTGGTCGAAAGTGACTAACACAAGCTTGGCGCTTTCTACATTTGCACTTATCAAAATATCCTTTTGACTTGCATCACCGAAAATCACTGGTTCCCCCGCATTTCGGCTTTCATGCACTCGAACGGGGTCCATATCAATAGCAACAAAGTGAATGCCTTCCATTTTAAGCATTCGCGCAACAGACTGCCCTACACGACCAAATCCACATATGACAACATGGTTGCTTAACGAACCGCTCAACACAGATGCCATATCGTCATCGCTTGGCAACTCGTTGTTTACTATACGCTTTGCAATAATAACGCTGTTAGCCATTAGCCATGGCGTAAGGGCCATACTTATAACGCCCATACACACAATAAGCGATGACTGTTGTGAGGTAAGCACGCCGTGAGTAGTGGCCAACGCTGCTATAACAAAACTAAATTCTCCTATTTGGCATAGTTTCACGCCAGCAGACCAACCATCAATAGCATCAGTTTTAACGAGCATTGACGCTGCACGAACCAGTACTACTTTAACAATCATTAATGCGAAGACACCAAATACAATCTCAAATAAGCTGTCCCATAGCACCGTCAGTTCGAGTTGCATTCCCACCGTAACAAAGAAGAGCCCCATCAATATATCTCTAAAGGGCCGAATATCTGCTTCTAGTTGATATTTATATTGGCTTTCTCCCAACATCATGCCAGCTAAAAACGCACCCAACGCCATGGATAGGCCGAAGTAATAGGTTAGGCCACCAGCAAGTAGTGCAATTAAGATGGTAGTCAGTACAAACAATTCATCCGTTCTTGTTCTCGCTACTTCTCTAAATACCCATGGCAGCAACCACTTACCTATCGACATCAGTAGTGCTATTACAAATACACCTTTTAATAGTGCTTCGCCTAGCGCCAACGCAATACTGACTTCACCGGTTTGCGCCAGTAATGGAATCGCAATTAAAAAAGGGACTACCGCGAGGTCTTGAAACAGTAAAATACTGACTGCAAGCTGTGTTCTTCGGTTGTTGAGGATCCCCATTTCCGTGGCCTGCTTTATAACAATAGCAGTAGAACTCAGTGCTAACGTCCCGCCAATTATTATCGACGCACTTAAATTGATCCCAAGAAAATACGGTACACAAGTAAAGACTGCAGTGGTGAGCAGCATCTGGCCAAGCCCCACACCAAATACCAATGAACGCATTGCGAGCAGTTTTGGGAGCGAAAACTCTAAGCCTAATGAGAAAAGTAAAAACACAATACCCACTTCAGCTAAAAGGTGCATTTCCTCTGGATGGGCAAAAACCGTTAATACTTGTGGACCTGCCAAAATACCGGCAAAGAGATACGCGAGAATGGGTGGCAAGTGTGCGCGCTTAAATAACGCGACGGCACACACAGAAATAAACATCAGTACCACAATATTTAAAAAGCTAGTTCCCACATCAACTCCATCTTGTATAACCACTTACTAATCAAACATTTCAACCAATATCGCTAGACTAGCCCACCCATAAAGCGCTGCAATTAATAGTGTGTTACAGCTGCCACATGGCTCGTGAATAGGCGTCAAAATAAGAATTGGCATCCACTTTGCTAAATCACATATATAGATGCAAATCCGGCAAGTTTTGCCGCTGTAAAACATTAAGCCAACCATACTATTGGCGTTTGGCAATTACAGAATCGTCAGGGCATTGACGCTATTTTTTGCATACCGAAGCACATTTGCATAGAGGTATCACTGTGGATTTTTCATCACCCATTTACGATAGCACACAACATGACAACTTTTACCCTGCACAAAGTACAGGCACATCACTTTCTGTCAGTGAGTTAACCGGGTTTGTCACGCAACTACTCTCTACGCTCGAATTACAGGAGTTAGGTGCACTGTATTTTCAGCAACTGAATATGCTCCTTCCAATGGTTGGCTTTAGCTTATCTGATTTTGATTCTCGCTGGGTATATGGCAACGCTAAGGTTTCCTCGACGTTGATTGATTTACCACTTCACGGGGCGCATTCATTAAGTGGCGAACAAGCCCATGCCTACTATTACATTAGCTCACCACTGTCGTTGTCGCAACGCGAAACCCTTTTCCAACTGCATGATTTATTTGGAAAACAGGTAAAACATGCGTTGTCACTGCTTCGTTTACAGCAGATGGCAACAAAGGACAGTTTAACGGGAGTGGGTAATAGAGCAGGCTTTGAACAAGCTATGCTACGTCAATTAGGTTGGGCGCAGCGCCATAACGAGCCCTTCGCGCTTCTCATCATTGATCTGGATAACTTCAAATACGTTAATGACAACTATGGGCACAGCGAAGGAGATAAAGTGCTCGTTCATATTGCGTCGCATCTCACCAAGGTTTTACGTGACGAAGATGAAGCCTTCCGCTTTGGTGGCGATGAGTTTTGCTGTGTACTCGATTGCCAAACACAACAGCAACTAGCATGCGCCGCACAGCGTATTCAAACCAGTATCAATCGCTCTCAATACCTTTCTCGGCTTGGTATCTCTTGCAGTTTAGGCGGTGCGGTATATCGTGATGCAGACACCACCGAAGCACTGTTTGACAGAGCAGACAATGCACTATACCGCGTTAAAAATTCAGGTAAAAACAGCTACTACGCGGCTTAAGCGCGATGTTAGAGCGGTAAAAGCTGCGGCAAAAAAGTGCCGCCTTCTTATTGTGCGATGTGCTGAAGGTTTCGCTCTACAAGTCCCGTGAAAACGTTATCTTAATGTCGCTATTGCATGTTGTTAGGTAGATACAAGCGTTATCTACTATAAGCCCTACTGGCACGCCGTTTACGAAAATCACAGGCACCTGACTTCGCTCCCACAAGGGCACACGCCACACTTTAAACCAATCCTTTAAGGTTTTAGAAACACTTGACGAACTTGGCTTTACTTTAAGTCCGCGTTGATTTGTTTTAAGTACAATCTCACCGCTGTCATTATCGGTTGAAACTTCAACGCGTATGTTTCCCTGCAACCAAGGTAGGTAACATGGTTCATTGACAGTCAGTGTTATTTCACTTTCTACAGGGTGTTTTGCATGCTCAACCCAGAAAAGGTCGCCATTAAATCGTGCCACTTTTCCCCAATTAAACGAGACTTCTGGTGTTGCATCGGGTTTAGCATGCAACATAGCCAAGATTTCGTCGAGTTGCGCTTTAGAGGGAACAAGTACCTTATGCGATGTGAACCACGCTCTTACAACGGCTGATTGCCATGGTACATTGAGTGTCGCAAGCCGTTCACCATTAAGACGTTTATCGTTGAATTTGACCGTATCAAGGTGAGCCAGCGCGGTTTCATTAACGAGTTCGGTTTGCTGGGCACACAATATGGCACTACGTCCTACCGTTTTAGTAAGCTTTGGCCAGCGTGACATGAGCTGAGGGATAATTTCGTTGCGCAAAAAATTTCGGTCAAAGCTGTTTTGGGTGTTTGACTCATCTTCTATCCACTTGAGACTTTCATCTTCAGCGTACTGAATGATATCTTGCTTTTCTAAGGCAAGCATCGGACGCATAACCAGCACGCCTTCGCGCAATTGCGCTTCTCCCATGCCCGAGAGACCTTGCGGCCCTGCTCCGCGCTTTAATTGAAGTAGCACCGTTTCGAGCTGATCTTGTGCATGTTGGCCTAATAGAAGCACACCGTTAACACTACGACATACTTGCAATAATTCCTTGTATCTCGCCTTACGCGCTTCTGCTTCAAGGCTTTGCCTTGCACCTTTTGCCACATCAACATGATGAAGGTGAAAGGTAATGTCATTCAACCGGCACTGCAGCTCACAGTGCTGTGCCCAATGATCTGCGTTAATACTAAGCCCATGATGAACATGTACTGCATGGATAGGACAATCAAACTGGTCGCGATAATCAACCACAGCTTGTAACAGAACGGAGGAATCAACACCGCCGCTGTAAGCAACAACGAGCGGTGTCTTTTGCGAATATGCAGCATCGGCAAGTGCGTGAGTGATGCGGTTAACAATATGCTCACTCACTGAGAATGATTGACGTGTCACTTACCTACAATGCCTTTTATATTTCAGCGATGTTTAGCGCTTAACAATAACCAAATGACATCAAGCGTGCATAACGCTCTTCCATCAGTTTTGTTTTATCTAGCTCTTTAAGCTGATTAAGCTGCTGCTTAATTACCGCTTTTAGGTTTGCAGCCATGCCATTGTGATCACGATGTGCACCACCTAAAGGCTCTTCAACGATACTATTGATTAGGCCTAATTCTTTAATTTGCGGTGCACTTACGCCCATTGCTTCTGCCGCTAATGGCGCTTTTTCAGCACTTTTCCACAAAATTGATGCACAGCCCTCAGGTGAGATAACCGAGTAGGTTGAATACTGAAGCATGTTTACGCGATCACCAACACCAATAGCCAGTGCACCACCCGAACCACCTTCACCGATAACAGTACACACGATTGGCACTGTTAATTCAGCCATTTCAAACAGGTTCTTAGCAATAGCTTCACTTTGACCACGCTCTTCAGCACCTACACCAGGATATGCTCCAGGTGTATCGATGAAGGTAATGATAGGTAGATTAAAGCGTTCCGCCATCTTCATTAGACGCAGTGCTTTACGGTATCCCTCTGGCTTCGGCATACCGAAATTACGTTTGATTTTTTCATTGGTATCACGCCCTTTTTGATGACCAATAACCATCACAGGTTGGTCATCTAGCATAGCCGGGCCACCAACAATGGCTTTATCGTCAGCAAAAGCACGATCCCCTGCAAGCTCATCAAACTCAGTGAAAATGCGAGGAATATAATCTAGTGTATAAGGACGCATTGGATGACGTGCAAGTTGCGACACCTGCCACGCGCCTAGGTCAGAAAAGATCTTCTTAGTAAGCTCCGCACTCTTACCACGAAGTTTATTAATCTCTTCTTCGATACCTACATCAAACTCACCACCTTGATTTACCAACCTAAGCTCTTCAATTTTTGCTTCTAGTTCGGCTATTGGTTGCTCAAAGTCCAAAAACTGTATACTCATTTCGTGTCCTATTCGTACTACGCTCGTCTATGCAAACGCGAGATGTCCAATCTATCGAACTCTTACCCTTAATGGTAGAGTATTGAAACGGCTTTTTCTCCCAAACACTGTTTGAGGTCGTGTAAAAGTTGATCCTCTGGTGTGACATACCATTTAGCTCCGCATGCTAGAGTAACCTCTGCATCGGGATGTGTCACGACCAATTGAACGGGACAGCTTCCACCGTTGAACGCCTGCAAGATAGATTGCATCTGACTCATTTTCTTTGGTTCAAGCATCTGGGTATCTATATTTAGTGCCAGTGCTCTCGCGTTTTTCTCTCGTGCCTGAACAATGTCCATTACATCACGGGCGGTGATTGTATTGCCCCCAGAGAAATCATCAAAGCTGACCTGTCCCTTTATGAGTAAAATTCTATCGGTTTCAAGGACACTTTCGAACTGTTCATACATATCGGGGAAGAAACGTACGTCTATTCTTGCACTCTTGTCATCAAGAGTCACAATAGCCCAGCGACGTCCGCGCTTATTAGTCATTACACGCACACCAAGCACAAGACCAACTGCATTAGCCATTTGATCTTTGCCCGTGGGTTTTAAATCAACCAAGCGTCCATCAGTGTAATAACGCAGTTCATCGGCATATTGATTTATGGGGTGACCCGTAAGATACAAGCCCAATGTGTCTTTTTCGCCCTCCAGCCAGACTTTTTCAGGCCACTCTGGCACGTCGGCAAACGCCTGCTTTACATCTTCTGGTTCGGTAGTCAGTAGACCAAACATATCAGACTGGCCAAACGACTCAGCTTTTGCGTGCTGACCCGCTGCTGCAAGTGCCTCTGGCAAGCTTGCCATGAGCGTTGCGCGATGTGGACCTAAATTGTCCATTGCACCTGCTAAGACCAACTTCTCGAGCACGCGCTTATTAACGCGCTTGATGTCGATTTTGGCGCAGAAATCAAAGAGGTCTTTAAACGCCCCTTGGGTTTCACGAGCTTCAATAATAGCCTCAATCGGGCCTTCGCCTACCCCTTTAATTGCGCCAATCCCGTAGACAATACGCCCTTCACTATCGACGGTAAATTTGTATTTACCCGCATTCAAATCTGGCGGCAGTATCTCAATACCCATACGTTCACATTCGTCGACAAGAGTTACGATTTTATCTGTGTTATCCATATCAGCAGACATTACTGCTGCCATAAATTCTGCGGGATAGTGTACTTTTAACCACAGTGTTTGGTATGAAACCAGTGCATAAGCTGCCGAGTGTGATTTGTTAAAACCATATCCCGCAAACTTTTCTACCAAGTCGAAGATTTTCATCGCCAGGTCTGGGTCGATGTTATTGCCTTTGGCACCTTCAGCAAACGTACCACGCTGCTTGGCCATCTCTTCTGGTTTTTTCTTACCCATTGCACGACGCAGCAAGTCAGCGCCGCCCAGTGAATAGCCTGCCATTTCCTGAGCAATCTGCATTACCTGTTCCTGATACAAGATAATGCCATAAGTAGGCTCTAGAATTTCTTGCAAGCACTCGTGCTGATATTCAGCATCGGGGTAGGAAATTTCTTCACGTCCGTGCTTACGGTCAATAAAGTTATCTACCATGCCTGATTGCAGTGGGCCAGGGCGAAATAGCGCAACCAGTGCGATAATATCTTCGAAGCAGTCAGGCTTAAGGCGCTTAATCAGTTCTTTCATACCTCGGGATTCCAACTGGAATACCGCGGTAGTCTCGGCGTTTTGAAGCGTTCTAAAACTCTTAGGGTCTTCGAGTGGAATCGCGCTGATATCTACTTCAACGTTTTTGCCTTCCTTAATCATATCAATCGCCCACTGAATGATAGTCAGTGTACGAAGTCCTAAGAAGTCAAATTTTACAAGGCCGGCAGTTTCAACGTCATTCTTATCGAACTGGGTAACCGGGTTTTTACCTTCGTCATCACAATACAAAGGCGAAAAATCAGTAATAGTGGTTGGCGCAATAACAACACCACCGGCGTGCTTACCTGCGTTTCGCGTAACCCCTTCAAGAATACGTGCCATATCAATGAGGTCTTTGACTTCCTCATCACTTTCGTACACTTCTGGTAATTGAGGCTCGGCCTTAAACGCTTTTTCAAGTGTCATGCCAGGGTCAGGTGGAATAAGCTTAGAGATACGGTCTACAAAGCCATAGGGGTGGCCTAATACGCGACCTACATCGCGAACCACCGCTTTTGCTGCCATGGTACCGAAAGTGATAATTTGTGATACCGCCTGACGTCCATAAAGCTCAGCAACGTGGTCGATTACTTCGTCTCGCCTATCCATACAGAAGTCGACGTCGAAATCGGGCATAGATACACGTTCTGGGTTCAAGAAACGTTCGAAAAGTAAGTCGAATTCAAGTGGGTCTAGATCGGTAATTTTTAGGGCATAAGCCACCAGTGAGCCGGCACCTGAACCCCGCCCTGGACCTACCGGAATACCGTTGTCCTTACTCCACTGAATGAACTCCATAACGATAAGGAAGTAACCGGGGAACCCCATTTGGTTGATTACTTCTAACTCTACGCGCAAGCGATCATCGTATTCTGGTCGCTTTTCTTTGCGCTCATTTTCATCGGGGAATAAGAATTCGAGGCGCTCTTCCAGACCTTCTTCCGATACCTTGACCAAGAAATCTTCGGTGGTCATACCGCCGGTTGGAAATTGCGGTAGAAAGTATTCGTTTAGCCGCACAGTTACGTTACAGCGTTTTGCAATTTCAACGGTGTTTTCAATTGCTTCTGGAATGTCGCTAAACAGCTCAATCATTTCATCGGCAGTTCGCAGATATTGCTGGTCGCTATAGCGCTTGGGACGACGATTGTCATCAAGGGTGTATCCATCGTGAATACACACACGGATCTCGTGAGCTTCAAAGCCTTCTTGCTCGATAAAACACACTTCGTTAGTGGCTACTACTGGCAACCCTTGCTTTTCGGCAAGCTCTACCGCCAAATGTAAGTAATCTTCTTCGCCCTGACGACCTGTGCGTATGAGTTCTAAATAGAAGCGGTCGGGAAAGTGAGTTTGATAGAATGATAATGCGCTATCTAGTATTTTGGCGTTGTTCTTCATTAGTCCAACGCCAATATCCCCATGCTGAGCACCTGATAACACAATAACGCCTTCACTGTGCTCTGCTAACCATTCTTGGTCGATAACCGCACGATGAGATAAATGCCCACGAAGGTACGCTTTTGAAATAAGAATAGTTATATTTTTGTAGCCTTCGTTGTTCATTGCGAGCAACGTCAGCCTGAATGGTTCATCACCAAATATTTCATTTGTCACCCAAAAATCGGTGCCGATAATGGGTTTGATACCTAAATTATGCGCTTCAGAGTAAAACTTTACCAAGCCGCACATATTCATTTGATCAGTAATGGCAACGGCAGGCATACCCAAAGCTGCTACCTTTCCTAAAATAGGCTTTACCTTGTTAAGCCCATCCATCATTGAAAAATCGCTGTGGACACGTAAATGAATAAATGGCGATGACATGATGTTATTTCTCTTCAAGTAACGCTTTTACTGGTTTGAAACTTTTGCGATAGCAGTCTAAAACGCCAAATTCAGCAATGGCTTCAAAATGCGCTTTAGTCGGATAGCCCTTATGCCCGGCAAAATTATATTGGGGGTAGGCGTCGTGTAAGGTGAACATATCATTGTCACGCTCCACTTTGGCAATAATTGACGCTGCCGATATTTCTGCATGAAGACTATCACCTTTCACTACGGCCTCAGCGTCGTAATTCCAGGCAGGAACGCGATTGCCATCTACGCGCACAAAGTCAGGCTTTACGGCAAGCCCGTCAACCGCACGGGTCATGGCGAGCATGGTGGCGTGTAATATGTTGAGTTTATCGATTTCCTCAGGACTGGCGCGTCCGATACTCCAATAAAGCGCTTTTTCACGAATTTCCTGTGCTAAAGCAACACGCTTTTTCTCGCTCAACTTTTTAGAGTCTGTGAGCCCTTCGATAGGATTATTGGGGTCTAAAATAACTGCGGCAGTGACCACATCACCCACCAGTGGTCCGCGCCCTACTTCATCTACTCCGGCGATTAACTTATGCAAACAATTCCTCCACGACAGCTTTTGCTGCTGTTTTATCAGCATTGCATTTTAGCGTATGGTGGAGGTCGGTGAAACGGGAAATAAGAACAGAATTGTCACTTTCGAAGAAGTTGAGCAACTGTTTGCTCATATTCTCTGCATTAACGTCGTCTTGAAGTAATTCAGGAATGATTGCTTCATTTGCAAGTAAATTAGGCAAGGTGAAAAACGGGGCTTTATAAATCCGCTGCATAATGCGGTAAGTCAGCGGTGCCAGTTTGTACGCTGCCACCATGGGCCGCTTACACAACATAGCTTCTAATGTCGCCGTACCTGAGGCAAGTAAGATTACATCGCTGGCGATCATCGCTTCTCTTGCTGTGCCTTGTGAAATTTTAATGGGTAGGCGCGCTTGCGCATTATCGCTATTAGAAAGAATGTCATTAATTTGAGCAAGGCGGTGCTCATTTGCCGCAGGGATCACAAACGTGATATCACTTTGCTTAGAATGAATCGCTTCAATGGTCTCTAAAAAGACAGGCAGTAGTGTCTCAACTTCGCCGCGTCTTGAACCAGGAAGTACTGCAAGTACGCGTTGATCACTATCAAGTCCAAGAGATTGCCGCGCCGCCTTTTGATCGGGCTCTATGGCAATAGCATCTGCCATTGTGTGACCTACAAACGTATAGGGTACTTGGTATTTATCATATACCTGTTGTTCAAATGGGAATAACCCCAACACTCTGTTACATGCTTTTGCGATTTTATGAATGCGTTTTTCACGCCATGCCCACACCGTCGGGCTTACGTAATGCATGGTTTTTATGCCACGTGCTTTTAACGTTTTCTCTACACGTAGATTAAAATCGGGGGCGTCTATACCAACAAAAATATCAGGTGGGTTTTTCTCAAAATGAGTAAGCAGCTGCTTTTTAACTTTTAAAATAGCCGGAAGATGAGAAAGTACTTCAACTAGCCCCATAACCGATAAGGTTTCCATGTCAAAAAGACTGTGAAAACCGTTCTTTATCATATTGGGACCACCAATACCCTCGATAATAGCATTGGGGTATTGGCGCTTTAGTTCAGCCACCATTCCAGCGGCAAGTACATCACCAGAGGGCTCTCCGGCAACCATGCCGATTCGTAATGGCCTTGTCATAATTAGCGAATAATGCCTCGCTGTGCATTTTTAAGGAAGTCGACCATTCTGGCCACACCAGGAAATGAAGCAGCAGACTCGGCGAGCTTGGTAATTGCTTCTTCCACCGTATTACCCTCACGGTAAATAGCCTTATAGGCGCGCTTAATCGCCATCACTTCATCTTTCTCGAAGCCACGACGCTTCAAGCCTTCAGAGTTAATTCCCTGTGGGATATTTTTTTGGCCACTCACCATCACAAAAGGTGGCACATCGCGCAGAATAATACCGCCTGCGCCCAAAAAGGCATGTGCACCAATCTTACAAAATTGGTGGATACCTACTGCACCGCCTACGATGACAAAGTCGTCCATATGAACGTGACCAGCCACTGCAACATTATTAGCAATGATAATATCGTCGCCTAGAACACAATCGTGCGCAATATGCGCATTGGCCATAAATAGGCCACGTGAGCCTATAATGGTAATGCCTTTATCTTGAATAGTACCGCGGTGAACGGTAACCCCTTCACGAAACTCGTTATCATCACCGATAACCAGTTCAGTAGGCTCGCCCGCGTACTTTTTATCTTGGCAGTCTTCACCAATAGAAGAAAACTGATAAAACTTGTTGTTTTTACCGATACGCGTAGGGCCGCGTACCACCACATGTGATTTCAGTATACAGCCATCGCCAATTGTGACATTGTCATCGACCACGCAAAAGGGGCCTATGGTGACGTTTTCACCAATGGTTGCACTATCAGAAATTACCGCAGTAGGATGGATCACGTTATGCTATCTCTCTCATCGCACACATAAATTCTGCACTACAAGCTAGGTCGCCATCGACACTTGCAGTACCTTTAAACTTCCAGATCCCTCTGCGCTCTTTTACTAAGGCAACATCGAATTCTAATCGGTCACCTGGTACAACAGGACGCTTAAAGCGCGCGTTGTCTATCCCTGCATACAAATATAACTTGTCATTATTGCCCATGGTCTTAAAACCAAGCACACCGGCAGCCTGCGCCATCGCTTCAAGAATGAGCACGCCTGGAAAAATCGGCTGTTCGGGAAAGTGTCCCGTAAAACAAGGCTCATTAATGGTAACATTCTTATAGGCCTTAATCGACTCACCCAGCACATAGTCTGTTACGCGATCGACCAATAGGAATGGATATCTATGCGGAAGTAATTCCAGGATTTCCTGAATTTCGATGGTATTGAGTGAATTGGTCAAAAACTTTCTCCTGTATACAAGCATGACCTTTAGTGGTGTTTACCCTCAATGTATTGTCGCGGGTATAATGGTCAAGCTCGCCGTAAAAAACAAAACGGCGGCAACCATACGCTGTTAAGCGTAAAAAACAAATCAGACCAACACCTTTTGAGTATTGGTCTGAAGATATTATAGCCTGTTAACTGCCTACCTTGGCAGCAAAAGCAATTAGTTAACTTTGCTAACTTGCTCTAGAACTTGCTCAGAAAGGTCATGCTCTTCTTTTGCAAATGCAACTGCACCTGAGTTAAGAATAAGATCATAGCCTTGCTTCGCCGCAACAGAGTCAATCGCTTGCTTGATAAGACCAAGAAGCTTGTTGCGCTCTTCGTTGCTACGACGCTGAATGTTTTGTTGTAGCGGTTGACCTTTTGTGGCTAGCGCTTCACGTACTGACAAGATTTTTTGCTCTAGTTCTTTCTTCTCTGCATCGCTCATTGTAGCCGCATCGCGTTGTAGACGCTCTGCGTAAAACTGACCGTCACGTTGAAGTTGGTTTACTTCTTCAATTTGGTCTTTAAACTCTGCTTGAATTGCATTTTGAATTTCAGCAGCCTGAGGCATAGCTTGGAAAATACCTTGAACATCAACAACTGCTACTTTTTGTTCCGCCATTACAGACGTACTTACTAAAGCGCTACCCAACATTGCACCAGCAACGATATGTTTAACCAACTGTTTCAAAAGGAACTCCTTTTTTCATCTTTTTATAGGGCGCGGTAATCTCGCGCCACTTTTAATATTTAGAAAGTTTGACCGATATTGAAGGTGAAGAATCTTGCATCGTCACCTTCGCGCTGTTGTATAGCTTTCGAGAAGCTGAATACCATTGGTCCCATTGGAGAAATCCACTGAACCGATACACCTGCCGAGCTACGATACAGGCTCCAATCAGAATAGTCCAATAGCACTTGTTCACCGCGCTGGTTTGGACTTACTTCAAACTGGCTATATCTGTCATAGTCGAATTCAGTATCCCACACGTTACCCACATCCACAAACAAACTTGTGCGAACTGAGTTATCCATGTCTTCTTCAACAAATGGTGTTGGAACAATTAACTCGATACCACCGAGCGCCATTGCGTTACCACCTAGGCTTCGCTGCGACCAAGAAATTTGGGCATTGGCAGGGTCGCCAGGGAATGGTTCGCCATCTGGACCAACAATACTGCCTGCGTTGCCAAGGAAGATACCGCGAGGACCAACAGTGTTGTTTTCAAACCCGCGCAATGAATCTGCACCACCCGCCGTAAAGTTCTCGGTGAATGGAAGAATTTGCTCATTACCGTCGATATCACCATAGCCATTACCGTAACCTAGACGCATACGAGCAAGGAACGACCAGCGTTGATTACGAGAAAGTGGGAAGTACCATTTTCCATCGAACACGGTTTTGAAGTAGTTAACGTCTGAGTTTGGTGTAGTGATACTAAAAGAAGCACGTTGCGATGAACCCGCCGTCGGGAATAGACCGCGGTTCAATGTACTTCTACTCCAGCTCACGCTCGCCAAATAGCTATCGTATTTAATCGCTGCATCTGGATCTTCACCATTGGTGAACTGGTTATAGAATTGTTCGGTTTGCTCGTAATAACCACGGTTGAATAGCTCTACGTTAGAGTAAGTCAAACCGAAGTTTATACGGTTGAATTCGTTGATGGGGTAACCAATGTTAGCACCAATAGACCAACGCTTTGAGTTGTACTGGATAACGTTGAAGTCAGAACCATCAAATTCGCTATAACCAATACTTCCACCCAAGCTAATGCCATCAATAGTGAAGTAAGGGTCGTTATAAGTGATTTGTGCTGAGCGCTGATAAGACACTGTACTTAGGTTAATACCTACGCGTTTACCTGTGCCCAAGAAGTTATCCTGCTGAATGCCAGCCTGCAAACTCAATTTGGTACGGTCACCATAGCCGATACCCGCATTAAAAGAACCTGACGGCTGCTCTTTAACGTTAAAGTTTACATCCACTTTATCTTCTGAACCTGGAATACGGATTGTTTCAAACTCAACCTCTTCCATGTAAGTCAAACGAGAAAGTTGGTTCTTTGATGACTCAAGTAGGTTATTTGATAACCACGTACCTTCCATCTGACTGACGTTTTGACGAAGTACATTATCTGCAGTGACTACGTTACCGTTGAACTTAATACGGTTCACGTAAATACGTTTTCCTGGGTCTACAGATAAAGTCAATTTAACGGTTTTATCTTCATCATTGATATCAGGTACTGTAGTTACGGTCGGATAAGCGTAGCCAAAGCGTCCTAAATATTTGCTGATGAATTCTTCGGTATAAGTGACTTCAGCTTGGTTGTATAGCTCACCTGGTGTCAGTGGCAATACTGCTTCAATATATTCTTCGTGCCCGAGTACGTCACCGACTAACTCTACTTCAGAGATAGTATATTGTTCCCCTTCACTTACGTTCATCGCAATATAAATGCCTGACTTCTCGGGTGTCATTGACACTTGAGTCGAGTCTACATTAAAACGCAAGTAACCGCGGTCAAGGTAATGGTTGCGCAACGTTTCCATATCACCTTGTAGCGTTTGCTGCTGGTAACGAGTTTCTGAAAGGAAGTCCCACCACGGTGTATCGTATTGGAGTTCAAACGCTTCCATTAACTCTTCGTCAGAGAAAAGCTCGTTACCCACAATGTTTATCTGCGCAATCTCAGCGGCGTCGCCTTCTTCAAAAAGCAGCTTTAAATCTACGCGATTGCGCGGAAGTGGCGTGATGATTGCCGTTACATCAGCATTATACTTACCAATACTGTAGAAGAAATCTTTGAGGCCATTTTCAATAGATGTCAGTACTGTCTTATCAAGCGGCTCACCAACTCTTACGCCATTACCATCTAAGCTTTCTTGAAGCTGCTCATCTTTGATGTCGTCATTACCTTCAAAAATGATATTACTAATGGTTGGACGCTCAGCGACGCGAACAACAAGTGTATTGCCATCGCGCAGTATTTCTACATTCTCAAAGTGAGTTGAAGAGTAAAGCGAACGAATGAGCTGTGTCACTCGGAACGTATTTAGCTCATCACCAACCTGTACCGGCAAGTATGTAAGCGCCGCACCTAGTGCAACACGTTGTAAGCCTTCTACACGAATATCTTCAACAACGAACTCACTGTCTTGCGCCGCAGCGTTGGCAAAGCTAGCACTGGAAAGGATGGCTCCGGCTGCTACTAACTGTTTTAACTTCATCTATTTTTCTTTTCCTGGCCGCGTTTTTATATTAGCTGTTTTGTACTTCCTGATTTGTATCAGGTTATGCGAGCAATATCGTTAAATATAGCGATACCCATAATCATAAACAGAAGCACGCCACCTATTCTGTAACCCCACTCCTGCACCGCTTCAGGCACAGGTTTGCCTGTGATCCACTCCACGGTAAAAAACATGAGGTGACCACCGTCAAGCATGGGCAAGGGTAATAAATTAATAATGCCTAAATTTACGCTTATTAAGGCAAGAAAACTCAAGAAGTACGCAAGTCCATACTCTGCACTTGTCCCCGCACCTTGAGCAATTGAGATAGGCCCATTTAAATTTTTCACAGACACATCGCCTGTAATGAGCTTACCTATCATGTCGACACTGAGTGTCATAAGACGCCACGTTTTATCTAGCGCCCTCCCAATAGCCTCTATAATGCCATATTGATGGGTAAACACATACCCCTCAGGCCAAGGCTCAAATGTTGGGCTTACACCTAAATACCCACTTTGCCCTTGTGGTGTATCGCGGCGCGCTATCGTGGCATGCAGTATCTGTGTTTGTCCATCCCTTTCTATTTCAAGCGCAACACGCTCTCCAGGGCTATCGACCACCACGTCCACCAAACCATTCCACGATGACAACTTGTTTCCGTTCATCGCAATAAGCGTATCGCCAATTTTCAGGCCCGCTTGCTGCGCTGCACTTCCCTCTCCAACAAAACCCACCTCCAAAGTAGGATCAGGTCGAAATGGGGTTAGTCCCAAACTGCTTAATGGAGACTCACTATCTGGGTCAAAGTTCCAAGAAGTCAGTGTAAATGTCAGTTCTTTTTCAACACCTGCTGAATTTTTAACCGTAACTTGCGCTTTTTCATCACCAATGTTTGATACAAGCTCAAAAT
Organism: Alteromonas sp. McT4-15; assembly: GCF_020515205.1. NCBI lineage: Bacteria > Pseudomonadati > Pseudomonadota > Gammaproteobacteria > Alteromonadales > Alteromonadaceae > Alteromonas > Alteromonas sp. McT4-15. Next base: position 154,370 of record NZ_JAJALG010000003.1, read on the forward strand.
TTACTGCTTCCCAATCTGGCGTAGCGCGAGAACCAATCTTTATGATTTCGTCACCATTTTGCATGCCCGCCATCTCAGCGATGCTGTCGGGTTCAACACTTTTAACCACGGGTTTAACTGTCTGAAGACCAACCAGGTACATTAGCCACAACGCAAAAAAAGCGAAAATAAAGTTTACCCCCGGACCGGCGGCAATTACCGCCATACGCTGTAATACGGGTTTATTATTGAATGCTTTGTCAGCTAGGTGCGGTGGTACGTCGTCAATACGTCCATCTAACATGCGAACATAACCACCAAGTGGAATCATCGCAATCACGTATTCGGTGCCTGATTTGCTCAGCTTGCGCCAAATTGGCTTACCGAAGCCTATCGAAAAACGTTCAACTTGAACGCCGCACTTGCGTGCAACATAAAAATGGCCCCACTCGTGAACAGCGACCAAAATGCCCAAGGCGATAATAAACGCTCCAAGGCTCCACAAAAACGCTAACACAGAAACTTACCTCTTATAATGTCGCTCGCTTTGTCTCTTGCTAAAACATCTTGCTCAAGAATTTGTTGAATAGACGATACTTTTACCATTGGCATGGACTCAAGAGTGGCTTCGTTGACCTTGGCAATGTCACAAAATTGAATTTGCCCTAAAAGAAAACGCTCTACCGCTACTTCGTTAGCCGCATTTAAACGCGTAGTCGCACACTGCCCTTCTTTGCATGCATCGATGGCAAGCTTCAAATTGGGGTAGCGCTTGAAACACGGTGTTTGAAAACTGAAATTGCTAATGTCAGCGAAGTCTAATGGAGTTACACCTGCTTCAATCCGTTCAGGAAATGCAAGCCCATACGCAATTGGCGTACGCATATCTGGATTCCCCATTTGAGCAATGACAGAGCCATCAATGTACTGCACCATAGAGTGGATAATGCTTTGAGGATGGATAACCACATCAATATCATCAGCACCCGCGCCAAATAACCAACACGCTTCTATAAATTCGAGCCCTTTATTCATCATAGTGGCAGAATCTATCGTAATTTTTCTGCCCATCGACCAATTAGGATGGGTACTTGCCTCATCAATACTGATAGAGGAAAAGGTATCTAGCGCACGCTCTCTAAAAGGTCCACCCGAGCCGGTAAGAAGAATTTTTCGAATGCCCGATGCCTCAAAATTTCCATATTGGAAGTCATGAGGTAGGCATTGAAAGATAGCATTATGCTCGCTATCAATCGGTAAGATTGTTGCGCCACTTTGGTTCGCGGCTTCAATAAATAGCGCGCCAGACATCACTAACGCTTCTTTGTTTGCTAGCATGACACGCTTGCCTGCTTTAACAGCAGCTAGTGTAGGCAGTAAGCCTGCAGCACCAACAATGGCGGCCATAACTGAATCGACTTCTGGTGCACTTGATACATCTTCAAGCGCTTGCGCCCCGCACAAAATTTCAGCATCTACGCGGTATTGCTTAGCTAACTCACAAGCCTTGTCGTACTGATTTTCATCAGCGACAACAACATAACGAGGGGCGCATTTAAGCGCTTGTTCCATGAGAAGGTCTAGCTGTGAATTCCCCGTAATAGCAAATACACGGTATTGTTCAGGGTGGCGGCTAATAACATCAAGCGTATTACAACCAATGGAGCCTGTAGCCCCTAGTATTGTTACCGTCTGCATTACGCCATCCAAGTTACATAGCAGAACGCAAATACCGGAAACGCAGCGGTAAGACTATCGATGCGATCAAGCACACCGCCATGTCCAGGTAGTATCTTGCCACTATCTTTAATTCCCGCACAACGCTTTAACATACTCTCGTTAAGGTCGCCTAGAGCAGATACTGCTACTGTAATACACCCAACAACAAAGTGAAGCCAAATTCGCGAAGGTTCAACCTGATAGTGCAATGCCGCAAAGGCGATAATCGCAAATGAAGCGGCAATACCACCTAACAACCCTTCTAGGCTTTTTCCTGGCGACACATTTGGACGAAGCTTGTGACGACCAAATTTAACACCCACGAAGAAAGCACCAATGTCAGCAGCCCATACAATACCCAGTACGTAGAATATTAAGGATGTACCGTAATGGTGGTCAACATCGTACAAACTTGTCTTGAGCGCAATTACAGCAACCCACGTAGGAATAAGAGTTAACGCACCAAATAACGTTCTAACGCCTTTGCTCTCTCGCCAAAACCCCGTATGTTTTGGATAGGCTAGCACCATAAACAATGACGCAATCCACCAAAAGACCGAAATTGTTAAAATACCTCTATACAATCCATGGAGTTGCCCTTGGTGCCAAATGCTATCTGCATCAACAATAAGCGAAAGCAGTATACAAATACTGAATGCACCCACTAAGTACATAAGCTTTTTGGGGCGCTCGCACACACCAGACATATTTGCCCACTCGTAAGCGCCGATACCGACGACACCCGCAATGGCAATTTCAAACCAAAAAATAGGAAGGAAAAGAATGGCATAAAGCGCCAGAGGCGCAAGAATTAATGCAGTTATTATTCGTTGTTTTAGCATAGTTTGCCCTTGGCTCCTGTTACCAGGGCGTGCCTGATAATCGCCTGCATGGTCTTAACCATCGGCAGTGACAACCTGCTCACCAGTAAGTCCAAATCGGCGCTGGCGAACATTGAAATCGTCTACGGCTAATTGAAACACGTCTTCGTTGAAGTCGGGCCATAGAACGTCGGTAAAATACAATTCAGCATAAGCACATTGCCAGAGTAAAAAGTTACTTATACGGTGTTCGCCACCTGTGCGAATCAGTAAGTCTAGCTCTGGAAGGTTTGCTGTAGAAATATGAGTATTAAACGTGTCTTCATTTATGCTATCAACATCAATGTCACCACATTTAACTTGCTGGGCCAGCTGCTTGGCAGCGTTGACAATATCCCAGCGACCACCGTAGTTGGCGGCAATATTAAGGACCAAATCTTTGTTGTCCTTCGTCATCTCTTCGGCTTTGCGAATCTTTTCTACAAGCTTGGCGTCAAACGCAGAAACGTCACCAATTACCTGTAATCGCACGCCGTTTTTATGCAGACGCTTAGCTTCGCTGTTCAACACAAGATTGAACAAGTCCATCAATACACTGACTTCTTCTTCTGGTCGCTTCCAGTTTTCACTGGAAAACGCGAATAATGTCAGTGATTCAATCGCGTTCTGTCTAGCAAAGCGCACTACAGCGCGCACTGATTCCACCCCGGCTTTGTGGCCAAAGGTACGAATTTTCCCTTTCTTCTGCGCCCAACGACCGTTGCCATCCATGATGATGGCAACATGCTTGGGGCCGGCAGATGAAACCGGCTCCATTACTTTTGTCGATTTGGCTGCGCTTAACCGCTTTCCAATCATAATACTGACTTAAACTTCCATTAATTCTTTTTCTTTGTCAGCAAGCATGCTGTCAACTTTCTTAATGAACTCGTTAGTAATTGACTGAATGTTCTCTTCTGCTGCACGGCTCTCATCTTCGCTGATTTCTTTCTCTTTCAGCAAATCTTTTACATCGCCATTCGCGTCGCGACGAATGTTACGAATAGCCACACGACCACCTTCTGCTTCGTTGCGCACCACACGGATTAAGTCTTTACGACGCTCTTCAGTAAGCGGAGGAAGAGGAATACGGATTGAACCACCCGCACTCATTGGGTTAAGGCCCAAATCAGATTGCATAATTGCTTTTTCTACCGCTTGAATGGCGCTTTTATCAAAAACAGTTAGCGCAAGTGTGCGGCTATCTTCAGCGACTACGTTAGCAACTTGCTTTAGCGGCGTATCAACACCGTAATAAGGGACCATAATACCGTCAAGAAGGCTTGGATGTGCACGACCTGTGCGAATTTTACTGAATTGACCCTTAAGTGCTACAAGGCTTTTTTCCATGCGCTCTTGCGCATCTAATTCAATTTCATCAATCACGATTTGTATCCTATTGTTCTTAATTAATCGTTGTCAGCGTGGCGGATCACAGTACCTTCTTTTTCGCCCATCACTACGCGTTTTAGGCAGCCTGGCTTGTTCATATTGAACACGCGAATTGGTAAGCTATGATCACGAGCCAAAGTGAATGCTGACAAGTCCATCACTTTAAGTTCTTTTTCTAACACTTCTTGATAAGTTAACTCATCGTAAAGCGTTGCTTCTGGGTTTTTAACTGGGTCATCACTGTAAACGCCGTCTACTTTGGTCGCTTTTAATACCGCGTCAGCCTCTATTTCAATACCACGCAAGCAAGCGGCTGAATCTGTGGTAAAAAATGGGTTACCTGTACCCGCTGAGAAAATAACAACACGGCCTGATTTTAGTAAGCTAATCGCTTCTGCCCAGTTGTAAGCATCACACACGCCATTAAGTGGGATTGCAGACATCATGCGCGCATTAACGAAGGCACGATGTAGTGCATCACGCATCGCTAATCCGTTCATCACCGTTGCTAACATTCCCATGTGATCGCCCACTACGCGATTCATGCCCGCCTTTGCTAGGCCTTCCCCGCGAAACAAGTTACCACCACCAATAACAAGGCCAACTTGAACACCGAGTTCAACCAGCTCTTTAATTTCTTGTGCCATTCTATCTAGCACTTTTGGATCAATACCAAAGCCTTCTTCACCCATTAGGGCTTCACCACTTAGCTTTAACAGAATGCGACGGTATGCTGATTTTGGTGTGATACTCATAGTTTGAAATGTCCTCGTAAACCCGTTTTGTCGTATAGCTTTCTTACTGTCTGAAGGCAAAAAGCATAGGACAAAGCGTTTTAGCATGCTTAACTGCTTAGCTTCACATCGTTGAGCAATAATGGCAACAACAATGAAGTGCAGCTATAAAAAAGCACCTCAAATGAGGTGCTTTGTAGTTTATCTAACTATTGCGTAATGCAAAAGACAAACGCTCAATTATTTCTTAGCAGCTTCCATTTGCGCAGCTACTTCAGCAGCGAAGTCTTCAGTCTTCTTCTCGATACCTTCACCAACTTCAAAACGTACAAAGTTAATTACGTCTGCGTTGTTGTTCTTAAGAAGCTCAGCAACAGAGATTGAAGGATCTTTAACGAAAGGCTGACCAGTCAAGCTCACTTCGCCAGTGAACTTCTTCATGCGGCCTGCAACCATTTTCTCAGCGATATCAGCTGGCTTGCCAGATTGGATAGCGATTTCGATTTGGATTTCTTTCTCTTTCTCAACAACTTCTGCTGGAACGTTTTCAGGCTTAACAAACTGTGGGCTTGCCGCTGCAACGTGCATTGCAACGTCTTTCGCTAGCTCTTCGTCACCACCAGTAAGGATAGAGATAACACCAATTCGGCCACCGTGGATGTAAGCACCTAGTGTATCACCTTCAACGTTGATAACACGGCGAGGAGAAATGTTCTCACCGATTTTAGCAACTAGTGCATCACGCGCTTCGCTAACTTTAACGCCGTTCATGTCTGCGTCGTTAAGCGCTTCGATGTCGTTGATGTTGTTAGCTGCTGCTACTTCTAGAAGCTCGTTACCGAACTTAAGGAAACCTTCGTCACGTGCAACGAAGTCAGTTTCACAGTTTAGTTCAAGCATAGTCGCGCGACCTGCTTCAACTTTAGTAAGGATTACACCTTCAGCTGCGATACGACCAGCTTTCTTAGCCGCTTTCGCTTGACCTGATTTACGCATATTTTCAATGGCTAACTCGATGTCACCATCCGTCTCAACCAGGGCTTTTTTACAATCCAGCATACCTGCGCCAGTACGTTCGCGCAGTTCTTTAACTAGTGCTGCAGTCACTGCCATTTTTCAATTCCTCAGCATTAAATTTTAAATTCGTTAGGTAAAAGGGGCGATACCGCCCCTCTCAATACGTCTCGTATTATAGCTCTGTCATATTATCTTGATATGACAGTTAGCAATCAGAATTACTCTGCTGCTTCTACGAAGTCGTCTTGCTCAGCTTGTACTTCAAGGTTGCTTTCGCGACCTGAGTTGATAGCGTTTGCAGCTGCATCCAAGTAAAGTTGGATAGCACGGATAGCATCGTCGTTACCAGGGATGATGTAATCAACACCGTCTGGGTTAGAGTTAGTATCAACAACACCAACAACAGGGATACCTAGGTTACGCGCTTCAGTGATAGCAATGTGCTCGTGATCTGCGTCGATAACAAAGATTGCGTCTGGAAGACCGCCCATATCCTTGATACCGCCAAGGCTGTTTTCAAGCTTGTCCATTTCGCGCTGAAGCATAAGTGCTTCTTTCTTAGTTAGCTTTTCAAACGTACCGTCTTGGCTTTGTTGCTCAAGATCTTTAAGACGCTTGATTGACTGACGTACTGTTTTCCAGTTAGTCAACATACCACCTAACCAACGCTTGTTTACGTAGTACTGGTCGCACTTAAGAGCAGCTTCTTTAACCGCTTCACCAGCTGCGCGCTTAGTACCAACGAAAAGGATTTTACCTTTCTTAGACGCAACACCTGAAAGGTAGTTAAGTGCGTTGTTGAAAAGTGGAACCGTTTTTTCAAGGTTGATGATATGAACTTTGTTACGTGCGCCGAAGATGAAAGGCTTCATCTTTGGGTTCCAGTAACGAGTTTGGTGACCGAAATGCACACCGGCTTTCAGCATGTCACGCATAGAAACATTAGCCATTTTATTTTCCTCTTGGGGTTAGGCCTCCATATACCCCTTGTATCGATTCAGAACTGCATTTAAGAAGTGCTGAACACCCCGATACGAAGTGACGGTATATGTGTGTTTTAATAAAATAAATTTACCCTCTAAAACGGTGCTTTTTGCACAAGGCAAACGGAGCTTTCCGTCAGGGCGCGCGCTTTATATCACAAGTCGCCACCAGTCTCAAGTTTTCAACCTTAAAACACGGCTATTTTAGTCATTCAGCGCTTGGTGTCTTTCCGCTGGCTTGCTCTGTTGACTCTTTTGGCGCCTTTGCAATAAAAATCATAATATACAACAACTTACCAATATTGGCCTGTTTAATGTTATACTTCGTATCATATTTATACTTATTGATTTTAGCTTTAATGATTTGAGAGGCGCTGTGTCAGCAATCATCAAAACCCCAGAAGAAATCGAAAAAATGCGCGTAGCCGGAAAACTGGCTGCCGAAGTATTAGAAATGATTACCCCGCATGTGAAAAAGGGTATAACGACAGATGAGCTTAATACTATCTGTCACGATTACATCGTCAATGAACAAAAGGCGATTCCTGCTCCACTTAACTACGGGCACCCACCTTTTCCAAAATCTATTTGTACATCAGTAAACCATTGTATATGTCACGGTATTCCGTCGGATAAAAAGCTCAAAGATGGCGATATCATCAACATTGACGTTACTGTGATTAAAGATGGTTATCATGGCGATACCTCAAAAATGTTTATCGTCGGCAAACCTTCAATTCTTGCCGAGCGACTCATTCGCGTTACTCAAGAATGCCTTTACAAAGCCATTGAGCAGGTTAAGCCGGGTATGCGTCTAGGTGATATCGGCCATATCTGCCAAACCCATGCAGAAGCGCATAACTATTCAATTGTTCGCGAATATTGTGGTCACGGTATTGGCGCTAGCTTCCACGAAGAGCCACAAATTGTGCATTACGGGAAGGCAGGGACAGGTGATGTTTTAGAGCCTGGTATGTGCTTCACTATCGAACCTATGGTCAATGCTGGGAAACGTTATTCTAAAGTCCTTCCAGATCAATGGACTGTTGTAACCAAAGACAGAAGTTTAAGTGCCCAATGGGAACACACGCTGTTGGTAACTGAGGACGGTGTTGAAGTGCTAACCCTGCGTGAGGATGAAACGTTACCTCGCGTAATTTCTCATAGTTGATAAAACGAGAAATTGCTGTATTGCTTAATTTCGAAGCAGTTGAATAAAGGTTCAACTGCTTTTTTTATGTCCATTTTCCATAACTTATCACTATTTTGTGACTTTTTTTATTTTCAGGCTTACCGCTATCCCGCACAAAATAAGGTGTGAGAAACTTACGATAAAAGTCGCCCGACAACCAGAAACATATTTGCAACAAATTATCATAAATATTCACATATCATCCCACACTATGCACCGTTTGGATACTGCGAAAACAGATCGATTCGTGTTATTGTTCGTAGCGTCTAAAAAGAAGTCTTTTGGAAAGGTACATTTTGAGCCTGCAATCACTGATTAAAAACATCGACACTATTAGTTCTGTTGCCGATATACCTGCAATAAAATCTTGTGTTGAAGCAAGTTATGTTTGGATATCGGCATCTTTTGACTCAACGCCTGTTAATCAACTGGTAACGGGTAGAGCGCAATTCATCGATGCACTGTTGTGCCACCTGTGGCAATTGTATGGCTTGGACACCGTGAGTGAATTATCGCTTTGTGCCGTGGGAGGATACGGCCGCGGGCACCTGCAGCCTCATTCAGACATTGACCTGCTCATAGTGAGTAAGAAGAAGCTTAAACCGGAAGTACAAGAAAAGATTGGCCAATTTATTACATTGCTGTGGGACATCAAACTTGATGTTGGGCAGTCAGTACGAACCATCAAAGAAACGGTAAAGCTTGCAAAAGACGATATAACCATCGCTACCAACCTAGTAGAAAGCCGCTTACTTTGTGGCAGTGAAACTACGTTTGAAAAACTGTGGGAAGAAGCCAACGGGCGAAACTCCTGGAGTAGTAAAGCGTTCTTCTCAGCCAAATATGATGAACAATTAAAACGTCATGCAAAATTCAACGGTACAGCCTATAACCTCGAACCAAATATAAAGGAAAACCCAGGATGCCTTCGCGATATTCAATCTATTGGCTGGGTTGCGAAAAAACACTTTAAAGAGTACGACGGCTGGAATCTTGTTGGCCACGGTTATTTTACCGAGCAAGAACACAGTGAATTAATTGCCTGTAGAATGCATCTCTGGAAAATGCGTTGTGCACTGCATCTAGTCGCAGGGAGAAGTGAAAACAGATTACTGTTTGACTACCAACCCGATGTCGCAAAGATGTTGGGGTACGGTGAAGAAGGTAAACCCTCGGTTGAAAAAATGATGCGTGACTTTTTTCGGACCGTCGCACGGGTTTCTGAATTAAATCAAATGTTGCTGCAACGCTTTAAGTACGACATGCTAAACCAAACTGTGCAGCGTACTTCAATCATTAATGAAGACTTTGAACTTCTCGACAACATGATTTCACCGCGTCATGAGCATGTTTTTACCTCTCCTGAAGCGATTTTAGATTTTCTAAATCTCATCACTAATACCCCAGAGGTACAAGGGTTAAGTACGATTTGTATTCGACAACTTCGCAATGCCCATCGCGCTTTTGAAACCGAGTACTTTGTTGAACGTCCTCAATGTCGTGAAAAGTTTATGGTATTAATGCGCCAACCAGAATTCTTTAATTTTGGTTGGGACATAATGCACCAATACGGTATTTTGCAAGCCTACTTACCTGAATGGGACACCATTGTGGGTATGATGCAATTTGATTTGTTTCATGCTTATACAGTTGACGAACACACGCATCGGCTTGTAAAGCATGTGAACTATTTCTTTTCAAAGGAAAATAAAGACTTTCCGCGCTGTGGTCGAATTTGTCGAAATTTAGATAAACCAGAAGTCCTCTACATCGCCGCCATCTTCCATGATATCGCCAAAGGCCGTAATGGTGATCATTCGACACTTGGCGCACAAGATGTTGCGAAGTTTTGCAAGCAGCACGATATCCCAAGTGACGACGCTGAAATGATTGCTTGGTTAGTCGAAAATCATCTGCTTATGAGTGTAGTAGCACAGCGTCGCGATATTTATGACCCTGACGTTATCAGTGAGTTCGCTGGCGCAGTAAGAAGCCATAACCACTTAAATCTGCTTTACACGCTAACGCTTGCAGATATACGTGCAACTAACGATAACTTGTGGAATGACTGGAAAGCGTCGCTTTTACGCGAATTATATTTAATGACTCAAAAAGCATTAGATAATGGCTTGCAATGCCAAGTTACGCTTAATGAGAGAGTAACCACTCACAAACACCAAGCGCGTCAAATATTGCAGGAGCGCGCTATCGACCCAATAGCAATTGATGCACTGTGGGCACGTTTGGATGATGACTATTTTGTGCGCTTTAAACCAACTCAAATTGCGTGGCACACTGACGAAATTTTAAAGGCGCAAGACGATTGGCTTACACCTGAGCATAGCGGCCTGTTAGTCAAAGCAAATGATAATAGTGCTAAGGGCGGAACTGAGCTTCTGATTTATGGAAAAGACAGAAAAGCGTTATTTGCCCAAGTCGCTTCGGTGTTAGATAGTCGTAATTGCTCAATCCATGATGCACATGTTACGGTGACTCGCGACGGCTATGTGTTCGATAGCATGCTAATTTTAGAAAACGACGGAACGCGATTAACATCAGACTCGCGCATCGCCTCTATCGAGAACGCCATATCGGCGCAATTAGAAAAGCCAGGCCGTTCCCATGAGAATAAGCGCAAACTACCGCGTCAAATGAAGCAATTAGATGTGCCAACTAAAGTGCGATTTTTCACGCTTAACGACGAAGCGACACTTGTTGAGTTAGAAGCGCTGGACGCACCGGGCATTTTAGCTAAAATTGGACACGCTTTCGTCGATACCAACACCACACTTAAGCTTGCAAAAATCGCCACCATTGGCGAACGCGCGGAAGACATTTTTATTGTCAGCAATGAATCTGGCAAAGCATTAACCCAAGAACAACAGGTAAGCCTTAAAAAGCGTATACTGTTTAAACTCGATCAACTTGAAGATATCACGATACCATGAATGAATTGAAAGCCATTATTGAAGACGCCTTCGAAAATCGCGACAGCATTAGCCCAACGTCGGCACCTGAAGATGTTAAAAACGCAGTAGCACAAGCTATTGAGCTACTTAACACTGGTAAAGCGCGTGTTGCTGAAAAAATAGCTGGCGAGTGGGTAGTACACCAGTGGCTAAAGAAAGCTGTACTGCTTTTCTTCCGCTTACATAATAACGATATAATTGAAGGTGCTGAAAGCAAATTTTACGATAAGGTACCACTGAAATATACCAACTATACTGCTGAGCAATTTGCTGCAGATGGCGCTCGTATCGTTCCGCCAGCGGCCGTTCGTACGGGTACTTTCGTGGGTAAGAACGCAGTGGTCATGCCTTCTTATGTCAATATTGGTGCGTTTGTAGATGAAGGCACTATGGTAGATACATGGGCAACTGTTGGTTCATGTGCTCAAATTGGTAAAAATGTTCACCTTTCTGGTGGTGTGGGGATTGGTGGCGTTCTAGAGCCGCTTCAAGCTAACCCGACCATTATTGAAGATAACTGCTTTATTGGCGCGCGTTCTGAAATTGTAGAAGGCGTAATCGTCGAGGAAGGCTCAGTAATCTCTATGGGTGTTTATATCGGTCAAAGCACGCGTATTTATGATCGAGAAACCGGTGAAATCCATTATGGTCGAGTACCTGCGGGTTCTGTGGTTGTTGCAGGCAACTTGCCAAGTGCAGACGGGAAGTACAGCTTGTACGCTGCAATCATTGTTAAGAAAGTTGATGCAAAGACTCGCGCTAAAGTAGGTATTAACGCTTTACTTCGCGGTGTTGAATAGCCTTTTGAAGGTAGCGATTTATCCGAAAAATGGCGCTTAACGCGCCATTTTTTTTGTCTTTACGCGATTAACTTATCTTTAATGCTATTCACCCACTCAACCACGTCTTTCTCTGGCTCTAATGTCTCCATTGCATCAACTTCTAATAAATCTGCAACGGCAGTCGCTTGAAGTTCATCAAGTAATGCTTGAAATTGCTTACCCGCGCCACAAAAGCTTTCCCCGTAGCTGCTGTCACCTAATGCCGCCACTGCAAATGGCTTCCCTGTTAACATTGGCGACTCATCCTTCAAGTCAGAAAATACAAATTCCAGATTAGGTGGCACATCGCCCTGCCCAGTGGTTGACGTAATAACAAGTAGGGCGTCGGCGTCTGTAAAGTCAGTAACTGAAGGATCACTTTCTAGAACGCAGTCTATCCCCTGCTGTGCTAAGTTTTCTTCAACTTGCTCCGCAACATGCTGAGCATTACCGTAAACCGTGCCCGCGATTATCGTTAATGTCGCCATTTTTACCTCTTTTAATTCATAATAAATTTATTACTTTCGCAACAAGCGAACACCATACTTAAGCGTGCATGTTACTTCGTTATTTTAAATGGCTGCAATGTATCTACTAGCCTTTGCATCTCTTGATGCATGCCCGTATTCACATCCACCCACTGGCCAGTAACAGGATGCGTAAAGCCCATATGAGTACAACTTAAGGCCAAGTTAGCAAAATTAAAGTATGCCTTTGCGAATTTGTTTTGTTTGCCGTCGCCATGCGTTGTATCACCAATGATGGGATGACGAATATGCACCATGTGACGTCTTAGCTGATGTTTGCGCCCCGTACTAGGATGAAGCTTTACTAACGAATATCGAGCACTTTGATACTTGCCTACTGGTTCAGGCACCTCAAAGTGTGCGATTGACTCATACACAGTAGTTGCTTGCTGAGGTGGCTGTTGGGGGCGTTTGTGTTTATCTGCAATTTTATCGTAGCGATATTTTAGTGCATAGTCGATAAGACCAGTATTATGTACAAAGCCGCGAACAACAGCGCGATACGTCTTTGTCACTTGTTTTTCCATCATTTGCTTGCCAAGCTGGGCAGCAATTTCTGAATTAAAACTAAATAGCAAAACGCCAGATGTAGGTCTATCCAACCGGTGAGCGGGGTAAACATGTTTGCCAAGTTGGTCGCGAAGGGTTTGCACTGCAAAAACCGTTTCATGTTTATCAATGGGGCTGCGATGCACCAATAAGCCAGGCGGTTTATCAATTGCCACTACATGCTCATCTTGAAAAAGCACATTTAGTTTTTTACTACTGAGACTTAACGCTTCCACTAGCTGTACTTCCCATCGATATTTTTAAAGGTAACCTGATATTGCTTCGCAATAGCATCTATTCGCTGCAATTGTTCCACAACGCCTTTACCCGCAGAGTCTTCATTAGTTGAGTGAAGATAGACCTCAGCGGCAGGGGCGATATTCATCGGTGGAATAGGCATCTTCTCATCCACAATCAAGCGCATTTTGGGAATAAATATAAATGCCAACCAGCTTTCAAATGGCATGGTGTCGATTGCGAAAGGTTCACTACTTTGCAATGCTTCTTTTGTAGGCACCTGTTCAGGCCACAAGCTTGCCTTTTGCATTGTAATTTCCAATACATCAAGCGCTGCGCTTAAAGCAATATAAGACACTGTTGACGTCACCTCGTTTAACGGCTTACTGCAAATTTTTTCAAATACTAAAATTGCGGCGCAGTATAGCATAGGAAACAAAGTTCGCTGGGCGTGTCAGAAAAAACAACAGCTGTGATAAACTTGCGCCTTAAAGCAAAAACATTAGCAGTAATTTCGGAATACACGATGAGCGCCAATAGCATAAATTCAATTAGCGAGTTTTTATTACACGCTGGTACAGAATATCAAGTATTTGACATGGGTCGCAGACTAACCCCTCTTGATAGCCAACAGTTCTTAGATATTGAAAATGGCAGCGCCTACGCCCCCTATCCTCGTCAGCAGCATGCGTGGTTTGGTATTGTTTTTTGGAATAAACGCGCTTCTAATCAGCATTACATTTGGTTTATTAAGTTACCGCTTGATGAGCAAGGGTTGGTTGTATCCGCAACACGAAATCATTTTTTAGAAATCATCGTTGATGCTTTGGGGCAATCTGTCGCCGACGACTCTGAAAAAGCGCAAACGCTACCAGATAATCCGTATTCCTTCGTCCCTGGTCAATCTCTACTTGCTCAGTTTAACGCATTCGTGAAACACACGCTTAAACAACCACTTAGTGAAGATGCTCAAAAAGTAGAAGCGTATATAAAGGCGCCTCAATTAGTCGATTGGCAACAAATATCAATGCAAAGTGTCGCTGACTTTGTTCACGGTCTCAAAAGCCACGAACACTATGACGCCATCGTTAGCGCGTTTTGCACTAACAAGGCGCTTTATTCGGACGTTTTTCTCAATACCTTCTTAGAGATGAGTGAAAACATCTCATTGCCAGAGCAGATAGAAACATTTGCAATCGAACGCCTACAAATCAGCGGTGATGTTTCACTTAGCGCTCTGCGTGCACTCTCCAGTGATGTTTTTTCTAAGCGCATTAATACGCAATTAGTTGCACTTTTAAGACAAGAAGTATCTTCACGTCTAGATATTTTAAGTGTAATAGCCGCACGGCATTTCGAACAAATGGATGAAGTGCTGCTAGAAGTATTTTTAGAACAGGCGGCGAAAGTGGACGAAAAAGAAGGGCACAATGGCGCGCTATTTTCAGGCTTTTTTTCTGACTTAGTTCAAATCCCCAAGTTACGTCGCCAAGTGTTGACTTTGCTTCATTCTTCTACTCATTCTCAAAGTCTGATGAAAGCATTCAATCAACTCTTTGCTCAAGCGAGAAAGTGACATGACACTATTAGAACTTGTAGTTTGGCTGGTTATTGCATTTGCGGCTTATCAATTTTGGCGAGTTCGCGCAATTTCAGAGGCCACGTATAAATACTTAACACACTATTGCAATACACATCAGCTTCAGTTGTTGAGCGTCGCGCGCGCCAAAACCCGCTTTTCGTTTAAATATGGAAAACCTGATTGGCATAGTTCATTTAATTTCGAATTTTCCAGTAATGGAGAGGATAGATACAGTGGACAGGTAGAGTTGGTTGGATTACGCATTGTGCGCACTGAAGTCCCACCGCATCGTGTTTAAGCAGAATGCGTGACGTACTATGAGATCATTGTGCGCAGGTTGTACGTATTACTCGCCCACTAATAGGTAAAAAAAGGGGAACCAAACGGTTCCCCTTTTTCTTGGAATTTTGAGTTTCCCTCTCTGCGATCCCTTGCAACTAAAATCTTCCCGATTAAAATCCGTATACGCCCCTTTCCTTCTAATCTCGCGACATCCTGTGCGAGCTACCCGTCCTTGCGTAGGTCCCTTTCCATTTCTCCATGACTTACTGTACATCCTTCATACAGCGTTCCCCATCCTAGGGCTGTCCTATGTCAGACTCCGCTGACAGTCCTTTCCGTTGCTCCATGTTTCACTGTACTTCCTGCTACAGTCTTACCAATCCTTGGCGTGTCCTCATGTCTTCCTTGGTTTGCTCGTCCGTGCAAATTCTTCCTGAACTCGGGCTTCCTGCTACATCCTGTCGTGACATCCCGTCACTCAATTAATCCGTTAAGTCCCTTACAGTCCATAAATCCGTGTAATTACAGCATCCTCGCTGTGTTTCCTTTTCCTGTACTCACCGCCATGTGAGATTCTCATCCTTAAGTTGTCCTAGGTCGTCCCTGTTCAATCTTCCTGACTCGTCGTGATTCCCTGTGACATCTTCATAGTATCCCTTCTAATTATTACCGCCATATGGAATTACACGATTTTAATGAACTATTTTCTTCTACTTTCGGCTAATTAATAAAAAAACGATAAAAATCAAAAGCTTTATACTTTAGTATAATTTTAAGCTTCAAAAAAAAGGTAAGATCACTCACATATTTTGTAGGAAATGTCTTACAAACGAATGAGGCGTTAGGGAGAAAGGGGTGAATACAGAAAAGTGTTGGTCGCTCACCAACATACTTTTCTGAAACTGGAAGTACAAAAAGCGAACGAAAATTCTTTTAATGGGATGAATTTCTTTGCGCTCTAAACATAACTTCACCGTTAACATGAGAAAGCGTCAGATTTCCCACTACGCTATAATTGTCATCACCAAAGAAAGATCGATGCTTAGGTACTGTGACAAATACCGCCACCCCCTCACTCTTATTATCTTCACCAACAACACTGTCGATTGCGCCGAGCAAAATGTGACCTAAACCATGCTCTTGATAATCTGGGTGGACCGCAATAAAGCTCAGCATGTGAAAGTTGTCTGCTGGTACCAATGCGCGCACCTTTTCTTCTTTTTGAAGCATTTGCTTAGTACCGAACAAACCGGCAGTTAATAGCATTCTTAGACGCCAATGCCAGTAACGGCCCGAGCCAAAAGCAGCATCGGGTGAGGTGAGGCACGCCAAGGCTATTAAACGGTCATCATCAAATAATCCAATCATGGGTTGTTCTGCTACCCAAAAAGCATTTAATTCTTCGCGAATAGCTGAGCGAAGTCGACTTTCGTACCCTTCTTTTTCTGCTTGAAAGATCTCGACAAAAAGTGGGTCGTCAACGTAGGCATTATACAAAATCGATGCCGCGACTTTCAGATCATCCACACACAGATAGACCGCTTTAACGCTCTCATGAATGGGCGCTATTGCATTTGTAGAAGCGTTTGTTGTCATGAAGAGTTCCTCACTGTCCGGCAAGCATTATAGGTTGAGCAAAATGATACGACACACCATTTTTACTTACTTAATAGGCGATGAGTTTAGTACACACAAGCAAACAGCGCCCTTGATTAAACTTTAGCCTACGCTAAAAAACAAAAAATGTTAACTTTTTGTTAAAACCGAGAGCGAATACGAAGAACCAAAGCTAGAAAGGAAAGAAAAAGAAAGGAAGAAATAAAACGAGAATGAGATATTGACCTTTGCGCTAAAGGCCCTATAACAAGCAATAGGGCACTCTCTCAAAGGCCAATATCATGAATCGGTATTAGTGCATGAGACTGTATGCACTATCTCCCCAACCAATCAGACTACCATTTTTGAATACCAGCGGTGTGCACTCATCTTTGGTTGTGATGCCATCGCCCATTGTTTTTTGTGTACGATAATAAAGCACGCGGTATGTACCATCTTGCTTTTCAAATAATTCGTTAAAGTCAGCTACACCCATTTTGCGCAAAACACTTTCATATGCTGTGCCTGTCTCCAAATTAGCAATATGTTTGCGGTTATTGAACTCTCTATCTTCCCAATCTGCACCATAGTGGCTGTCTGAACCACCACCGACAGATACCACACAACCAGAAAGAAGTACTGAAGAAGCCAAAGCAGCTGAAATAAGAAGCGTTTTCATGTGTTTTCCTTGTTGAAACATTTTACTTTTTTAAATTTACTGAAGCTCGAATGAACGGTAACTGAATACTACTGATTATCGAGCTTTTGATGCGTTCTTTTGAGTTAGATTCGTAACCAGACACAATCAAGAATGGCGCCAAAACATAACGCATTGATTTAATTAAATTATTTAAATGAGCAACACATATTTTGTCAAGAAAATTGGTGAATATGACAAAATTTTAGTTAAATTGACCGCAATACCCGTTTACACTAGTCATTACGTACTTCTCATTGCGAATTTTATGGACAACATTCAACAGCTTATTATCATCTGCCAAAAAATGCATAGTGAGGGTAAAACACCTTCAGTAGGAATTCTTCGCTCGAAAGCCCCCTTTAAGGCTTCTGTTACAGATGCTATTGAGGCGATTAAACGCTTTAATGCGTCGAAGGAAAGTGAACTAGGTTCACAGCATGTCCCGACTAAGAATAAAGAAACGCACGAGTCGGCGTTAGAAAAGCGCGTGATAATTCTGGAACAAGAGGTGGCAGCGTTAAAGCAATCCCTTTCAGCATTGCTTAACAAACCACAATAATTTCTGCTATTTAGAGCCTTGGGCTTAAGTCAGCGACAAAGTGAGCTAATGACGGTGCAAGAATCTTTTGTGCAGGTTTACCAACCTGCTCAAGAGCAACTTCCCCCGTCTCATTAACAACCGTCAAAATGAAATCTTCTTCGTCTGTTAATCCGAAAAACAAAGTTGGCGCTTGATTAAGGCGTTGCTTCATCAATAAATGACCGATGAGGTTTTGCTGCAGACGCTCAAAATCGTCTTTATTCCACACTTGAAGAAGTTCGCAGTCACCTTGTGGAGCTGTAGCTTTTAAACTGTCACTAAAGTAGCGAGTAAAAAACACACAGTATTGCGGATCGAGAGTAAGCGACATCGCGTCTTCAACATTGCTAAAAGAAAGTATCTCAGTTTGACGCACTGGCCTCCATGCAACCATGCCCTTTTCTTGGCTGCTGCCATGATTACTCGCCATGCCAGACTCACTTTCAACGTAACATTCTGAAGGCCACTCTTCATCGTAAGGTATAACAAGTTTATCCGGCTCACCGAGCTCGACATAAGATGATACAAAATTATCTAATTGTTCAATTATAGTTAGTGTCATTGTGAAGTTACCATAGAACGCGCTGACCTTTGCGCTACGTTTTTGCAGCTGCTTGCAAGGTTTACCCAAGCGAGCGTCATACTACTTCACTCGGCGCTTATTTGGAATAACCAAACCACGTACCTTGTTTATTGCCTGAAACTCGCATGAAATATGCGAACCGTGTACCGCAAAGGTCAACACGCTCATACTATTTTGGGGTACACTATACCTATAGTACGTAGTACGTTCTTCAATATCAGTTTCGTTTTGGTAGCTTTGGTTTTACAAAACGTGAAGCCATACCAATGATGTTTATAAAGGTTAGTATGTCAACGGATAACACATTCGAGAAAATTTCAATTCAAGCACCTGATGATCTTTCGTTAGGAAAACAAGTTGAGTACGAATACGAGTACAACCCCGGCTTGCTACAAGGCGTACCAAGAAGCTTAAGTCGCGATACATTAAGCCTTGGTGAATCGCTACCTTTCACTGGTGTTGACACTTGGACTGGCTATGAGCTTTCTTGGCTAAACGCGAAGGGTAAGCCTCATGTTGCTATCCTTGAGTGTAATGTTCCGATTTCGTCTGAAAACCTCATAGAGTCTAAATCATTTAAACTGTACTTAAACAGTTTCAATCAAACTAAATTTAACTCTGCAGATGACGTAAAAGCGACGTTAACCAAAGACCTTTCTGCTTGCGCCGGCGAACCCGTGGAAGTCACACTCACTTTGCCTAGTGCATTTGGGCAACTGGAGTTTAGGGAGTTTGCAGGAGAACTGTTGGATGATTTGGATATAGAAATTACTGACTATTCGCCCAATACACAGTATTTATCGTTATCACCTTCAACTGAGATTGTTAATGAAACGCTTGTATCTCATCTACTTAAATCAAATTGTTTGATCACAAGTCAGCCAGATTGGGCTAGTATTCAAATAAGATATGAAGGCAATAAAATTAATCGAGAAGGTTTACTGAAATACTTGATTAGTTTTCGCCAACATAACGAGTTCCACGAACAATGTGTTGAGCGTATATATAATGACATTATGCAACACTGTGCCCCAGAAAAGTTAACAGTGTGCGCACGTTATACACGAAGAGGCGGTTTGGATATCAATCCTTTCCGTTCTAATTTTGAAGCGCCTTATGGGAATTACCGTCAAGCACGCCAGTAGCTTGTGAGTTGTTAACTTGCAGCACTAGTTACTCGTTTCAGGCTAAGCTAAATTATAAAGACGAAAATAATGGAAGCAAAACAACTACAGGCTCTAAAACAAAATAACGCGCTTCTTTGCCAATTTATTGTGAGGCTCTCAGCGTTTTATGAAGGTTTCTCCGACAAACTTGATGACGAGCTTCGGACGTTGCGCGGCCACCTTTCTGGCCCCCCTAACTTCAGCCTTGCTGCAGTTAGTATTGATAAGCTAAATAAAGCGCTTCAACATCAAGAAGTAACGCTTAGAAAATACAGTGTCGAAACGCTCTCTTCACTTGAAGACGCAATGAAGCAATTGCAGAAGATTGTTTTTGAAGATGAAGAGCTAAAGACCCTCACCACCAATGAGCTTATAAAGTTAAATCAACCACATAACGATATCTTTGGAATTTATAAACTTTTCTCTAAAGCGATTGCACTTCACCGCATTGCACTAAACAAGAAAATTGTCGGCCTAAAACATTCTGAAAAAGAAATAGCCTTAGAGCCGGGGACGAGTGCTTCTACACAAAATGAAAACCCACACTATCGTTCAATATTGGTTGAGCTGAATCAACTGATAGCGTCGTATGCGCAAAAGAAGCCTAATGATAAACAACTAATGGATATCAAGCAGCGACTAGAACAAGGCATGGACGAAGATCAGTTACTGAAAAGTTGCGTTGTTATTTTACGTATGATTGTGCAGGACGCTATGTCAGAGGCCAGTTTCACCGGAAAAGTGATTCAGAGCTTACATAACTCACTGGGTCAGATAAACGATGAAGTGGGTGAGAGTATAAAGGGCAGCCAAAGCCAGTTTGAACAGCGCAAAGCGGGCAATGAACAACTAAAATCTCATATCGATAGTATTGAAGAAGCCGTGTCGGTAAGTGATTCGTTAGAGACACTTAAAGAACAAACTCAATTTTGTGTGCAAAACCTTGTTAACACCCTAAGTGAACAACAAAACAACGACGAACAAGGCCAAGAAGCTTTGATGGCGTTGCTTTCTTCTATGCAGGAAAAAATAGATACGCTGCAACAGCAAACAAGTGTATACAAGAAAAAACTCGCTGAACAAGTAATGCAAAGTCGCACCGATTCGCTAACTCGTTTACCAAATAGACAAGCATACAATGAGAAGTTAGACGAGGCCTTTGCGCAATATAAAGAAACAGGTAAGCCCCTGGCGGTAGCGGTTGTCGACATTGATCACTTTAAGTCGGTTAACGATAGATTTGGTCATGCTGCTGGTGACAAAACACTTCAAGTAGTGAGTAAGTTTTTAAAACAGCATTTAAAACGCCCAGAGTTTATTGCACGCTGGGGCGGAGAAGAGTTTGTTATGCTCTTCCCAGATACCACTATTGAAATGGTGGAAGATAAACTCAACACGTTACGCAATAAACTTGCTTCAATGCCTTTCAAATTTAAACAGGAAAAAGTCAAGATAACCGCCTCTTTCGGCGCTACGTGTTTCAATACAAATGACAGTACTGAATCTGTTTTCGAGCGCGCAGACGAGTATCTCTATCAAGCCAAACGAGATGGCCGTAATCGCGTAGTGACGGATTTAAGTACTGCGCAATAGGACGCAGATGTATGAAAAAAGTGCAGCTTAACCCTGTTGGTTCAATGAGCCAGCTCTCTCAAGTTGAAGTAGCTAAATTGCAAGACACGACCAATAGTGAACTTTTCTCTATGTTCAGGAATTGTAGTTTAGCGGTACTCAACAGTGGTGTTGATGAAGACAATTACGAAACCCTGTTTGCGCCATATGAAAACTTCGATATCAGACTGATTCGAAGAGAGCGAGGCGTTAAGATTGAGCTTGTGAACCCGCCAGAAGTTGCTTTTGTTGACGATAAGTTGGTCAGAGGAGTGCATGAACACTTGTTTGCGGTTCTTCGTGACTTGCTTTATATGGGCAACAAATACGCGTTTTTGCATCAAGCTCACCCAGCCGACAGTTCTGAAATCACCGACATGGTATTTGACATGTTACGCCACGCACAGGCACTTGAAGGCAACGATGGAGTAAATACCATCGTATGTTGGGGCGGCCACTCAATCAATCAGGTTGAATATAAGTATACAAAAGAAGTGGGCTACCAACTGGGCTTGCGCGATATGCATATTTGTACCGGATGCGGCCCTGGTGCCATGAAAGGGCCAATGAAGGGTGCCACTATAGGTCATGCCAAACAAAGACATAAATCAGGTCGCTATATTGGCATATCAGAACCAAGTATTATTGCAGCTGAACCTCCTAATGCTATTGTGAACGAACTTATCATCATGCCGGATATTGAAAAACGTCTTGAAGCATTTGTTCGCTTGGGGCACGGTATTATCGTATTTCCTGGTGGTGTAGGTACGGCAGAGGAACTTCTGTACCTTTTGGGAATTTTAATGAATGAGCGCAACGCACAACAGCCCTTTCCGGTAGTACTGACAGGACCCGCTGGCAGTGAAGGCTACTTTGAGGCAATCGATACTTTTATTGGTGAAACACTAGGTAGCGAAGCCCAGGATAAGTATCAAATTGTTGTGGATGATCCTGAAGAAGTAGCACGAATACTGTGCACAGGTTTAGAAAAAGTGAAAAAATTTAGGGGGGCTATGGGCGATGCTTTCAGTTTCAATTGGTCACTTAAAATTGAAGCCGATTTTCAACAGCCCTTTGTGCCAACACACGAAAGTATGGCTGCACTTCAACTTAATCATAACCAGAGTAAAAGTGATCTAGCAGCAAATTTACGAAAAGTGTTTTCGGGCATCGTCGCTGGTAACGTTAAAGCAGAGGGCATTAAACAGATTAAAGAACGCGGTCCTTTTGAGATTACGGGTGACGCGATATTAATGCAAAAAGTAGATACCCTGCTTGAATCGTTTGTTGCTCAACATCGAATGAAATTACCAGGCTCTGCTTACAAACCCTGCTACGTGGTTAAAGAAGCATAAGCAATTTTTTACATTTTTAGCATAACACGACGCATTTGCTTACGTTTGGCACTTATGTTTACAGACAAATTTAGGTTACACTAACTGATAGATTGTTACCGAATTTGTTATGCAGTGTGCCTACAGTAACGATCTGCCTGTATTTGTTATCTTATATTTTTATACGCTCATAGGGTTTTAACGACTATATGGGCTAAAAACGCGTCTCTACATAGCGTTAAGAACACGAGAAGTAACGGTTATGAATAGCAAAGTTATTCGTTTAATTTTGGCTGGCATTGCATTGTATGCGGTGTTTGTTTTTATGGTCATCGCATTTTATCCAGACAAACCTGAAAATATGGACTGGAAAGACCGTGAAGAATACAACCGTGTTCAAATTACCAAGCTAAAACTCGGTAGCACCCGTGAAGAGGTGCTCGCTCTGCTTGGTACGCCAGATATTACGGAAGCGAAACAACAAGGCGCGACCGTTATTCAAGTTATGTTCTTTAGAACCCAACACGTTAGAGCAGACGGATTAACAACCCAGGACGAATGCACACCGCTTTTATTTGAGAATGATAAGCTCATAGCGTGGGGTGAAGGGGCCTACTCAAGCTATCAAAATAGTTGAGTTTAAATGGAAGTGAACAATATCATTTCCGCCCTTTCGCGTCTTGTACACCCTCCCAAACATTCAACGCCAATAGACCAGTGTGTTAATCACTGGCTCAAGAATGCGAAACGGATTTTAACAATCGTTAATAGTGATCCCGCTATTGTTGTACCTATCATTCATATTGAAACACCGATGAGTGAAATTTCACGGCATGTGTTATTGCTTGCGTTATTTGGAAAATTAAATCAGTTTAACGAGCACTACCTTCAACACATTATTGCCGCACTACTTGCAACGCACTGGATCACTACGAATAGCGTGCACGAGGAACGCAAAGCACTTATAAGCTTTTTAACCAAGCGCCAATTGTTTGTCTGGCGCGACATCATTCGATTGCAGAAAGCATTTGCTAATACTGCTAGTTTACGTCGTATGTTGGCTGACTTGCGGTTAACGCAAGCGCAACGCTTGAGTGTAATTTCGCGATTGTGCGCAACAAGGAGTGTCAATTCCAGTGCCAGTACGATATTTGAAATTGTCGTCCGAAATATTGCTCCATTACACAGAGCGCTCGTATCAAATCTCGCTACGCTTTTTACACGCGCCGGTCCTGGAGCGAAAGTGTTCGTTGGCGGCAAGGCTGGCGTAGTTGTTGATATCCAGAAAGATCACGCTTTTGTTATTGCATTAAGTGATAATGATATAGATGGCACATGGCAACCATTCACTCGTTTGATGTTTCCAAAACCGCTATTTATACCCTACGAACACTTGGTAGCCTTATATTCCCAAACCTCTGACAACAGGCAGTACAAGGGAGGAAACGGATTTCTACCAGCCACATATGCAATTCAAGCTCCGCCTGCTTCACTTACCGCCATCATAGATGAGTTACAAAAGCGGGATTGCCAAATTCCCTCACTGTGCGAGAAAATAGAAAACGTTGAATCCTTTAACCGATTTCTAATGCATACCGCGAGTCAGGACAACCGGCTACAGTTACAGGTTAAAAATATAAAACAGGCCGTAATGACCTATGGCATTGAACGCGTTGGCGACATGCTCGTTCAGTTTGCTTTAATGGAAAGGCTCACGCAAAAACAATTTCCACTTATGTCAACGTGCAAGCAATTTACATTGCTTTGCTGCGCAATAGCCAGTTCCGTTGCCAGTATGACTAATACCAAATTCAGCCCTCAATCTGCAGCGCTAACAATGACATTTTTGTGCTCTCCGCTTTTTACCCTACCTGGTTTGAAAATAGCGCGTAAGCTTCCTGTAAACCCAGAAAAACCCTTTTCATTTAATCACGCTTTTCACGTTAAGAGTGAGATACCTTGGATAACGAGTGCAGGTGAGCTTGCTGGGAACTGGCATCAAAGTGCCTCATGGCGTGCCGTTATTCATCACTGCAACAAGCAAAATGAAGAGATTCCATCGTCATTGAAAAAAGAACACGCACTCATGCAACTGGCGTTTGCACTTGGAAAAATCAGTCTATTTCATGGCAACATTTTTACTTTAGGCCAAGACATCACGTTTAAAACACTTTTAAATCAACTTTCGCTTAGTCAAAAAGACATACAATCGATAATCACATCCCAATCGGCGCTACTTTTCTGCCCGCTCGCTTAAAAAAGTACATCGACCTTTATTGTTCATCATTTTTGTAAATACGGTTTATGCGAATAAATCTCGATAAGTGGCTATAACTTGCGCCGACTATCGTATAAAATACGGCAACTTTTGCGCTGCTTTACGCAACATCCCTACAAAATCAATTATAATAAGCTAGCAGGCAGACTTTGGCGCATTTCGCTCGCCAGACTACAATTTAAACCTAACGATTTTGACAACAGAATTATCAGAGGATCCCTCAACATGACTCAGCAACGCATTACAGTCATTCGTGGCGACGGCATTGGCCCGGACATTATCGATGCAACCACAAAAATTCTAGATAAGGTTGGCTGTGACTTTGCCTATGATTATGCCGATGCAGGTTTAGTGGCATTAGAAGAGCACGGTGAGCTTCTACCACAAGAAACGCTAGACCTTATTGCAAAAAACAAAGTTGCACTGAAAGGTCCTCTAACTACGCCAGTAGGTGAAGGCTTCACCTCAATTAACGTAAGCCTTCGCAAGCAGTTCAAACTGTATGCGAACCTTCGCCCTGTAATGTCATTCAAAGGCACCAAAGCCCGTTATGAAGACATCGATATCATTACGGTTCGCGAAAACACGCAAGGCATGTACTCAGGTCTTGGTCAGGTTGTTTCTGAAGACGGTAATGAAGCTGAAGCAATGAGTAAAATTACTCGTGACGGCGCAGAAAAGATCGTTACGTTTGCTTATGAGCTTGCTCGCCGTGAAGGTCGCAAGAAAGTAACCGCTGTTCACAAAGCAAATATCCTTAAATCAACTTCAGGTTTGTTCCTAAAAGTAGCCCGTGAAGTTGGTGAGCGTTACCCAGATATTGAATCTGCAGAGATGATCGTAGATAACTGCTGTATGCAGCTTGTTATGAACCCTCATCAGTTCGACGTAATTGTAACTACCAACCTATTTGGTGATATCCTTTCAGATCTTTGTGCAGGTCTTGTAGGTGGTCTTGGTATGGCACCTGGTGCGAACATCGGCGAAGATTGTGCAATTTTTGAAGCGGTTCACGGCTCTGCACCAGATATCGCAGGTAAGAACCTTGCAAACCCTACATCAGTAATTCTTGCTGCGGCGCAAATGCTTGAATACCTTAATATGGGTGACAAAGCTGAGAAAATTCGCGCAGCACTTAAAGATGTGATTGAAACGGGTGATCGTACTACTCGCGACCTTGGTGGTGAAGCTGGTACAACTGAATTCACAGAAGCGCTTCTAGAGCGTCTATAAAGATCATTGGTTACTGCAACTAGCAGTAACCATGTGATATTCATATTTAAAATAGCGAGCGTGTGCTCGCTATTTTTTTACCCTCGATAAAACTGTACTAAAACTGGTCTACCTTTTTCTCTCAAACTTCGTACCATCTCACTTGTACACATTTTGTACGCAAATCTACTACGATGTAATGCGTGCCTTTCTCGGAACAACAGCATTACAAATGCATGACAAGGAATGACAATGAAGAAAAGACTAATTGGTTTAGCTGCATTAGTAGCAATAACAATACAATCACCTGTAGCAACAGCGGCAGTATTCAATGATGATGACAGCCCTTCTACATACAGTGAGGTGACGAGCAAGCGAATTGACCTGAACAATGCTTCTATTGAGCAGCTAACCTCTCTGCCTGGCGTAGGTAGCGCTAAAGCACAAGCGATTATTAAATATCGAGAAGAGATTGGCCCCTTTCTGGAAGTTGCGCAACTTACGCAAGTAAAAGGAATTGGCGAGAAAATGTTGTCGAAAATACAACAGTATGTAGAAGTAAAACCGTAGAAATAAAAAATGCGCCTAAGTAGGCGCATTTTCAATAGGAGTTGTAAACTAAAGTAGCGCTAGCCAACAACAGAAGCAAGGTATTCTTTAAATTCATCTGCAAGTGCTGGATGACGAAGTGCGTACTCTACGTTCGCTTTCATATAACCTAGCTTACTACCACAATCATGGCTCTTACCTTTCATGTAATAGGCATCAACTTGTTCAAGTTTCATCAGCGCATCAATAGCATCTGTTAGCTGAATTTCTCCACCCGCGCCTGGCGGTGTGAATTCAAGTAAGTCCCAAATCTTTTCAGAAAGTACATAACGCCCCACTACGGCTAAGTCAGACGGTGCCTCATCCAATGGCGGCTTTTCTACCATTTTATGGATTTTAGCTGATTCACCGGGTGCTATAGATGCTCCGTCAAGGTCGGCAATACCAAACTTTGATATATCTTCTTGTGGTACCTGTTCAACCATTACCTGACTTACGCGACTCGTATTAAACTTAGCGACCATATCCGCTAAATTATCTTTTTTAGGATCGCTTGCAGCATCATCAATGATGACGTCTGGAAGTACTACGGCAAAGGGCGCGTCGCCAATAACCGGACGAGCACACAAAATAGCGTGGCCAAGACCGTTGGCAACACCTTGACGAACTTGCATAATCGTTACGCCTTTCGGGCAGATTGATTGCACTTCTTCTAGCAACTGACGTTTTACACGCTTTTCAAGGGTAGCTTCTAACTCGAATGATGTATCAAAGTGGTTTTCGATACTGTTTTTACTTGCATGAGTAACCAGAATTATTTCTTTGACGCCCGCTGCAACACATTCACTAACGACATACTGAATTAATGGTTTATCAACAACCGGAAGCATCTCTTTTGGAATTGCCTTGGTGGCTGGAAGCATTCGTGTACCCAAACCTGCAACAGGGATGACCGCTTTTTTAACCTGACTCATAAGTTAATATCCTTTTTTAAAATCCTAGTCACACGCCAATGACACATTTCGTGGCCAATTTTCAAGATCGTGTTCGAATTATCTATCATTACTCGTTTAGGTAATGCAATGGGTGTTCCAATTACCATTTTGGTACGCCATTGTATTAAAACAGGGCATTTGGCTAATTTTTTACCATAACAAGCACTTTTTTTGCGCTCAATTTTAGCGAATGCACTAAAATGGTGAAAGTGATTCTAGTAAAAATTTCGTAAAGTGTCTCTCATTTACCACATTTAGTATTGCAACTTAGTCAATTGGGCCTGAGCGTTTTTTCACGCCATCTAGGAGACCTTTACGCATGTAAGTGCCACGTAAATCGCCTTGCTCAAAGCAGTACCTATTAACAAGGTAACGCAGAGGTATTGCTAAAAGATGACGACATTTCCAATAAAGCGGTACATAACTTCTTTTTGCCAGTGTAAGGACGTTGCGAAATTGATAATAAAGGCGAATTGGTGAGCCTTGCTTGAAAGTCACCCCCATCACTTTAACGCGTGCGTCACCTTGGCGGTGGGGCATACACGCAGTTTGAGACTGAAAAACCTTAAACCCCTTGCTTCGCGCACGCCAACACCACTCGTGATCAACACCGTCAATAAACAGTCCTGTCTCTTTTTCACCTACGCATTCAAACGCATGCTTAGATATTAACATTCCAGAGGCGATGATCTGTTTTACTTCCTTCAAACATGCCGAATACGCTTTACCCTTCTGAAGAACGCCTTGGTCAACACACTCTGAAAACTGGCAGAAGATAGAAGGGCCAAGCGCAGCAATAGATTCTTTGTTTTCTACGTCTTTAAATTGTCCAAAGAGCGTCAAAGCGACGTCAGGCGTAAAAAGGCTATCTTGGTCGAGTAAAAAAGCGTAATTGCATGACGTCGAAAATAACGCTCTTAACCCAATATTCTGCGCCTCAGCAATGCCCACATTGTTGGGGCAATGTATATAAGTTAAATTGCCCTTGATTTGCGCTTCACAAGATGTTGGAGAATTGTCGACAAGCAATATTGGCCATAAGCTTATATCGAACATATCAACGAAGTGATTAATATGCGCAATATCTGGATGATACAAAATGACTACAATACCCGCGTTCAATGCTTTCCAAACCTTTCTAAGAAATGTCTATCTACCTTGTACGCTAATTTTACAACTTTTCCCGGCATTATGCGTAAAGATAATACTCCGCACGCATAGAAAAGGTTGTAAAAGGAGTACTGTCTCAGCGCTTTTATTGCGTAGAGTCGAGCCTTAAATTCATTGAGAGATTTACTCAGACCTCGACGTTTATAGAAATTATTGACTCGTCTAAATTTCAGCAATCTGTCTTTTAGATTCCTGAAAACATAACCTTTAGAAGCCAGTCGAATCCATAAGAAGTAGTCTTGCGTGTTACGTAGCTGCCCATCATATCGATGCCCATCAGTGAACACATTATATCGAACAACTACGGTTGGGTGATTGAGTGAACAACGTCTAGGTAGAATTCTGACAATCTGGCGATGAGATGCAGGCATAACCCGAGCACCGACCTTTTTCCCTCGTTCGTTAATTTCTGTTAATGCTGAACCGAGTACCGAAATATTATTGTGACGCTTTAAATAGTGTATTTGCCGAGAAAGGCGATTTACTTCAGAGACATCGTCCGCATCCATTCGAGCAAAGTAGGAGGGCTGATATTTTAAGCCAAAATCAATGGCAAAATTCATCGCTGTAGCCAAACCCTTATTCTCTTCACTAGAGACGAGAACAATTCTTTCATCGCGGGCAGATGCCGCGGTTACTGACTCCAGTATTGAACCAGGAACTGGGCCATCGAGCACAATGATAAACATGAAATCACGGTAAGTTTGGTGCTCAATACTTTCGATAGCCTCATTTAACCACTGGGCATTATCAGCCTCATAGACAGACATCGCCACTATGGTCTCTACTTTCTCATATTTAAAATTGTTATTGAGAATGGAAAATTGATTTTTCAAATAAAGACACCAAGGCTAGAAATAGTAACAATGCTAGGGAAAACACAATAAGCGCAGTACACTACGCTTTTTAAAAACAGCATGTTACAGAGAAAATACAGAGGATTCCATGACTTTACTGAAGCTATGCGGTAAAACGTTTAACGAACCGCAATACACTCCAAATGTGTTGGATAACTAAGCTGTATACGATGAGCATACCAATAAAGCCCCAAAACATTACGGGTTCTGGCACTTGATATACTTCACCTAAAATACCGATCAGGCAATAGCATGCCCCCAGCATTAAAATGGCAACTAATGACTTTCTACTACTTAGTCCTGCACGCATAAAAATATTATGCAAATGCTGACGATCAGGCTTAAGCATAGACTGCCCTTTTCTCGCTCTGCGATACATAATGGCAGCCATATCCATCAAGGGTAGGCCTACTAACCAAACTGCGGTGATTGGTCTGAATGCTGCTGCTTCATTCTGTGTATGATCAACCAACAACCAAACAATGGTGAGGCCAACGAACATACTGCCCGCATCGCCCATAAATATCTTATTGCCTTTGAACCCCTTCCAACTCAAGTTAAATGCAAGAAAAGGTACGATCGCGGCGACAATAATCAGGGGTTCCATGATCGACGCGCCATTGCCTGTAGCTATCAAAAAGCCAGCAACCGTCAACAAAATAACCAAGCTCATCCCGCCGGCGAGACCATCAATCCCATCGATCATATTGAACGCGTTGATTACGCCCACCACACAGATGATAGTGAAAAAATACCCGCCGATACCAAGCACAACATCGCCAGTACCAAAGATATTCCCCAATGATGTTATGTAGTTTTGCGCGCTCCAAGCCATAATAGCGGCAACACCGAATTGACACATAAGACGCCCCTTTGCACTTAAGTCAAAGCGATCATCTAACATGCCCAGCAAAACAACAAATGCAGACGCAGTAAAAAAGAGAGGATCATTTTTCATCCAGACATCAGTGGCAACACTTGCCACCAACACTGCCATAAAAATGGCCACGCCTCCCGTCAACGGGACTATACCTGAGTGGCGTTTTCGCGCAGAGGGCTGATCAACCAACCCAAATTGATGCGCTAGCGGCGTCATCACAACTAATAGTATGAGAGCCACAAAAAATGCAGTAAACAAAGGTACAAACTGCAAATATGCTAACATAAAACGTACAACCTCGAGCCTCCGCAAGTTCCGCTCCAGAACGTTTGCAGCAAGCTAAAAAATTTAGATTTTAAAAACGCTATCGATTCCATTTAATTACAACTTCCATTTCATCCAACATCATGAGGGTTTCGTTATTATGAGTTTGTGGATAGAAAACTGTACTATGATATAAGACATTTGCGCTGCTCACCACCCTCTCATGTAAAAATAACTGCTTCAACGCAACGCAAATTTGTTTTTTAGAGCCACTGTGGTCATTTCATACTCGCAAAAAGAGCCTAGCAACTGTATTACAGTCACTCCAAAAACGCTTACAGGCATTTCTACAAACATGCTTTTTCATAAACTTGTGGTATCCTAGCGCCAAATTGCTATATGGATATCAAAGCTAATGTTAAAACAAATTACGCGCTATATTCTTCCAGTCGTACTTACTATCAGCGTAAGCGGGTGCACAAGCGCCCCTAAAACGACGCATGCCGATATTCCACTGGTGCATTCATCTCTGGCTTACTCGTTAACGCCAGACTCAGAACATGCAATTAATATTCCCAAAGCCAATCTATTATTTAATAACCAAGAATCATTCGAGATACTTTTTAATGGTCAGCAATACAATGCCTATAAATACTATATCTCGGCTACTGGTAATAAATGTATACGCTTTATGTTACAAGACAGTGGGATACAAAAAACAGAAATTGAAAATCGATTAACCACGTGTCAACGAAATGGGCAATGGAAGGTCATTGCACCATTAGTGGAGCCATCATCCTTGGCTGCGAAGTAATCCGTGGAGAGTTTAACAATGAAAAAAATAATTACGCCGCTACTGCTATCTTTTTGCGCTTTTTCCATGACAACGTCTCTTGTAACAAACGCGCAGTCTATTGAGCAATTGCAAGAGTTGCGTCAGCGTGCACAGCAAAACGACACAACATCGAATGCTGCAAGACCAATATCGCCATTAGATATTTCTAGCCAGCGCACACTTCCTGGCGCGACTGGCGTTGAGAGCACCATGGGCCAATTTTCTACGCAGCCTAGAAACGGCATGCGTCTGCCTGGCGAGCCTACTATTGATACGGTATTTCCCGCTCAAGCCCCAATGGAAAACCCTCCGTTTGCGGCTAATCTATTCATCGGTGGTTTTGAGTCTGAGAGAACCTCAGGCTTAAACGATAACTACCTTGTTGCGCCGGGTGATAAAATCGCTATTTATTTGTGGGGTGCGGTCAATTTTTCAAATGTAGTCACCGTAGACAATCAAGGGAATATTTTTATTCCCAATATCGGGCCAATAAGCGTCGCAAATACACCAGCAGGTAGTGTAAATCAAACGGTGACAAGCAGAATCAAACAAGTCTACACCAATGACGTAAATATTTATGTCAATCTGCTTACCTCAACCCCTGTTTCAGTATTTGTTTCTGGCCCCGTTTTGCGCCCTGGTCAATACGCTGGCTTGGCGTCTGATAGCGTACTTTATTACCTTAAACGCGCTGGTGGCGTTGATTTCCAGCGCGGAAGTTTTCGTCAAATTGATGTTGTCAGAAACGGCGAGGTGGTAGCAACGGCCGACCTTTACGCGTTTTTTAGAAACGGAAAGTTACCAGAATTGTCATTTAAAGATGGCGACACCATTTTAGTGCATCCGATTGGCAATACCATCGTTGTTGAAACTGGTGCGCGCAACAGCTTTACCTTTGAATTTCTTAATGAAGAGCTAAATGGTAGCGTGGTAAATTACTTTGCGCGCCCAGGTGAATTCGCCTCACATGCATCTGTTGCAGGTGTGCGTAATAATAAACAATTTGCTCGCTACCTGAGTATTCAAGACTTTGCGGCTTTGCCGTTAAAAGCAGGTGACACTGTTGAGTATGTAGCCGATCACGAACCGCAAATTTATCGTATAAACGTAGCCGGTGCCTTCTCTGGCGCTTCACAGGTAATGGTAGATAAGGGCGCACGATTAATAGACGTACTCGATCACATTGAAGTTGATACTAAACTATCTGACACTCAGAATATCTACCTTTTGCGTGAAAGTGTTGCGATAAAGCAAAAAGAAATTATTGAAGAAGGGTTACAACGCTTAGAAAGAAGTATGTATACCGCACCAATAAGTTCAACGGGAGAAGGTACAATTCGAGCACAAGAAGCACAGCTTGTTGCCGATTTTATCGCGCGAGCACGACAGGTTGAGCCTCAAGGCCGCGTAGTTGTGTCTGAAAACGGTGACGTTGCTAATATTTTGCTTGAACCAAATGACACCATTGTTATACCTGAGATCACCGATCTCATTCATGTAGGCGGGGAAGTACTGCTACCGCAATCTGTTGTATTCAACCCAGATGCGACGACAGAGGATTATGTTGCATGGGCTGGAGGCTTTACAGAACGCGCTGAAGATGAGCGAATCCTTATTATGCATAAGAATGGGAATGTGTCCTTTGCAAGTGTCAGCGGTACATTTTTATCTGACGAGCACACTATGCTACAGCCTGGCGATCAAATTATCGTGCTTCCTGCAATCGACACCAAAATCATGCAAGCGGTTAAAGATGTCTCGCAAATTATCTTTCAGATCGCCGTTGCAGCAAACGCTATCGACAGATAGACAGTATGATTACATTTAAAGAACAACTCTATGCATGGAGAAGCGTGATATTCGCGCTTTTTCTACGTGAGTTGCAAAGTAAATTTAATGATAAATTTGGACTGGGATGGGCATTTCTTGAACCGTTTGCATTTATTTTCGCACTCTCCTATTTGAGAGGGTTAGTTAGCGGCGGAGATATCCACACTATTCCAATTTTTATCTTCATGATGATTGGAATGGTTGGCCTTCAGTCGCTAACCGTGTGTCTGCAATCTGTTTCAACATCTGTAAGGCGCAATAAGCCTCTCTATGCGTTTAGGCAAGTGCAACCAATATCTGCAGTGATCACCGCGGGCTTCTTGGAGTTCTCAATAAAGGTAATTGTAGTTGCATTATTAATATTAGCGATGTACCTCATGGACACCGAAGTATCTATTCACGACCCGCTACTATTAATAGGCCTCTTTTTATTGCTCTGGGTATTTTCAATTTCGATTGGCCTTATGTTTGCCATTGCAGCAGCTTTTGTACCGGAAGTGGATAAAATAAAGTCTATGCTTACCCGGCCGCTTATGTTTATCTCATGTGTATTTTTTAGCCTGCAAGATTTACCTGATGAATTTTGGCCCTATTTAACCTGGAATCCTCTCGTGCATTTTAATGAGCTAGCACGCTATGCCTGTTTTGAATCCTACGGACAAAAAGGCGTATCGCTCAGCTTTCTCATTGAAGTTACTGTCGCATCACTCTTTTTGAGTTTGTCGATGTACCACATTACTTGGAAAAAGGTGCTATCTCGATGATAAGAATAGAGAATCTCACTAAGAGTTATCCAAGTAAGATGGGGCCACAGTATATTTTCAGAAATCTAAATTTTGATTTTCCAACTGAAAATAACGTGGCCATTTTAGGTAAAAATGGGGCAGGTAAATCAACCTTGTTTAGGATGCTTGCTAAAAGCGAATATCCCGATAAAGGCCGCGTGTTGACCAACAAAGCTATGTCGTGGCCAGTAGCACTGCAAACAGGAATTCACCCTCAAATGACGGGGCGAGAAAACACTCGCTTTATTGGGCGAATCAATAATGTAACGTCACTTCCAGACTATGAAACAAGAGTACAAGCTTTTGCTGAATTGGATAAACGCTTCGACTTACCCGTCAAAAATTACTCTTCAGGGATGCGTGCGAAACTTGTTTTTGCGTGCTGTATGAATATTGATTTCGATATTTACCTTATCGATGAAGCGACATCTGTTGGCGATCCGCTTTTTAGAAAGAAAGCCCGCGAATCTCTTAAAGAAAAAAGTGAAACGGCGGGCGTTATCATGGTAAGCCACGAGCTAGACCAAATTCGCGAGTTTTGCACTTCAGCTGTCATTATCGATGATGGAAAGCTTACATATTATAACGATCTCGAAGAAGGCATCGACGTTTATACGCAGGATGCAGACAATAAGAAAACACTAAAATAGGTTAAAATAACAGTGGAAAAATCTCTTACTCAGCTCAATGCTCTTCTCAAGAAAAACAAAACGCTCATTCTTGTTTTGCCTTGGGCATTGTACGCATTTTATCTCATTCTTTGGGCTGCGCCCCAATATGAAAGTCAAAGCCAACTTATTGTAAAATCAACTGATGGTGGCAGTAGCTTTGATCCCTCGTCGCTATTAATGGCTGCTGGTGTGCCCGGCGCAGCTTCAGCAGGCGAAAGCCAGTTAATTGAGGCTTATATACAATCTGCCGATATGATTAACTATTTAGACGAAACTATAGGTCTTCGAGAGCACTATATCTCTGATGAAGCTGATTTTTTTAGTGGCCTGGCAACCTCTCACACTCGAGAGAGCTTTTATGAATTCTACTTATCACACATCGACGTCAGTGTTGACTCTGCATCTTCCGTAATCACCTTAAAAACCCGAGCATTTAACGCTGAGTTTGCACAAGTAATCAACCAGGCTATCGTCGATAAAGCTGAACAATTCATCAACAATATCAATAACAACCTAGCCAAATCGAAGTTGGCATTTGCGAAAGGTGAACATGAAATTGTTGAACAGAAACTTCAGCAGGCCAAAACTGACATTTTGGCCTTCCAGTCAAAATACAACGTATTAGACCCAACAGCCGAAGGCGCTGCATTTCAGCAAATAGCATTTTCACTAGAAGCCACGCTGGCACAGAAAAAGGCGCAATTGAGTACCATGTCTACTATGATGTCTGACGCTGCGCCTGAAATAATTAACGTTAAACGCGAAATAGCCGCCCTACAAAAGGAAGTAGAAAAACAAAAAGAACGCTTAAGCACTGCCGAAGATGAAAGTGAGGCACTTTCTGTCACCGAGCTTATGGCACAGTACAGCAACCTGCAAGTGCAACTTCAGTTGGCTATTCAGGCATACTCCTCATCGCTAATCACACTTGAAAACGCACGGGTAGAAACCTACCAAAAACTTCAGCACCTTGTCACGGTTGAGTCACCCACCTTACCCGATGATAACGCCTACCCCACCGTTATTTACAACTTGGTACTGTTTGGCGTAGCACTGTTACTTATCTATGGCATTGTTCGCATTGTTGTTGCCACTATCCGCGAACTGTAATTTTTTTAGCTTTCTAGTAATGACAACAACCGACTAAGTGATTAATCCTTAGTCGGTTGACAAACCTTTGATGAAGTTTATCGTCGAAATCTTGTGTCTTTATGCAAGCTCTAGTATAAGAAGCTATCCGCCTAAGGACCTATATCAAAGAGCCTGAGCAAATAAGTGCTCTACAATAACAACCATAAGCAATATGGAATAGAAATATAATTATGAAATCATCTAACGATACTAGCTTTTTCGGCCATCCAGGGGGCCTAAGAACGCTATTTTTTACAGAGATGTGGGAACGCATGAGTTATTACGGCATGCGCGCGCTTCTTGTACTTTTCATGACAGCAAGCCTACAAACCCAAGGGTTGGGCTTCACTGTGGCAACAGCTGGCGCTATCTATGGCCTATATACCGGTGCGGTATATTTTCTAGGTTTGCCCGGCGGTTGGCTGGCAGACCGCTTAATTGGTGGTAAAAAAGCCGTTTGGTACGGTGGTCTTATTATTTTTGCTGGTCACGTTGTGCTGGCGATAGACTTACAGAACTTATTCTTTGTTGGCCTTATCCTTGTTGCTACAGGTACGGGTCTACTTAAGCCAAATATCTCAGCAATGGTGGGGCAGCAATATGGCGACGACGATGGACGCCGAGACAGTGGCTATGCGCTTTACTACATGGGTATTAACATTGGTTCTCTTATTGCTTACCTAGTAACTGGCTACCTTCAGGAAAACTGGGGCTGGCACTATGCCTTTGGTGCAGCAGCTGTGGGCATGGCTATCGGTCTAGTTCAATACTACTTTAGCAATCGTTCGCTATCTGCTGAGTCTGTTGCGCCAGCTAACCCTTATGAAGGTGCTGCAAAGCAGCGCGCATGGATGAGTGTGTTTGGTGTTATAGCAGCCGCTGTTGTAGTTATTGTTTTAGCGCACATGGGTACCATTGTTATCGAGCCTGTTGTACTTGCTCAGCAAGTCGCCATCGCGTTTACTGTGATCTTCTTTTTATACTTCGGATTCATTTATTTCAAAGGTAAGCTAAGCGACAACGAGAAAAAGCGCATGTGGGCGCTGTTTTTGGTGTG
Organism: Alteromonas sp. McT4-15; assembly: GCF_020515205.1. Classification (NCBI taxonomy): domain Bacteria; kingdom Pseudomonadati; phylum Pseudomonadota; class Gammaproteobacteria; order Alteromonadales; family Alteromonadaceae; genus Alteromonas; species Alteromonas sp. McT4-15. The sequence goes on from NZ_JAJALG010000003.1 coordinate 191,297, forward strand.
TGTTGCTTCGGCGTGCTTCTGGTCTGGTTTTGAGCAAGCAGGCTCATCTCTTAACCTGTTTGCACAAAATTATACTGACCGAGTACTAGAAAACGGCTCTTTGCTTACTTCATGGTTCGGAATGGACGCAATTCCAACCGTGTGGTTCCAGCTTTCTAATTCACTATTTATCATTATTCTATCGCCTTTCTTTGCTGCACTTTGGATTAACTTAGCCAAGCGCATGATTGATCCGTCGTATACGATTAAATGTGCAGTCGGTATCATCATTATGGCGTCGGGTTTCCTTGTAATGTTTATGGCATCGCAGTATGCGGCACAGGGATTAAAAGTAGCACCTATGTGGTTGGTTACTACATACTTTCTACACACAGTTGGTGAGCTTTGCTTAAGTCCAGTTGCACTAAGCGCAGTGAGTAAATTGTCACCAAAACGCTTTGCCGGCCAAATGATGGGTGTGTTCGTACTGACCTACTCTATCGGTAACATAATCGCTGGTTTACTTTCAGGAAACTTCGATCCCGAAAACGTGCAAGAGATGCCAAACCTATACTTACAAATTGCCCTGTTTAGCATTGCTATCGCAATCGTGATTGGCTTGTTTAGCATAAAGTCTCGATTCTGGGAAAAAGCAGGTATGGAACAGAAGGCATAACTTACCTTGTTTAAATAACAAGTAGATTGCCATACAATGACCGCCGCAACGTCTAGTTTCGGCGGTTTTTTATTTTAAGAGCAATGTATGAAGTTTTATTTTTCCACTCGTGACATCCCCGCTCTAAAAGAGCTCCCTCTCACAGAGCGAATGAAGCTGTTAGATAAAGCATCAAAACGTCTATCTGTTCCTGAGAAAACCATGCTCAATGTGTTGAAGTTACTTGTGATAGTGCCAGTCTTTGCACTTATTTTGCAGACAGCAGCAAATTGGACCTCGTTACTGTGGGCTTTTGTGGTATTTTTATGTTATCCGCTATTTATCAAACCCATTCAATATTCAATGTGCGCTAAATATATAGCGTCTTCATCAAGCAAGGAGAATGCATGAAAACTATCTTAGTTACTGGTGGTGCTGGCTATATTGGTAGCCACACGGTATTACAGTTACTTGAGCAAGACTATGGCGTTGTGGTTTTAGATAATTTATCAAATGCCAGTGCAGAATCTTTGCGCCGCGTAGAATCACTTACCGGAAAGTCTGTCACCTTTGTTCAAGGTGATATTCGCGACACTGCCGTACTAGACGATATTTTCAGTGAGCACAGTATCTTTGCTGTCATCCATTTCGCGGGCCTAAAAGCTGTCGGAGAGTCTGTTGAAAAGCCACTTTCCTACTACGAAAACAATGTATACGGTACACTGACTTTGTGTAAGGCAATGCAAAAGCACAATGTGAAGAACATTGTATTTAGCTCGTCGGCTACTGTGTATGGCGACCCTGCTTCACTTCCACTTCGTGAAGATATGGCTACTGGTCAACCTACTAACCCTTACGGCATGTCCAAGCTAATGGTTGAACATATGCTAAGCGACCTCTATGTGTCGGATAATGAGTGGAATATTGTACTACTTCGCTATTTCAACCCAGTAGGCGCACACCACTCTGGTCAAATTGGCGAAGATCCAAATGGTATTCCCAATAACCTCATGCCTTATATTTCCCAAGTTGCTACAGGAAAACTCCAACAGCTAAGCGTGTTTGGTGATGACTACGACACGGTAGATGGCACTGGCGTGCGTGATTATATTCACGTGGTTGACTTGGCAAACGGGCACTTGAAAGCACTAGACCGTTTAGTGCTCAATATGGGATTAGACAAGTACAACTTAGGTACAGGTCAAGGCTATTCGGTACTAGAAATGGTTAAGGCATTTGAAAAAGGCTCGGGTAAAGCGGTGCCTTATAAGATTGCACCACGCAGAAGTGGCGATGTCGCAGCCTGTTATGCAGACCCTACAAAAGCCGCAACAGAGCTTAACTGGCATGCACAAAAAGGACTGGACGAAATGTGCGCCGACACATGGAACTGGCAGTCTCAAAACCCCATGGGCTACCCTAAAGATTAAGTAATCCACCTGTCGAGCACTTCATTACCTAAGTGCTCGACTTTTGACTAATTTCTTCTATCTTTTTTCTTGGCTACTATAAATAAAAAAATTTTGGTTGTCCTGTGAAACACCTTGTTTATTCTCTCTTTTTCCTTTCAATTTCGTCCAGCCTTGACGCAATTACCATAAGTGAAATTGCACCTGTACATTTTGGTTCGGTCTCTGCTCAATCTGGATTAACATGCACAATGTCCGAGTTTGGCGTTATTTCTGGTGCGTGTGACACAACGGATATTGATATTACCCTTGGAGAGGTTTTGGTGACTAACTTGCCAAGAAACGGCAATGTTGAAGTAATGATTACGGGAAGCACAAACACAGCGCTACAATACGCGCCCATCGCAGAACTTACAGGAGCAAAGGGCGGAACCGTTTTGTTATATGATAACCAGCCTGTTAACGTGACCGTAAAAGGAAACGGTGCCGATTTCACGATAACCGTTTTTGGTACCCTAACCTTACAAGATGATTTGTCGTTGTCAGGGGCATACACCGCCGATTACACACTGGAAGTTAATCAACTTTAAGCGTGTATCAGCGGCGATAATAACTAGAACGCATCTACTTATTGTCTATATCGTCTTTTTCTTTATCTTCTTTCTTGTCTTCTTCCGGAAGGTCGTAAGAATCAAAATCATTGCCTTCAAGCATGGCTTCGAAATCGGCAAAGTCATCAAGCTGTTCTTCACCTAATGCTTTATCAGCACTTTTTCCATCGGTAACTCTAAATTCTAAACGCTCAAAATAAGCGTTTTTGATAAAGGCATAATCATCTACAGCTTGCTCTAGTTGAGCTTCTTGATCAATAAGCTGCGCGCGTGTTTCTAATAATGATATACCAATACGCGCAAGGTTGAGTGTTCCGTCAATAAGCGTCATCGGAAATGCAAAACCATCTACATAATCGCCGGTGAAACTTCTTGGGTCACTTGGGCCTAAAAACGGCAACATAAGATAAGGGCCTGTTTCAACACCCCACACGGCCAGCGTTTCACCGAATTGCTCTTCTTTGCGTTCCAGTCCAATTTTAGACGCAACATCAATTGTTCCTACCAAACCAACTGTCGTGTTTATTAAAAAACGTGCCAAGCTATCTAAGCTATCATCAATCTTTCCTTGTAATAGATTGTTGGTGAAGTTTGCAGGTTCTCTTAAGTTTTCGGCAGCGTTTACCAAACCAGTGCGAGCAAACTGAGGCATAACAGTCACGTAGGTGATGGTTACAGGTCGAAGGATATAGGCGTCTAATACTTCCCAGTTAAAATCCCATACTTCACGGTTTACCGACTCAAAGGGGTCGCGAGGATCAGAAGTATCCACGGTCGTACTAGAATTGGTAGTTGCAGCCTGCTCTTGTGCGTTATTACTCGCACACCCACCCAAAAAACTGCTAGCAATTAGCAGTCCTGCAACGAGCGACTTTGAAAAATTCATAACTACAATTCCTTATTAATCGTGATATTGATTGGTGTAATCTGGCCTTGCTTGACAGGGCTCTCTACACTACCTTGCCACTCTCCTTGTGCCACAGCCACATTTTCATCGAGTGAAAGCCTAGCAGTTATACGCACGTCTGATAATGATAAAAGCGTATACTGGGGCATCATAGCATTGTCAGCGGTTAACCTAACAGACAAAGGGAATTCACCGATAGGTAACTTAACCACCGCAGCGGGCATTCTATTGCCCGAATTAAGGTCCTGTGCAAATACAATGAGATGACCCGATGTAGGCGCTTTTTCTTTCGCGCTTTGCGATAATTCTATTGAAACAGTAAAACCTGTCTGGCTGTCTTGCGCATCTCGCTCTATCTCGCCTTGAGAAGGTAACGCGCCTAATGCGATAGACTGCCCCTCAAGTTCATTCAAGCGTGCAGTTAAACGCTTAGACATGTCACTGTCTTTTGGTAGTTTATCTTTTACTTGATTGAAGAAACGCTTCGTATTATCCAAATCACCGAGTTGCGCCGATACCACAGCCATCATTAATGCTAAATTGTCGTTTTGTGGATTCTCATCGAGCAATCCTAAAAGCAATTGTTGTGCACGTTCTAGGTTGTTTACGTCACCTGTTGTCATTAACGCTTGGGCTAGGGTAATTCGACTGCTTGAATTAGTCGGGTCGAGACTCACAGCCTTATCAATTGCCTCAATTGCCTGCACCTCTTGCCCAATACTGAGCATAAGCCTGCCAAAATACATCCAACCCGTATCGTCTTCAGGCTCATTACGCAATCGCTGTCTAATTGCTAATGCAAGGTTTGCGATATCTTGCTGAGTAAGATTATTCGCATTACCACTGGTTAATTGCTGACTGAGCTCTGGCAACGCGGCTATCGCTTCGCTTGCTTGTACTACACGAGACATTTGGTTTACTTGTGAATAAACCACAATACCAGCACCTAATGCCAACGCACCGCCTATGACCAAAGGCAGCTTTGCGTTGCCTTTTTTGTGTGCTTGAAACGCGCTTTCATCAACAAGGGCGAGTTTTAACTCATCAACCGCTTGACGTTTGTCGTGCTCACTGATGAGTCCTTCATCCACTTCGCGTTCTAACTCAGCCAAACGCTGTTTGACGATTTGTGTGTTACTTAAGCTGTCTTGCTTCGCGTGGTTCTTTCTCTTTAGCCACGGAAAGGCAATAATCAACAACACTAACGTGATAAGTCCGGAAACGACGAGATAAAATTCAGACCAACTCATTCTTTTTCTTGCTCCAGCATAGCGTCGGCTTTTGCGAGCTTAGCCGCCATATCTTCTGGCGGCGTTACAGATTTACGTCTAACAATCACAACAAGTGCAATAAATATAAACAGCACTGGCCCCGCCCAAAGCCAGAGTGTTGCTGCAGTTACTGGTGGCTGATAATGTACAAAATCACCATAGCGCGCTTTCATGAAGTCGATAACCTCCTGCTCAGTTTTACCTTGTTTGAGCAGGCTATAAACCTTACGTCGCATGTCATGCGCTATCATTGCATCGCTATCAGCAATGTTCTGATTTTGACACATCGGGCAGCGCAACTCGGCGGTTAATCGCAAGAAACTGGCGCGTTGTTCGGCTGAGTCAAAACTAAAGCTCTCTTCAACCGCCTGCGCAGATGACAGGCTTAATACACCCAGCAGGATGAGCAGCATAAACTTACATGTTCGAATCATTTACTCTCTCCCTGCATGTCTACCTCGTAGGTATTGCTTGAAGTCATTTCAGCTTGAGTCACCAACTTGTTATATAGAGGACCTATTTTATTGTTCCATACCCTTTCGTTGATATCGCCAATATGATGCATACGGATAATTCCTTCGGCATCTATAACAAAGTGCTCTGGTGCGCCAGTCACCCCTAAATCGAGTGACGTATCACGGTAGACATCAAAAATGTTGAACGCATAAGGGTTACCATAACGACTGAGCATCTCTGTCACTTCTTGCTGAACACGACTTAGCGTCTTAGTACCAAAATCAGGATCTAAGTCTTGATCAAAGTACAAACCCACAATATGAACACCTTGCTCGTTTTTAAGCTGTGTTAAGTAGGGCATTTCCACAGCGCATGTTACGCACCATACACCCCACACATTCAGAATGGTCACCTTGCCTTTAAGATCGCTTGGCGTGTACATTTTCTCTGGATTCATTAAATCAGGCAGAGAAAACGCTGGCAGCGTTTTGTCTTGCACTTGCGAGTCCAACTCACGCGGGTCCGAAAAGAGCCCTTTGAACAAGAAAACTACCAGCAATATGAAAAGCACCAAAGGAATGGCCACTAACGAAGTCTTTTTCATTATGCCTCTCCTTTTGTCGCAGAGTTTTGTGCAACGTTATCAACACTAACGTTGCTTTTGTTCGAGACACCGCGTTTGCTTGCAGTCATTTTATTCAACACTGCGCTCACTTTCTTAACCTTCGCCATACGATAGCGCTTGTCACAAATTGAGAAAATCCCACCAATTGCCATTACAACGGCACCGGCCCATAGCCATATAACAAATGGCTTAATGTAAATACGAATCGCCCAAGCCCCGTTGTCTAATGGTTCACCCATTGCAATAAACAAATCCCTGGCCACATTTGAGTGGATAGCCGCTTCCGTCATTGGCATTCGCTGCACGATGTATAGGCGCTTTTCAGGCATAAGATGAGCCACTTTCTCTCCGTTTTTATAAACATCGAAAATGCCTGCATCAGCTTGATAATTGGGCCCCTGAACTTTCTTTACATCTTTAAAGGTAAAGTCATAGCCACCCAAACTTACCGTATCGCCTACATCCATTCGCACATCTCTTTCCAACTCATAATTAGATACCAACGTGATACCAATAATGACAATGGCAAAACCGACATGACCTAACACCATTCCCCAGTGACTTGGCGTTAATTTGCGAAGTTTGGTCATCAAGCTATTTTTGTCAGCGCCTTTTTCGGGCATAGCACTAATACGCTGAACCACTTCTTGAACAGTTGTGACGAGGATCCAAAATACCAGCACCATCCCCAATACACCCATATAGGTGGGTGCATCGTAAGCAAAATTCACCAGCACGCCAGCACTTATTGCAATGCCACCGGCAACAAGTAACTGTTTTTGAAGTTCACTGGCCTTTTGTTGCTTCCAACGTGTTAATGGTCCAAGGCCAAGTATCAGTACAAAAGGCACTATCAAAAGGGTAAACATTTGATTAAAAAACGGCGCGCCAACAGAGATACTTCCCAGTCCCAGTTCCTTGTGAATTAACGGTAAAAGCGTCCCTAACAGCACAACTAATGTCGCTGCACAAAGAAACACATTATTGCCCATTAGCAATACTTCACGCGAAAATGCTTGATAACGACCAGGGCTTTTCAGTGACGCTGCACGGAGGGCATAAAGCAGTAACCCTAACCCGCTTAATACAATTAAAATACCAAGGATGAACAGTCCCCGCGTAGGATCACTGGCAAAGGAATGAACGGAAACAATAACACCTGAGCGAACTAAAAACGTTCCCAACAAACTGAGGCTGAATGCCGCTATGGCTAATAACACTGTCCACGATTTAAAGGCTTTTCGCTTTTCAGTTACCGCAAGAGAGTGCATTAGCGCAGTACCTACCAACCACGGCATAAAGGATGCGTTTTCAACCGGGTCCCAGAACCACCAGCCTCCCCAGCCGAGTTCGTAATATGCCCACCAGCTACCAAGCGCAATACCTACGGTAAGAAACGCCCAAGCAGCAATCACCCATGGACGTGACCAACGGGCCCATGTTGAATCTAATTGACCAGAGATAAGCGCTGAAATAGCAAAAGCAAAAGCAACAGAAAAACCAACGTAGCCCATGTACAACATGGGCGGATGGATTATCATGCCAAAATCTTGAAGTAACGGGTTTAAATCCCTTCCATCGACAGGGAAAAACGGCAACATGCTATTAAATGGATTAGAGGTTAATAACATAAACAGATAAAAGCCGATGCCTACCATTCCTAGCACGGCAAGCACACGTGCGACCATCGCAAGCGGAATGCCCTTACTGAAAATAGCGACCGCCACTGTCCATACTGACAGCATCAAAACCCACAGCAAGAAAGAACCTTCGTGTCCGCCCCACACTGCCGTTATTTTGTAGTAAATAGGCAATCGACTATTAGAATGCTGTGCTACGTAAGCCACGCTAAAATCATCTGTCACAAAGGCGTAGGTAAGACATACATAGGCAATAAGCGTGAAGATGAATAACCCTATCGCCAAAGGTTTTGCCGTCGCCATTAGCGCTTCATGTTGGCGATGTGCCCCCCACAGCGGATAAACGGCGAGGAGGATAGATAATACTAATGCGAGTGTTAGTGCAATATTTCCAATCTCGGGAACCATGCCTTAGTATCCTTGTGTCGATTGACTTGCATCACTGCTATCAGAATTCGCGCTCTTGGGCATATTGTCAGGTTTGACGTGCTTTATGCCTTTCATTTTTTCAGCTAATTCTGGCGGCATATATTCTTCATCATGCTTTGCCAGTACTTCTTGCGCTTTTATGTGTCCAGTTTGGGTTAAAACACCTGTCGCAACTATGCCTTGTCCCTCACGAAATAAATCGGGCAAAATACCTGTGTAAGTTACCGTTACTGTAGGGCCCGTGTCGATTAAGTCGAAGCTCACCGCCAAGCTTTCGCTGTCACGCTTAACACTGCCAGGTACGACCATACCGCCTATGCGTAAACGCTGTCCAATTTGTGGCTTCTGCCCGTTTTTACCTTCAATAATTTCGCTAGGCGTATAAAACAGGTCAATACTGTCGTTTAATGCATAAAGCATTAATCCAATTGCACTTACAACCAAAAAACCGATAATTCCAACTACGGCTAATCGCTGCTTTCGTCTCGGGTTCATGCAACTATCTCACTTCGAATTTCTAATACTAAAAAAATGGCACCTCGGTGCTGTGCCTTCTTGAACTTTATTCCACTTGAACACGTTTGCTACGCAGTACGTGTATGCACAATAAATACACTAATACTTATCGTCCTGCGCTTCCTGTAAACGTGCTTTCTTGATGCGTGCTTTGCGCGCTTGCTCGGTTATCACTGCTTTAAGCAAAGACTTTTGCTTGATATAGCTTTGAATTACTACCAGCGCCATTGCACCAAAAGTAATACCGAAAGATAGCCACACATAAAAAGCGTATCCGCCCATGTTGAGAAAGTCGGTAACGGAATCAAACTGCATATTACTTACCTGCCTTTAGTGCATGCTTCGCTAATTGTTGCACCCAAGGGCGATGCATTTCTCTTAAAACAATTTCATTTCGCAATCTTACGGTTGTGACTGCACCAATAAACAACGCAAACCCTAATAAGTTAATCAGCAATGGCCATAACATTTCCGGCGCAATTGACGGGTTATCAAATTTACTGATTGTTGCTCCCTGATGAAGCGTATTCCACCACTCTACTGAGTAATGAATAATGGGGATATTCACCACGCCTACAAGTGCCATAACACCTGCCGCTTTGCCAGCCTGCTGTTTATCTTCAAATGCACCGTATAGCGCAATAACTCCCATATACAAAAACAATAGAATTAGCTCAGAAGTTAACCGAGCATCCCATACCCACCACGCTCCCCACATAGGTTTGCCCCATGCTGCGCCGGTAAATAACGCAATAAAGGTCATCACTGCACCCACCGGCGCCATGGCAATCATGGACATGTATGCAGTACGCCACTGCCACACCATACCAACTAATGCAGCCACTGCCATTGCAACGTAGGTCCCCATGGACAAAATAGCGCTGGGTACATGGATATAAATAATGCGAAAAGAATTGCCTTGTTGATAATCTTGCGGTGCGAATGCCAAACCCCAAACGGTTCCAACACTCAAGCACAATGCTGCACCAACCCAAAACCAAGGTTGTAATGTTAAACAAAGTTGGTAGGCACGCTCAGTTTTAGCGTAGGGGTGTAACCACTTCCACATTAGTTTTGACTCACTTTTAACGAATACGCTATGGCGAACGGAGCTAAGGCCGCTGCCAGCAAAAGCATAGCGGCGATGATAGCAAGTTGTGAATGATAAGGTAATTGCAGTGCGGCAGAATCCACAGCAGATGTGGCAAATATCAGTAACGGAATGAAAACAGGAATGAGCAACAGGGCTAAAAGTACGCCCCCTTTCTGTAACCCCACTGTCAGACCCACTGCAATGGCACCAATTAGCGACAATAACGGTGTGCCTAGTAACAACGTAAGCAACAACGCCAAGTACATATCAAATGATAAATTCAAAAACATCGCCAATAAGGGCGACAATAAGAGTAAAGGAACGAAACTCACTAACCAATGTGTTGCAACTTTCACCGCGCTAATGGCTGGGAGTGCCATGCCCGACAAAACGTACTGCTCTAACGAACCATCATTAAAGTCATCTCGGAACAAGCGTTCCATCGCCATCAATGACGATAATATCGCTGCTATCCAAATAACGCCTGGACCGATACGTTGCAACGTATCAGGTGACGGGCTTACGCCAAGGGGAAAGAGCGTTACCACCATTAGCAAAAACATGAGGGGCTGCACCAATTCAGCTTTTTGCTTAAACGCGATGTGTAAATCACGTTTGAAAATCCCGTGATACAATGACATTAAAATCGATACTCCAAGTCAAACACGCGATGCGCACCCGCCAAATCTGATAAAGGTTGATGCGAAGTTGTCAGCACAATCCCCCCTTTATCGACATGTGACTTCATTGTTTGTTCAAGTAATGCAATGCCTTTTACATCAAGCGCCGTAAAGGGCTCGTCTAAAATCCAGACTTTTGCTGGCTTAAGCCAGAGGCGAGCAAGCGCCACACGTCGCTGTTGCCCTGCGGATAAATATCGAACCGGAACATCCTCAAGACCAACCAAGCCAACGCGAGCAAGGGCGTCATACAATTTATCTTGCGTAACACTAACACCATGCTGTAAGAGCCAAAATGACAAGTTATCTAGCGCGGAAAGACTATTGTTATTACCTGTTTTGTGGCCGAGATAAAAAAGGGCTGCGTAGTAATGCGCTTTTATCTCCTTGATATTGCTCCCGTCGTATTTAACTTGTCCAGCGTCAGCATCGCTTAACCCTGTTAAAATACGCAGTAAGCTGGTTTTTCCAGCGCCGTTGGGACCGCGCAAGTATAAGAGTTCACCAGAGTTAACTACCAGCGAAAGCCCTTCAAACAGGCTTCTATCTCTTTTAATGCACGTTAAACTGCATGCTTCTAACACAGCCTATAAACCCCAAAAAATCGTCAATCTGAAAAAACCGCAATAGTTTACCACATGACGGCTTTTTCGCAGTCGTGAATTCCAATTAAATATGATTTACTTCAATGACAAAGCACGAGTTTGTGTGCTGGCTGCTGTGTATTGTGCTTAAATGAATTAAATAATGTTTGCCCGCTAGTTGCCGATACGCTTTCTATGACATCACACCTGACCTCACTCATTGCCAACGCAGTTCGCCAAGAATCGGCCTCTGTGGCAAACGTTGCAGGGCAATCAACGTTAGCCAATCAAGCAACGGGAAATCAAGTGGCCCTCTCTCAAGCTGTCGCATTGGCTAATGCTGCGAGGGTAACCGTGGCGCGATTGCCAGAGCATATTCTTGCAATAAGAACACCTTCATCAACATCACAGTCGCTCAACATTAAAGTACCCGTTGAGGTAACACAGCAAGCGCACCAAAACCCGCAACTTGCAGTGCTCCCCAATAACAATATTGGTGACAAAAACGTTCCAGCTATTCTAAGCGCCACGACGAACACCACGCATCAAATCGAGTTACCCCATGCGCAGCGTGGTGCATTATTTAAAGCTCTAATGCAGGCACTGGAAAGCGGCAGCTCAGCGGCTTCTGTCAATGGAAAATTAGTTACCCTAGCAAATGGTCAGTTTGCCCTTGATACAAACAATAAGAGCTTACCAAATTCTTCTTCCAATGTATCTTCGGCGACACTTTCGGCACAAACACAAGGTGCAATAGCGCTGTCCATCAGCAGCGCAGAGCAAAAAGCGTTACTGCAAAAATGGCTGGGTTCTCACGTTACCCTGACTCTAGCGAATGGCACAAATTCAGGCGCTAGCACGCTACAAGCAACGCTCTCGCCTACCAGCGCAAATACATTAGACGCACAAAATCGCACACAGCCTCTCAGGCTCAGTAATATGACTGGCGCAACTCACACCCAAGTTATTGAAGCTGCGTTAAAGCAGGGTACAGTAGCACTTGAGTCTAAAAGTCTTAATAGCACTTCTTTAAAGTTTTTTTTACCGAGCGACATCACGCAAACGCCCAACGTTTTAAAAAGCGCAACATTAATTGGATTAAGTGACAATGCAGGCAAAACTCGCGATGGCTTTATTACCATTCAGTCGGCACACCATAGAGCCTTAGTTTCTATCGCACTTTCTCAAACTCAGGCGCAAGCACTGCCCGTATTAGACAACAAACAAGTAGCGCAAATCGATCTAACATTGCTGCCAAAAGCAACGCTTATCGACGGTAAAACGCCTTTGGAGAATCCGTCTCTCCAGCAACAAGATAGGATCAATAAACACGCAGCTACTGCGGTTTCACATGCTTCGCTAAAAGACAGTGATGTACACCGCGCTATTATGACCTTATCGCGCGTTTTGCTCAGTCAAACGGGAAATACTCAACACGCTTTATCTCAACTACTTTCTATTGTAGAGGGAACAAGTAATATTGCGGTCAATCCCCCCCAAAACGCCACGGCTAGCCCTACTGAAAAACTGGCAATAGAAAAGCTCTCACAGCAATTAAAATCCCTTGATGTGCTAAACGCAAAACCTTCAACCCGACAGGTGTTGAATATGGGCAGCAAAACGCAAAACACCGATACTTCAACAGCGGCGACCAACAGCCTGCAACGAGATAGCGCGCATCAACCCGAGCAGCAAAAAACAGAAACTACCGCGAAACATGACCTTGCAGCACTTGCAAAACTACTGGGTAATCAAGCAAAGGCGGCTTCAAACAGTTTACTTTCAAATGCGTTACAACAACTCACCGGCACTGGCACCAAGATTAACGTAACCTCGTCTGTCATGGCAGACGTAGAGCAAAAATTGCAATCACCTGCGCAGGGCAGCGTTTCTGGTGAACAAATAGCGTCGTCCAAACCAACCTCCGAGTTGGCAGAGCAAGGTTTATCACAACGAATTCAACAGGTATTTACCGCCAATGCACTACTTATGACACCATTGACGCTGACCTCTCCGGTAGCGTCATCAAGCTTTGTTCAGGGGTTAGTCGCTTTAGTTCAGCTTGCTCTAGCTGGTCGCGCAATACAGCGCCAACCATCGCTAAAATCACTTGCTGACGCCCCCGACTCAATCATTTCGAAAACACTAACAAACATGGGCGTGCCCGGGCAGCCAAGCAAAGTAAGCCAGGAACTAAATCAATTAGATGGTCGCCATCAACTGTTATCCCAATTGAAAACCTTATTGGCCTCACATCAGCAAGCAAAATTAGCCAGTGCAGAAAGCAGAATTCAAGGGCAAGATAGTCTTTACTACGTATTTCCCTCGCTATCTCAACAGCATTCGCCTACCGAACTGCTTGTTCAGCGCGAGCAAGAAAAGCCTAATCAAGCACGGCAAGAAAAAGGCGAACGCAAGTTATGGAACGTTACAATGAAGTTAGATATCGGAAGTACCGGAGCAGTGTTGGCAAAATCCAAAATAGACAATGACACCATTACCCTCGACTTGTATGCGTCTAACGATGTGATACTTAAGCGACTGGCAGATACCCTTCCCTACCTCAAAAAACGCCTTACCGAACTAGGCTTAACCGTTGAGCAAACTACCTTTCAGCGAGGCCATATTCCCGAGTCGTTAAATACACGTCCTCATCAAATATTTGAGACGCGCGTATGAGTGACACACAAAAAGCAAAACGGGCTATAGGGCTTAAATACGAAGGGGGTGATAAGAAAAACACCCCAAAAGTAGTTGCAAAAGGCTACGGCGATCTCGCTGAGGCAATTATTGCGATGGCGCAGGAAACCGGGATCCTCATACACGAAGATCCCTACCTTAGTGAAGTACTCGCTACGTTAGATGTTGGGCAAGATATTCCAGAATCCTTGTACTACGTAATAGCTGAGTTACTAGCGTATTCCTATGTACTTCAAGGAAAAATCCCTCCCGGCTGGGAGGGAATAATTAAACGTATAGACTTTGAGGTATAAGGTGTGCTGAAGCAGCGTATACCGTAAACGCTTTATACGCGTTAGTAAGGACCGTCTATGACAGGCTCTTGCTGCCACAAAGAGTGATAGATGTTGTTGCCTCTTAGGTAATACACATGATCGCTATGCAACACGCTTCTATCTTCGTAGCTGCCATAATAATTGTCATTATCTTGAGGCTGAGTGATGCTTCCCACTAGGGATAATGCTCTTTCTTCGCTATCAACCGCTAACAATTGCAAAGCATAGTGTATTGAAAATATACCTTCATCGCTTATCCATGATTCAGATGGCAATGCAAAGCGATACCCCGTTGGCGTTTTTAACACCGATAACGCTCTATAATCGTATTCAGCCCCAGTATACGTATCAGGCCACACGTACTCGTTAAGTAATATAGGATTTTCAGGGTCTACGACATCAAACAAACTTACCTTCATCCCATCTTCCACCGGCGTTGTCATGGGTTGCTCGCCAGCGCTGGGAATATTCGCCCCAATAACTTGTTGCCCTATTCCTAACAGCAAGCCATTTTCCATTGGATGTAGATAGCTTGAAAATCCAGGAATTGTAAGTTCTCCGCGTATAAATGGTGCTTCTACATCAGAAAGATCAATAACGTAAAGCGGGTCGATTTGCTCAAAAGTAACCACATATGCCTTATCGTCAAAGAAGCGTACTGCATAAACATCTTCTCCGGGCTTTCCTATTGGCGAGGGCTCGTTGTCATTAGGAAGTGTGGTCACTTCAACTAACTGGCGACCTTGCTGCTTAAGAACATGTAGATAGTGTTCAGGGTCATCCGCTAAAAGGCCTTGTGTTGTGAGTGCCATAAAATAATTATCACGCTCAGACATCTTGAGTTGGGCAGAACTACTCCAGCCAAATATGCCTTGCACCTTCCCCGTAGCTTGATATTCAATGCCGTTGTCCAATGATACCTTATGAAAAACAGTATCATTGCCTTGGGTTGCATGTAAGTACATATTGTTATGTGTCATGAATAAGCCATGTGCTTCTACAATGGTACATAGAGCCGAATATGTTGAAGGCGATGACATATCAATTTTTACCACACTAAGCATTTGCACGTGGCCATTCTTATTTCTCGCATTTTCGGGCACGAGACAGCTATCTAAGTCATAAAGCGGTGAAGACTGATCATTGATAGTGATGTATGGCACTAACGACGCATTATCCAATGCGAGTAGATGTTGGTAATACTTAATGCGGCTGCTTGTAGTGTCATCAACGGCTGGCAGGTTGTCAGCAAAAGGCACATACTGCATCGCAAGATATAAATCATTCCCTATTCGCCTAGAGCTAATGAGACGCCCATCAATTTTGACTTTGTGAGGTGTTGTTGGCGCATTAGGTAAGGTAACGTCAATGAATTCTATCTGAGTGTCGTTGTCTGGGCTGTGCCATGGGCTTGAGGTGGCAACAGCGTCTTCTAATGGGTAGTAGCCAAACTTACGGGTAATCACACCGAGGCGCTTGTCATGAAGATACATGCCAGCCATTTCTTGCTCAGACTCAAGCGGAATTTCAGCAATAACGTCAAGAGAAAAATCATTTTGTCGTTTCAATATTCTCACGCGATTTTCTATGCCTGATTGTGAGTCCCAGGTAGGTAAATTGGCGACATAAAAATACTCGCCGTCATATTCAATACGGTCGGCCTCGTCTACGCCATCAATCTGCGTTGTGGTCGTTGAAAACTCAGGGGCTTCTGCGGCTACATCACCACTTCCATCACTGGAACTTTCGCGTTGTTGCACATTTACTAAATACAGACCATTTTTGACATACTGGCTCGCCGATATATGTGGACTTTGTCCCAATGGTGAATCAGTAGAGGTGGTTAACGTAAGCTGTGGCGCTTGTTCTTCATCGCCGCCATCTCCACTGCTACACGCGGTTATAACGCAAGTAGAGAAAATAAGTACCGCCATGCATTTTGAAATGCCGTCTATCCCGTGTTTCGATTTCATGTTCCATATCCTTGTTTGAGTGAAACCCTGAAATCCATAATAGAATCGCATTGCATATCAATCAGATCCAAACTGAATATAAATGTGACAATTTGTAATCGAGTACTGTTTCACGCTTTACAGTTTGGTAGTCTTAGCACCTCAATGTTGTTAAAGGGAATTTGTGTGCTGCTGCGTTTCGCTCTTTGTGTGTTATTCACAAGTATTTATCATGCATCTGCATGGGGCTGTGAAAACTCGCTAGTCTGTATTGAAGAAGACAACTGGTCTGTTGGCGTCGCCTTTGGTGTCGGCGCGCGCACAAACCCATTGGTTGATGGCGACGCAATTCCACTTATCATTTTGCCCGATGTTGCATGGTATGGTGAGCATGCCTATTTCGACAATGGTGAGTTTGGCTATCAGTGGCAACCTCACCAAGATATAACAACCGAAGTATTCTTTCGTGCCAATACAGAACGCGCGTATTTTGCTTTTTGGCAACCTAGTAACATTCTATTACCCACAACAAGTGTGACTGATGGCGTGGACACGCCAAACCCTAATGAACCAGAGGAAGCGCCGCCGCGCTATATTTCAGTTAATGATATTGCTAGCCGCAAGTGGTCGTTGGACGCAGGTGTTCGCACTAATTGGTTTAATGACCAAGACAGATGGTCACTGACTTTCATTCATGATGCGCTTAATGTACACAATGGATTTAGCGCCACAGGCCGGTATCAGCACGATACAAAGTGGCAAGATTGGACTTTCTCTACCCACTTCTCGGTCACCTACAAAAGCAGCGCGCTTATAGATTACTACTACGGTATCAGCGAACGAGATACAAATGATGAAACGCTGTGGTATAGCGCCGATAGTACATTTCAATTTACTGGCGGCCTGCTTTTTAACAAACCACTAAATCAGCAATGGCATTGGCTTGGTAGAATTCAATTCACCACGTTGGGCAGTGGAATGACTGATAGCCCATTGGTATCAAAACGCTTCGTTACCAATATGTTTTTCGGCGTTGGCTATCGGTTTTAGGGTGACGTAATGCGTAATTCACTGTTTGTCACTTTCTCACTACTGTGGTTGCCAGTTTTCGCTACAGAGCAAAACCCTACCTCATTTTCCGTATTCCCAAATGAATGCATAGCGACTCAAAAAGGGGATATTTGCGTTTTGCCTATCACATTGACCTACCCTGAACTAAGTTCACACGAGCACTGCTTGCACATGAATGAACAGGTTTTAGGGTGCTGGTTACCCAACCAGCTCCCCACTGAGCTTAACGTAGAGTTAGATGCGGACTCTACACTCACTCTTGTTAATGAGGACAACAAAAAAACTCCCTCTGTATTACTTAAAGTAAAGTACCGACAAGCCTCTACACATCGACGGCGTGTTAGAAATCCGTGGAGTATATTCTAATGAAAAAGTTAGTTTTGGTTGAAGATGACGAGCGTTTAGCCTCATTAGTTGTTGAGTATCTCCAGCGCAATGGCTTTAGCGTTTCGCGACTAGCCTGCGGTGAAGGCCTTGTGGAATTGGTTAAGTCGGTAAGGCCAGACATTGTCATACTTGACGTTATGTTACCCGGTGAAGATGGCTTTGCCTTGTGCAACCAACTACGACAATTCTATACGGGCCCATTACTCTTTATGACCGCCAAAAACGAAGACTTTGATCAAGTGATAGGTCTTGAACTAGGTGCAGATGATTATGTCGTCAAACCCGTAGAACCCCGCGTGCTTTTGGCGCGGCTCAATGCATTGCTTCGACGAACAATGTCTACAATTCCACAAGATAGCAAAAGTGATGTCTTAAATTTTGGTTCGCTTTCTATTGATAAAACATCGCGTCGAGTAACACTTGCCGGTAACGTCGTTACGCTAACCAGTCACGAATTCGACTTACTTTGCCTCCTTGCTGACAATGCCTCGCAGGTCGTAGACCGAACGACTCTGTATAGAGAACTCATTGGTCGAGAATACGATGGACTTGATAGGTCCGCTGATGTACGCGTATCACGCCTTAGAAAAAAGCTATCTGACGACCCACAAAATCCCTATCGCATCAAGACAATATGGGGTAAGGGTTTCTTTTTTGTCAGTGATGCTTGGAACGAGTAATGACCCGTCTATTTGTAAGCTTTTATCTCTTTGTCGCCATCGCACTTGTGCTTATAAGTAGTACATTAGAGATCGTATTACCTAACGAAAATCATGAAAAAACGAGAGAAACCCATATTTTAGAGTCTGTACTGCCACTTGTTGTTTCAGACAGAACATCACTTATTGAACGACTTGATAGCATTGGTGTGGACTATGATATAAAGCCGATAGACTCTATTGGCTGGTCGTCTAACGAACGTGATGCATTTTCCGAAAAACGCGTCATAACTTTATTCGATGAAGAGGCCAAATATATCTATGCACCAATTGGGAACGAGGAATTCATTGCGCTTACACTGCCCTACGAAAAAGTATCCACTCCCTATCTCATTGTTTATCTGTTTGTTTTCCTCGTTTTGCTTGGCTTAGCAATGGCGGTATGGCTTTGGCCTTTATGGCGGGATCTCTCTCATATAACTCGTGAAGTAAGCCATTTAGGTCAAGAAACAGAGCGCTTTTCTATTTCACTTAAAAAACGTTCTATCATGCAGCCTATTGCTAATCGGCTAAATTTACTAAGCGATCGCGTACACAGTTTACTTCGCGATCAACGAGAACTAACCGGTGCCGTCGCACATGAATTTAGAACACCGATTGCAAGACTAAAATTTGCTTTGGAGATGAATCCTTATCCAAATAGTGAAGCATTCGACGGGATCCTTGCCGATATCGACGAACTAGAAGGCCTCGTTCAAGAGATGCTCGACTATACGCAGTACGATGCCATTACACCTGAACTCAGCATCTCTGATATTCCCATCAAAGAGTTATGCGAAAACCTTGTTGAACGTCTTGCTATGACAACGGGTAAGTCATTAACTGTACAGGGAGAAAACGTTGTAATGCGTGGCGATGGCCATTTTGTCGAGCGGGCGGTGTCTAACTTACTTACTAACGCCATTCGACATGCACATAATATGGTGTCTATACGAATTCAGACAAACGCAAATACTATTAGCATTTCAGTATGTGATGACGGAGACGGTGTCTCTGAAGACTTAGCAGAGCGCATATTTGAACCTTTTTATCGACCCGACAATAGTCGCGTTCGCTACTCGGGTGGCGCAGGATTGGGCCTGGCGATTGTGCAGCGGATCCAAAGTTGGCACAAAGGCACGGCAAGCGTAGTTCCTAGCGATTTAGGTGGTGCGAGTTTTATCCTAACTTATCCAAAATAGTACTAATTAAAAAAACCGTTTAGTACTAGTACCAAACGGTTTTTTATTTATCGCGTTAATGTGTTCAACGTCATAGTCAAACAATAAACATTATCTAAATAGTACTTTCTCTTTGTTGAACCAGTGAATACAGAACATTATTAGACCCGCCGCAATCACCGCTGTTGAGGTAAAAATACCAAACAACGCAAAGTAGTCCATTGTACCTTTAAACAATTCCTTCATTGCTAATGCAACGTTGGTTAATGGCACCCAAACCCATCCGCCTTTTAACTCTACGCCAGGCATCATGGCAATAATTACTGGAAAGATTACTACCATAATTAATGAGCCCATGTAGCTTTGTGCTTCTTTGAACGAGCGCGCATAGATCGATAGCGATAATAAAACCGCGGCAAACACAGCAACAACAGGTACCAACATCAAGAAAATAAGTAAAAAGTCCACAAGACCAATCATCGACATGATTTTTACGACAAACTCTACGGCCATACCTTGGGACAGCACCAGCCCCCACAAGGCCATGGATGACACTGTAATAAGCGCCGTAATAATCCCTGCCGTGGCAATGGTAATAAACTTACCCAATACCAGTTTATGACGATCCATTGGAGAAATAAGCAGGGTTTCAAGCGTGCCTCGCTCCTTTTCACCTGCACCTAAATCTGCTGCTGGCGCCATTGCCCCTTGCAAACACAAGATAAAAATAAAGTACGGTAACATACCGCCTAAGCGCTCACCCCATACCTCTCGGTCGTCTGCAACATTTTGCTTTTCAATTTCAATGGGCTTCAGCAAAGCTGTTTGTTGCGTTTCGTTGAGACCCAACTGAGAGAATGCTGTTTGTTGGTAAGCATCAGAGAATTCATCAACAATGTCAGATACACGTCCCATCACCTTGTTGAGCCCAGCATCATTCAAGTACAGCTGTATTTTATGCTGTCCTGATTGCAGAACATCACTGTTAAACGTCTCTGGAATCACTAACACAAAGTCTAACGTCTCGTTTTTGATAAGCTTCGCATAGTCTGTTTCATTACCAATGGATACTGATTCAAACTTGTCTGAAGCATCATTGAACGACTGTACGATAGCAGGTGCATAGGCTTCACCAACAATGGCATATTTCAGCACTTTGTTCTCAGCTTTATCGGCGGCAGAGCTCATAAAGAAGAAAGCCACACCAAAAATAGCTGGAAACAACAAGAGCGGAAGACCAATCATAAAGATAATGGTTTTTTTATCGCGCAATAGCTCTTTAAATTCCTTCTTAAAGATTAACCACATTGCTCATCTCCTCAGAATCCATTGATAGTGTTTTTAGGAAGCTCTTGTGCATCTGTCCGCCAGACAGCTCACTAAAGGCTGATAACGTGTCGTTAAACACCGTTTCACCCTGATTAATAACAGTAACCTTGTCGCAAAGGGTTTGTACTTCGTCTAGATGGTGAGTAGAAAAAATAACAGGCGTGCCTTTATCTTTTAGACGCTGAATAAACTCCATTACCGTGCTGGTTGCCATAATATCCAAACCAGTAGTAGGTTCATCAAGCACTACAAGCGCAGGCTCGTGGATCACAGCGCGAGCAATAGACACTTTTTGTTTCATACCAGACGAGAAGTTTTCCGCGCGTCTGTCTAAGAAGCTTTGCATATCAAGTAAGTCTGCCATCTCTTCAATACGCGCGTTTATCACGTCTTTTGAGATACCGTGCAGTTCGCCAAAGTAGCTAATATTTTCACGGCCACTCAAGCGTCCGTACAAACCGGTAGAGCTTGACAAGAAACCAATTTTCTTGCGAGCAATATTAGGGTTAGCTAACACGTCTTCACCGCCAATTAACACTTTACCGCTGTCTGGCTTAAGCGCGGTCGATAGCATACGAAGTGTTGTTGTTTTACCCGCTCCGTTAGGCCCTAACAGACCAAGCACTTGGCCTTTTTCACATGTAAAAGACACATCTCTTACAGACTGAAAATAACGCCCCTTTAATCGCGGATCCTTCTTCTCTTGCTCACTTAGCTTTTTGGGGTTTTCTACCTCAAAACGCTTTGCGAGACCTGATATTTCAATCATTTCCCTTCCCTCTTTTAAACCTAATTTTTAGCTTTTTCGTTATTTATTGATAGAACAAGCAATATGCCCACTAAGTCAGTGAGAACTGTGCTTAAACATTGCTTAGGTAGTCTTTGCAATTTTATTTTTATTACAGCATCCCTACTTTTTTTTGATTGCACAAGCTTCTAAAGGAAAAGAAGTGTTAACAAATATGTTGTACTCGCATTTGATTTCCACAAAATCGTACACATAAAAAAACCCACCTAAACGGTGGGCTTCTTAATTATATATGAGCGCTACTTTTTATTCTGGCAACACATCATCTTCTTGCTGAGGAATTGCTTCTTCTGCTTTCATCGTCTTAGAAAGTAATAATTCCTGACGAATCTTAGTTTCAATCTCGTTGGCAATTTCAGGGTTCTCTTTAAGGAACTTCATTACGTTCGCTTTACCCTGACCAATGCGGTCGCCCTTGTAGCTATACCATGCGCCCGCTTTATCAACTAACTTTTGCTTAACGCCTAGGTCGATAAGTTCAGCTTCTTTACTGATACCTTCACCGTAGCGAATCATAAATTCTGCTTGTTTAAACGGCGGCGCGACTTTGTTCTTCACAACCTTAACGCGGGTTTCGTTACCCACTACCTCGTCGCCTTCTTTAACTGCACCAATACGGCGGATATCTAGACGAACAGACGAGTAGAATTTAAGCGCGTTACCACCAGTAGTAGTTTCTGGGTTACCAAACATAACGCCAATCTTCATACGAATTTGGTTGATGAAGATACATAGTGTGTTTGAACGTTTAATGTTTGCCGTTAGCTTACGCAGTGCTTGCGACATAAGACGTGCCTGAAGACCAACGTGAGAATCACCCATGTCACCTTCAATTTCCGCTTTCGGTGTAAGTGCCGCTACCGAGTCAACAATAACCACATCTACCGCACCAGAGCGCACTAACATGTCACAGATTTCCAATGCTTGCTCACCCGTATCTGGCTGAGACACAAGCAGCTCATCAATGTTTACGCCAAGTTTTTCGGCATACACAGGGTCAAGCGCGTGCTCGGCATCAACGAACGCACAAGTTTTGCCTTTGCGCTGTGCTTCAGCAATAACTTGAAGAGTTAGCGTTGTTTTACCTGATGACTCTGGACCATAAATTTCTACAACACGACCACATGGCAAACCGCCTATACCTAACGCAATATCGATGGTAAGTGAGCCTGTTGAAATAGCTTCAATATCCATGGCCTGGTTATCGCCCAAGCGCATGATTGCACCTTTACCAAATTGCTTTTCAATTTGGCCAACTGCGGCGGTTAAAGCTTTTGATTTATTATCGTCCACGTCATTATCCTCTAGGATTAGCGGTTAAATTCTGTATTAAGTAGCGTTGTTATCAATAACACTACCAAATGATGACTGCATTCTATACTGTACAAGCATACAGTTTCAACCAGTGTTTTTATTTTTCACTCAACATTTTTATCAAATGGGTTATAGCAAAGGAAATTGCAGCACTTCGCACTTGGTCACGATCGCCACTAAACACCTGTTTTATTTGTGTTGTCTTATCACCACAAACAAACCCAAACCAAACAGTGCCTACTGGTTTTTCAACACTACCGCCCCCCGGCCCGGCTATTCCGCTCACCGTTACCGCTAGCTGTGCACCACTTTTACCACACACGCCTAGCGCCATTTCTTTTACCGTTTGCTCGGATACCGCACCATATTGTTCAAGGGTTTGTTGGGTAACGCCAAGCTCGCGCTGTTTTGCGTCATTAGAATAGGTCACCCACGACTGATTAAACCAATCTGAACTGCCAGCAACGCTTGTAAACGCAAAGGCGACGCCGCCCCCTGTGCACGACTCTGCTGTAGAGACCGTCCACTTTTTTTCCCTTAACACGTCGCCTAGCGCCAATACTTGTGCAGTTAATGCGCTATCAAGCTGTAAAGGGCTAGCGTTTGCATTAGATTCAGTTGAAAATGTCGAATTCATAACGTTATACCTGATTACACCTGTTGTGCTTGATAACTTCAATGCTTGATCTTAGTGGCCGTGAGTTTATCATTTATTCCCGTCAACAGGCATTAAACCCAGCAACAAAATTACAGAGGCTTTTTTTGGAATCACATACTCCCATGATGCGCCAATACCTTACTATTAAGGCGCAGCATCCGAATATTTTATTGTTTTATCGCATGGGTGACTTCTACGAGTTGTTTTATGACGATGCCAAAAAAGCCGCCGAGCTGTTAGATATTTCTCTTACCGCTCGAGGAAAGTCAGGCGGTGAGCCCATTCCTATGGCGGGTGTGCCCTATCACGCGGTTGAAAGTTACTTATCTCGCCTAGTTAAAATGGGCGAATCTGTTGCTATTTGTGAGCAAGTTGGCGACCCAGCAACCAGTAAAGGCCCTGTTGAGCGTGCCGTTCAGCGTATTGTCACGCCTGGCACAGTCACCGATGAAGCGCTGTTAGAAGAACGTCGCGATAATATTTTAGCGGCGGTGTGCGGGCACAGCATGCACTACGGCCTTGCTACCCTTGATGTTACCAGCGGACGCTTTGTTATTTTTGAAAGCGACAGCGATGAAGGGCTTCTTGCCGAAATACAGCGAGTAAACCCCGCCGAGTTGCTCTATCCAGAAGGGTTTGAGAGCCTAGCGCTGATTGAAAACCGCAAAGGGCTTCGCCGTCGCCCAGAGTGGGAGTTTGATATAGATACGGCTAACGAGCAGCTAAATGCGCAATTTGAAACAAAGACCCTCGAGGGCTTTGGAATCAAAGGGGTTACTAAAGGCTTAGGTGCCGCAGGCTGCGTTTTACAATATGTAAAAGATACCCAGCGTACGGCGTTACCGCACATTCGCCGTATTCAAACCGAGCAGCAAGATAGCCGAGTACAGCTTGACGCCGCCACACGCAGAAATCTAGAGCTTACTCACAATCTATCTGGGGGTCAGGAAAACACCCTATTTAGTGTAATGGATACCACCACTACGGCCATGGGTAGCCGTATGTTACAGCGCATAATCCATTCACCGCTTACTGACCAGCATGAACTTCATAGTCGCTTGGATGCAGTAGAGACCTTTATTAACGATGATCCAGAAGACATTCGCGGTGCACTGAAACATATCGGTGACATAGAGCGTATTATGGCGCGTTTGGCGCTTCGCTCTGCTCGCCCTCGAGATTTTGCGCGTTTGAAAAACGCGTTTAACGCACTGCCGGATTTGCAAGATGCCCTGGGCCGTTTCGATACAGGGCAAGTAAAAAGCATCAGCGAAACCATTGGCACTTATCCTGAACTACAGGCGTTATTGAACGAAGCCATCATCGACAATCCGCCTGTAGTCATCCGCGATGGCGGTGTCATTGCTGAAGGCTACAACGCTGAACTTGATGAGTTGCGCAAACTCTCGCAAGGTGCGACCGATTACTTAGATGCCATGGAGCAGCGCGAACGCGAGCGCACTGGAATTTCTACCCTTAAAGTAGGCTACAACAAAGTGCACGGTTTCTTCATTGAAATAAGCCGAGCAAATAGCGCCTTAGCGCCAGCAGAGTATATTCGCAGACAAACCTTAAAAAATACCGAGCGCTACATTACGCCCGAGTTAAAAGAGCACGAAGACAAGGTACTTAGCAGCCAAGGCGCAGCGCTTGCACTTGAAAAGCAGCTTTACGAGGCGTTGTTTGATAACTTCGCACCTTATCTTAATAACCTGATTGAAACTGCATCGGCGTTGGCAAAACTTGATGTGCTATGTTGTTTTGCCGAACGTGCGCTCTCGCTTGACTGGCACCGTCCGCAGTTAAGTCACGAATGCGCGCTAACTTATGATGCAGGTCGTCATCCTGTTGTCGAAAACGTCATGAAGGACCCGTTCATTGCTAACCCGCTTGTGCTTAACGACACACGACGAATGCTAGTTATCACCGGTCCTAATATGGGCGGTAAATCAACGTACATGCGTCAAACGGCGCTCATTGCATTGCTGGCCTGTATCGGCAGTTTTGTGCCCGCTGAAAATGCGCATATTGGAAAGATAGACCGTATTTTCACCCGCATTGGCGCCTCTGACGATTTGGCGTCTGGACGTTCAACCTTTATGGTGGAAATGACAGAAACCGCGAATATCTTAAATAATGCCACAGAGCACTCACTAGTATTAATGGATGAGATTGGCCGCGGAACCAGTACTTACGATGGCTTATCATTGGCGTGGGCGTGTGCCAGTTATCTAGCGAAGCAGCTAAACGCATACACGCTATTTGCAACGCACTATTTCGAACTTACTGAATTGCCTGAGTCCCAACCAGGCGTGGTAAACGTGCATCTTGATGCCATAGAGCACGAAGATACCATTCGCTTTATGCACACGGTATCAGAAGGCGCGGCCAGTAAGAGCTTTGGTTTACAAGTTGCACAATTAGCCGGGGTACCTAAACCTGTAATAAAAGCAGCGCAGCAAAAGCTCGCCATTCTTGAGTCGTCGCACATAATGAGTAGCGATGAGGCGAAAAAACCTGGTAAGAGTACCTCTGCTAAATCCAAGGGTTCTACTGTCGTCGGTCAAACTGTCGTCGGTCAAGCCGAAATGCTGTTCCCTGATAAGCCCCATCCAGTTATAGAAGCCCTAGAGAACTTAGCGCCGGATGAACTATCACCTCGCCAAGCACTTGATCTTATCTACACATTAAAACGCTTAAGCCAATCTTAAGCGCATACAAATTGTGCATCATGTGGGCAAATTGATTGTCTGCCCACATGATTTTGCGTATACTATCGCCCCGTCCAAAGTGTAGCTGGTTTTGTTCTAAACTCAGCCTATATTTACCATACAACCCAAACGTTCTAGGTTTCGCATGACAAATTATATTTTCGTCACAGGTGGTGTAGTTTCATCGCTAGGTAAAGGTATTGCTGCAGCATCGTTGGCCGCAATTCTTGAAGCTCGCGGTCTCACCGTAACCATGTTAAAACTCGACCCATACATCAACGTCGACCCAGGCACTATGAGCCCTATTCAGCATGGTGAAGTATTTGTTACTGATGACGGCGCTGAGACCGACCTTGATCTTGGTCACTACGAGCGTTTTATTCGCACCCGCATGACTAAACGCAACAACTTCACTACCGGTCGCGTGTATGAAGAAGTATTGAAGCGTGAACGTCGAGGTGATTACCTTGGTGCTACTATTCAGGTTATTCCTCACATCACTAATGAAATCAAGCGCCGCGTAATTGAAGGTGCTGAAGGTCATGATGTGGCTATTGTAGAAGTTGGCGGAACAGTAGGTGATATCGAATCACAACCGTTCTTAGAAGCTATTCGTCAGCTAGGTACTGAAGTAGGCCGCGAACGTGCGATGTTTATGCACTTAACGTTAGTGCCTTATATGCCTGCATCAGGTGAAGTAAAAACTAAGCCTACTCAGCACTCTGTAAAAGAGCTTCGCTCAATTGGTATTCAGCCAGACATTTTAGTATGTCGCTCAGTGGGCGCGTTACCAGCCAGCGAGCGTTCTAAAATTGCACTTTTCACTAATGTTGCTGACAAAGCTGTTATTTCACTGAAAGACGTAGACAGCATCTACCGCATTCCAGCGGCGCTAAAAGCACAAGGTATGGATCAGCTAGTAGTAGACCGTTTTGGTCTTGACTGTAAAGAAGCAGACCTATCTGAATGGGAACAAGTGCTGTATGCAGAGTCTAACCCAACAGCCGAAGTAAACATCGGTATGGTAGGTAAATATGTTGAGTTACCAGACGCCTATAAGTCAGTTAACGAAGCGCTGAAGCACGCAGGCCTTAAAAACCGTCTGACTGTGAACATCCACTATGTAGATTCACAAGATGTAGAAAGCAAAGGTACTCAGATTTTAGAAAAACTGGATGCCATTCTAGTACCGGGTGGCTTTGGTGAACGCGGCATAGAAGGCAAAATTGCCGCTGCACGTTATGCGCGCGAAAACAAAGTACCCTACCTTGGTATTTGCCTGGGTATGCAGGTTGCCCTAATTGAGTATGCGCGCAACGTTGCAGGCATGGAAAACGCAAACAGTACTGAGTTTGATGCTGAAACACCATATCCAGTAGTGGGTCTTATTACAGAATGGCTGGACGCGGCAGGGACTACCGAAACCCGTACAGAAAAGTCAGACCTTGGCGGCACAATGCGCCTAGGCAGTCAACTTTGTCACCTTATTGAAGGCACCAAAGTACACGAAATGTATGGCAGTGCTGAAATTTACGAACGTCACCGCCATCGTTACGAAGTCAATAACAATTTACGTGACCAAATTGAAGCTGCGGGTTTAAAAGTAAGTGGTTTGTCCACTGATAAGCGACTTGTAGAAGTTGTCGAAATCCCTGATCATCCATGGTTCATTGCGGGCCAATTCCACCCTGAGTTCACTTCAACCCCTCGGGATGGACACCCATTATTTACTGGTTTTGTAGCTGCGGCTGGCAAATACCAGAAAGAAAATCACTAATTTCTAATAAAGGGGCACTCTCTCCCGTTGCGCCCCAATCAATTGTTGAGGAAAAAACATGGCGAAAATTAGTCGCATTATCGGACGCGAGATCTTAGATTCTCGTGGTAATCCAACAGTAGAAGCAGATGTATATCTTGAGTCTGGCGTTATGGGCCGTGCTGCAGCACCTTCTGGTGCCTCTACTGGTAGCCGCGAAGCACTAGAACTACGCGACGGCGACAAGTCTCGTTACCTAGGTAAAGGCGTAACAAAGGCAGTTGCAGCAGTTAACGATACCATCGCGCCAGCACTTATCGGCAAAGACGCACTAGCGCAAGCTGACATCGACGGCATCATGATTGACCTTGATGGCACAGAGAACAAAGAAACACTGGGTGCAAACGCTATTCTTGCTGTATCACTTGCTGTAGCAAAAGCAGCGGCCGCTGAAAAAGGCGTAGCCCTTTACGAGCACATTGCAGACCTAAACGGTACATCTGGCCAATACTCAATGCCAGTACCTATGATGAACATCATCAACGGTGGTGAGCACGCTGACAACAACGTAGACATTCAAGAGTTCATGGTACAGCCAGTTGGCGCGAAGAGCTTTAAAGAAGCACTACGTATGGGTGCAGAAATCTTCCACGCACTTAAGAAAGTACTTTCTGCTAAAGGCCTTAACACGGCAGTTGGCGACGAAGGTGGTTTTGCGCCTAACCTTAGCTCTAACGCTGAAGCACTAGCGGTAATCGTAGAAGCCGTTGAAAATGCTGGCTATAAAATGAATGAAGACATCACGCTTGCACTAGACTGTGCGGCGTCTGAATTCTACAAAGAAGGTAAATACGTACTTTCTGGCGAAGACAAGAGCTTCGATTCAGAAGCGTTTGGCGACTATCTTGCTGACCTTTCTTCACAGTACCCAATTGTGTCTATTGAAGACGGCCTAGATGAAAGCGACTGGGACGGCTGGGCAAGCCTAACTAAGAAGATTGGTGACAAAGTACAGCTTGTTGGTGACGACTTGTTTGTAACTAACACTAAAATTCTTAAGCGCGGTATTGATAACGGCATTGGTAACTCAATCCTTATCAAGTTCAACCAAATCGGTTCACTAACGGAAACGCTTAACGCAATTAAGATGGCAAAAGACGCAGGCTTTACTGCGGTTATCTCTCACCGCTCTGGTGAAACTGAAGATGCCACAATTGCAGATCTTGCCGTAGGTACAGCCGCAGGCCAAATCAAAACGGGTTCACTATGCCGTTCTGACCGTGTTGCTAAGTACAACCAGCTACTTCGCATTGAAGAAGCGCTTGGCGATGCAGCTACCTATAAAGGTCGCAGCGAAATCAAAGGTCAGTAATACTGCCTTAGAAGCAAAACAGAGCCGCTACCACTAGCGGCTTTTTTGTGCACACTTTTTAATCCAAGTAGCATCAGGCGACGAATCTTGCTAGGGTTAAGAAAAGACTAATAAGTATTCGACCCCCAATGGCTGTAGGCGACAAACTTTCCCACTCTCAAGTTGGCTTTTTTAATGAAGCAGGCGAACTAGGCTCAAGCCACCCTCAGTTCAATGAGATATGTACGGCCTTGTATGAAAGAGAAATCATCTCTCTTGCCCACGGTGAAATAAAAAATCTATCGTTACTTAAACGACGAATGGGCGGTCTGCCCTATCATGTTAAAGCTATTGCTCGATATATGGTCAATAATCAAACATCACCCAACCCGACACCACTAGAAGTCGATACACACAATGGCAGCTGGCTTGCAAAGCAAATGGCAAAATGTCCTGGAATTAATCACTTAGATGACACTGATAAACGAAAAACTTGGTACAAGAAACATGCAGAGTATGGCCTTGTCGTTCCTGTTTTAGTTTTGAGCATTGAAGGTTCGCATATCGAACTGGATTCTATTGATATGGCTAGTCAAGATAACACGCAATTGCATCTCAACAAGAGCGGTTGGTTTTCAAATAATGGGGACATTATTCAATCCGATACCCATAGCGAGAAGTCGTCTCCAACTAGCCCTCTATCAATAGAAAAAAGAATATTACTTAGACCCGTTAAAACTATTATGAGCGCAGCATGCTGCGGACATATGTGGGGTTTCAAAGCCAAGCGAACTCCTCGAGCACTAACTCTCCGGGAGATGCGCTTATCGACACAAATAAATTGGAAGAACTTTTCAATTTTGAAGAAGTAACCGCACAACACACAGCATAAAAAATCACATAAAACGCATATAAAACCAAAATCACAACCCTCCCACACCACACCACACCAATTTAGTACATCCATCCTAATCGCACCGTCAAAGCGTCGCTAAAGTCAAAACTCACTTGCCAAAAATTCCAATTTCCCCTATTAGCACCGTCACTTTTAGGATAAACATCCTAAATAATCAAAATAAAAAAGTTATACACGAAAAATATAGTCATTATAGAAATCAATGGTTGACCTGTTGCGCTCACATGGTTACATTGTCGCTATCAACTTGGTCAGCAAAGAAACAACAGCACATGCGTATTCGTTTCATTCTTCTATCTCTACTCCTTATGGCAGCCAGACTGCACGGGTAGATTGCGACCAGCGATTAAACATACAAAAACCCGTGCCAAGCACGGGTTTTTTTTTAACTATTCAACTGAGAGAGCGTCATGACAAATCAAGTGAAGATCTTTGATACCACATTGCGAGACGGCGAGCAGGCGCTGCCTGCCAGCCTAAGTGCCAAAGAGAAGTTACAGATTGCACTGGCGCTCGAACGCTTAGGCGTTGATATTATTGAAGCAGGCTTTCCCGTATCTTCACCGGGAGACTTCCGTTCCGTACAAATGATTGCAAAGGAGGTTAAAAACTCCACTGTTTGTGGGCTATCTCGTGCCTTGCCAGGTGATATCGACGCGTGTGGACAAGCATTGAGCGTTGCAGAACAGTTCCGAATTCACACCTTTATTGCGACGTCTGAAATTCACGTAGGCGCCAAACTTCGAAAGTCTCAAGACGAAATTGTAGAGATGGCGGTAAAGGCAGTAAAACACGCCAGACAATATACCGATGACGTAGAGTTTTCATGTGAAGACGCGGGGAGAACCCATATCGATTACTTATGTCGTATGGTTGAAGCGGCTATTAACGCTGGCGCTACGACAGTAAATATTCCAGATACAGTAGGTTACACCACACCAACTGAGTTTGGCGGCATTATTCAGCAATTGTTTAATCGCGTCCCTAACATAGATAAAGCAACTATCTCGGTACATTGTCATAACGATTTAGGATTAGCGGTAGCAAACTCATTGGCTGCGGTAGAGCAAGGTGCAAGGCAGGTCGAATGTACAATAAACGGTATCGGCGAGCGTGCCGGTAATGCATCACTTGAAGAAATAGCCATGATCTTACAAACCCGTAAGAACATGCTAGGTTTTGACACCAACATTAATTCTACTGAGATTTCACGTACATCGAAGCTGGTCAGCCAGCTTTGTAATATGCCGGTTCAAGCCAACAAAGCCATTGTGGGTGCAAATGCGTTTAGTCACTCGTCAGGCATTCACCAAGACGGTGTCTTAAAAGCGCAAAACACGTATGAGATTATGACCCCAGAAAGTGTGGGTATAAATAAGAACAACCTTAATCTTACCTCTCGCTCGGGTCGTCATGTAATCAAACATCGCTTAACCGAGCTTGGTTACAAGACCGAAGACTACGACCTAGAAGCAGTCTATGACGCCTTCTTAAAGTTAGCGGATAAGAAAGGCCAAGTGTACGACTACGACCTAGAAGCCTTGTTATTCTTTGACAAACAAAAGCACGACCAAGCACACTTCCAGTTGCTTTATCTTCAAGCGAACTCAGGGCGTGAAATTATCCCAAGCGCTACGGTAAAAATGAAAGTGGGCACTGAAGAGATTACCCAATCCAGCATTGGTAACGGCCCGGTAGACGCAGCTTATAAAGCCATTATGTCTATACTAGGTCACGAAGATTTAGAAGTTGTCGACTTTAAACTAGATTCAAAAGGTGAAGGTGCCGACGCCTTGGCACAGGTGAGCGTTATTGCCACTTACAAAGGTCGCCGTTTTCACGGCATTGGCCTTGCCACAGACATCGTAGAAGCCGGTGTAAAAGCACTGATATTTGTACTAAACAACACTTATTTAGCTGACAAAATCGATCAGCAGAAAAACCAACAAGAACGCGTTGCAGGAGTTTAAATGAGCCAGTATTCAATTGCCGTATTAGCCGGAGACGGTATCGGCCCAGAAGTTATGCAGGAAGCCAACAAGGTTTTAGATGCTGTTGAAAAGAAGTTTAACGTCACCTTAAACCGCACTGCATATCCGGTAGGTGGCTACGCCATTGATACTGAAGGCGAAGCCTTGCCCTCAAAAACGCTATTAGGTTGCGAGCAAGCCGATGCCATTTTATTTGGTAGCATTGGCGGCCCTAAGTGGGACACATTACCGCTTGAACAACGCCCAGAACGTGCCGCGCTGCTTACCCTTCGCAGCCATTTTGACTTATTCAGTAACTTACGCCCAGCGCGTATTTACCCGGGCCTTGAGAGCTTGTCTCCCCTTCGAGAAGACATTGCCAAATCAGGCGTAGACGTTTTGGTAGTGCGCGAATTAACAAGCGGCATTTATTTTGGTCAGCCAAAAGGCCGTGAAGGTGAAGGCGAAGAAGAGTTCGCGTATGACACTATGCGCTATAGCAAACGTGAAATTCGCCGTATTGCTATTGCAGCGTTTGAAGCGGCACAAAAACGTCGTGGTAAAGTAACGTCGGTGGACAAAGCCAATGTACTGGTAACCAGTCGTTTATGGCGTGAAATTGCAGAGGAAGTAGCAAAAGACTACCCGGATGTTGAGCTTGACCACATCTATATCGATAACGCCACCATGCAAATAATGAAAAACCCAGCACAGTTCGATGTCATGCTGTGTTCAAACCTTTTTGGCGATATCGTTTCTGATGAATGCGCCATGATGACAGGCTCTATGGGTTTGTTGCCATCGGCAAGTATGAACGAAGATGGCTTTGGTCTTTACGAGCCAGCAGGCGGTTCAGCGCCTGATATTGCTGGCCAAGGCATTGCAAACCCTATCGCACAAATTCTATCAGCCGCCATGATGCTGCGTTTTAGCATGAACTTGAATGATGCTGCAGACGCTATTGAAAAAGCCGTTGTTGCAACATTAGAAGCAGGTGTACTTACAGGCGAGTTACTCCCTTCTGACAAACGCAGCCAAGCAGCAAGCACGTCTCAAGTAGGCGATGAAATCGTTAAACAATTAATGGCGCAGGAGTAAAAAAACCTCATGGCCAAGACCTTATATGACAAAGTGTGGCAAGCCCACATTATCGACCAAATTGGTGAAGACAGCTTAATTTATATCGACCGTCACTTAATTCACGAGGTGACGTCGCCTCAGGCGTTCGCTGGGCTTAATGAAAAAGGCCGTAAAGTACGACGTCCTGATCGCACCGTTGGTACCATGGATCACAGTATATCAACCCGCTCACTAGCAATCGACGCATGTGGGCCAGCTAACGCGCTTCAGCTACAAACCTTGGCTAAAAACTGCGAAGAACACGGCATACAGCTTTTTCCAGTAGGTCACCAAAAGCAAGGTATTGTGCACGTCATGGGCCCGGAATTAGGATTAATTCAGCCAGGTATGACCGTGGTGTGTGGCGACTCTCACACTGCAACCCATGGTGCATTTGGGGCACTAGCTTTTGGTATAGGTACTTCTCAGGTAGAGCACGTACTGGCTACACAAACGTTGAAGCAAAGCCGCGCGAAAAGCATGCTAATCAACGTAAATGGAAAGCTTCCGGTTGGTATAACCGCAAAAGACATCATTCTTGCCATTATTGGTAAAATTGGCCACGCCGGCGCTACTGGCCATGTCATTGAATATGCGGGTGAAGCCATTCGCGGTTTAAGCATGGAAGAGCGCATGACCGTGTGTAACATGAGCATCGAAGCTGGGGCCAAGGCAGGTCTTGTTGCACCAGACGAAAAAACTTTCGCCTACCTTGAAGGTCGCGAATACGCACCTAAAGACCAAGACTGGGAAGACGCAGTCGCTTACTGGAAAACCCTTTACACCGAAGAAGGCGCAACATTCGACACAGTGGTTGAACTAGAAGCCGCCGACATTGCACCTCAAGTTACGTGGGGTACCAACCCGGGTCAGGTTATTGGCGTGAACACCCCTGTACCTGCACCAGAAGATTTTAGCGATCCGATTGAAAAAGAAAGTGCAGTAAAAGCGCTTGAATACATGGGTCTAAAACCAGGCGAAAAACTTGCCGACGTTGCCGTAAACCACGTATTTATCGGCTCATGTACCAACGGGCGTATTGAAGATATGCGCGCCGCCGCACAAATTGCCAAGCGCGGCAAAGTAGCCGATTCAGTAACTGCCATTGTGGTTCCTGGGTCGGGTAATGTTAAGCGCCAAGCAGAGGCAGAAGGCTTAGATAAAATATTTATCGATGCGGGTTTTGAATGGCGTTTGCCAGGCTGCTCAATGTGCCTTGGCATGAATGACGACAAATTAGTAGCGGGCGATAGATGTGCTTCTACCAGTAACCGAAACTTTGAAGGCCGACAGGGCCGCGGTGCACGCACTCACTTGGTAAGCCCTGCAATGGCAGCGGCTGCGGCGATTACTGGTCGCTTTGCTGACGTACGAGATTATCAGGAGTAAGTTATGTCTGAACAAGGTTTTACACAACACACAGGCATTGCTGCGCCACTTGATCAGGCCAATGTCGATACCGACCAAATAATTCCAAAACAGTTTCTAACTGGTGTAACTCGTGCTGGCTACGGCAAACATTTGTTTCACGACTGGCGCTATTTGGATCTAGAAGAAAAAGAGCCAAACCCAGCGTTTGCGTTAAACAAGCCTGAGCACAAAGGCGCAAGTCTACTACTAGCTCGCGAAAACTTTGGCTGTGGCTCAAGCCGTGAACACGCACCATGGGCGCTGGCCGATTTTGGTTTTAAAACGGTAATTGCCACCAGCTTTGCAGATATTTTTTACGGTAACTGCATTAATAACCAGTTAGTGCCAGTGGCACTATCGAGCGAACAAATGGACGCTTTATTTGCTGCGGTTAAGGCAGACCCAGCAACTAAGATTACGGTTGATCTTCCCGCACAAACTGTGAACTTCAACGATACCAGCTTCGGCTTCGATATTGCCGAGCACCACAAAAATAACCTTATTAAGGGTTTAGATGCCATCGGCCAAACGCTAGAGCTTACAAGCGCTATTGAAGCCTTTGAGAAGAAGCAGCCTTCATGGCTGTAATTTGAAATAGCGGGCAGTTGTTACCGTTTTAACCTTACAACCAGCTAAGCGCATCAATAACGGCATATACAGAAAGCTAAACACTGTGTATGTCGTTTTTTTTCGCATATACTAAGGCTAATTGAGTTAAAAAAAAGACGAAAGAACTCACCTTTTTCAGTGGATTATCGTAGCATTCACACCTATTGTAATTAGTATAAAGCCGTCGTACCAAGACTCACAGGAGAGATAATGCTAGAACAAGTACCCATTGATGAATTGATACCAGGGATGTACGTCAATCAAGTACTTGAACAAACTGGAGCGCTTAAAATGCGCTCAAAGGGCATTGTCAAAACTCAAGCCATAATTGATACCTTAAAAGCAAAAGGCATTTTATTGCTTGAAGTTGATATGGCGAAATCAAAATTGCCAGAAAAAAAGACCCCAACGCCTCCGCCTGCACCTCAAGATGAAGTCAAAGAAGACCGCCCTAGAGCAGTTGCCAAGCCCGTTGGCAGAGAATCCATTAGCGAGGCGAGCGATCTTTACGAAAATGCACTGACAATACAGAGCAGTTTTTTGAAAGGCCTTAAAAACGGTGCAGTAAAAGACTTATCGCCCATGGAGTCGTTATCTGAAAGCTTAATAGAGAGTGTTTTTGACAACAAAGACGCGCTTAGCTGTCTGACGATGATAAAAGAAACCGATAAGTACTTGTTGGAGCACTCAATAAATTGCAGCATTTTAGGCGGTATATTTTGCGAGTACCTCGGTTATGACAGAGATACCATAGAACAAGTTAGCTTAGGCATTTTGCTGATGGATATTGGCATGTCATCGCTTCCAGATGAAATACGAAACAATACGGGAAAATTTTCTAGTGACGATTGGGAAGTCATGAAAACCCATGTGGAAATTGGTGTAGACCTTGTTGAGCAATGCGGCGAGATATCAGACTTATCTCTTAACATTGTTGAACAGCATCACGAACACGTGGACGGCAGCGGTTATCCGAAAGGCCTTACTGGTGAAGAGATAAGTGAGTTTGCACGTATTGCAGCTATTGTAGACGCGTACGATGCCATGACGTCTAACCGTCAACACAAAGACAGCATTACACCGTCGCAGGCACTCAAACGCTTGACCAATTCAGAACACCTCGACCAAGACCTAGTAAAACAGTTTATTCAATGTATTGGCGTTCACCCAGTAGGTTCACTCGTAAGACTGAAAAGTGGAAAATTAGGCATTGTCAGTAGAGTTAATCCGAAAGATCCTGTGAGTCCTCAGATAATGACGTTCTACAGTGTTACATCACAACATTTTAATGAAGTGAAGCGCATAGACTTGAGCGTTCACGACGACGAAATTGTATCAGGTGTTAGGCCAGAAGAATTCAATTTGAACCTTCCTAAGTTTTTTAAAGACGTTTTCGTTAACCAAATGCCTATCTAAATTTCATCTAACTTAGTCATCGATAAAACTAAAAAAGGCCACAGCGATAAACACATGTGGCCTTTTTGGTTCTCGACTAGGTTAGCGTTTACCAATCAGTCAATGCCGCCATAGTAAAGAGTTCATCTTCAAAAGACAGCACAACACGCTGGGCTTCAATGTTGATAATTTGCACCTTATCAGCAATCCACTCGCCTTCTCCCATTTGTCGGCCGTTCACACGTACCCACCTATCAGCTGGGCGCGACGCATACATGTGCGCACTAAAGTTCATGGTGGGTAGACGCGTCAAAAGTCGCACTGGAAGTTGATCTACACGCGGGATGTCATCTCTCGTGGTTACGGGAATCTCAGCTTCTTGAGTATCTTCGCGAGCTTGCGAGTCGAGCGCTTTTACCGCAGCGTTGAATTTTGCCATCAATTCAGGCGACACTGATACATCTGAATTGCTTTGCCCGTTATTTAATACTCTTCCCTCATAGTCATTGTCTGGTGTTTGAGGCTGAGCCACGGGCGTATTATTAACAGAAGGCACTTGCGCAGATTCAAGCGCGTTGTTTTGAACACCCGGTTCTGACAAGCTACCCGCCGAGGGAGTATCTAAATTTGTACCCGATTCAGGCGCTGTTTTTACCTCTGTACTCAAATCGCCTTTAGCAACTTGTCCACTATCATTATTTGAGACCGCTTTTTCCCTGATAGGCCCACTAGGCGCAACATCTGAGGCGGGTGATACATTTTGGGCTACAGAACTTTCTGACAATTCACCTGTGATAACAGGCCACCATCGCTCGGTTGTTGCACCCGTAAACCCAATAGCCAAACCACCAAAGATGACAATGGCAAACGTTGCCACCTGCTTACTGTATATTTTCCATGCCGAGGGAAGACTCTCTACCGTTGGCAGAAATAAGCTGCGATTAAACTGTTCATTGAGCGATTTATCAAACTTAGCTGAAGTGTCGTACTGACCACGAAGTAACGCTTGTGTTTGCGTGCGATGCTGCCCTACCGCTGGGGCTATTTCTACGGTTTGCTCAGGGTCGATTTCCAGTTCTTGGACACCCATTTCAGACAAGCCCTGCACCATGGCCTCACTTGTCACAAGCCCAGACTTTCTTATTTTGACCGGTCCATTTTGTTGAGTGATTTGAACGATCACCATGCCAGGCTTGAGCTTATCTATTGAAACTACATTAGACATACAAGCTCCCTACCCCATAGCCACACAGAATTGCTATTACAAAGGTCGCCACTAACACCCACTTACGGTGACTTTGTACGCGCTGACTCACTACGTCATCACCTAAGATTTGCTCTGCAGCCGCTAAGAATATGGGCTTTTGTACTACCGCGTGTTGCTTAGTAAACGATAATGTCAGTGCTCTGTCGCACAACAAGTTAATCACGCGAGGAATACCGCCCGTAATTTGATGGACCGCACGCAGTGTCGACTTGCTGAAAATGCTTATGTCGCCATCAGCCACGCTGAGACGGTGTGCTATGTAAGCGCTCACTTCTGGCGCGGTTAGCGGCAGAAGGTGGTACCTTGCAGTAATACGCTGTGCGAGTTGGCGTAACTCATTACGCTTCAATAATTGCTGTAGTTCTGGTTGACCTATCAGCACTACCTTAAGTAACTTTTCACGGTTAGTTTCCAAATTGGTTAGCAAGCGAAGTTGCTCAAGCACTTCAGGTAATAAATGTTGCGCCTCGTCCACCATTAATACCGTGTTAATACCCGCTTGATGGTTTTCGGCTAACTTACTAAGAATTAAGTCAGTGAAGTATTTAAGACTGGCTTGTTGAGGCTGATACTCAAGCCCGAGTTCATCACACACCGTTGCCAAAAGCTCAAGCGCAGAAAGCGTTGGGTTTAAGATCATAGCCACCTGCGTATTATCAGGTAGCTGCTGAAGTAGCTTTCTCGACACCGTTGTTTTGCCTGTACCTACTTCACCTGTAAGCATCACAAAACCGCCGCTTTCTCTTAGCCCAAACGTTAAATGGGCTAACGCTTCCTTGTGCCTAGGGCTCATATACAAATAATCGGGGTTTGGCGCGATAGAAAAAGGATTATCGCTTAACCCGAAGTAATTCAAATACATGGTCGCTGCTAAAAATAGTTAAAAACGACGATTAAACTACCAGACGCTAGGCCTTAGTGAAAGCACTGAAACAATAATGAATGGAGCAGAAAGCCCATACACTGCGAAATTATCTTTAAGATTGGTATACTTCGCGTCATATTTATTCTTTAGTGGTTATTCAGTACCACCTTTTTCTTTCAGTTAGGTTTATACGAGGCAGCATGCAGGTATATTTAGTAGGCGGTGCAGTGCGCGATGCTTTACTTAATCGCGATATTACAGAACGCGACTATGTAGTAGTGGGCGCAACGCCAGACGAAATGTTACGCCAAGGCTATACGCAGGTAGGTAAAGACTTTCCGGTATTTTTGCACCCAAAAACCTCTGACGAATATGCCCTTGCGCGAACAGAGAGAAAATCAGGAAAAGGATATACGGGCTTTATTTGTGATGCGTCAACCTCAGTCACGCTGGAAGAAGATCTTATGCGGCGCGACCTTACTGTGAATGCCATGGCGCAAGATAGCAGTGGCACTATTATCGACCCGTATAACGGTCGAGTAGATCTTGAAACTCGTATATTACGTCACGTGTCTGATGCGTTTAGCGAAGACCCTCTTCGCGTATTCCGTGTGGCTCGATTCGCAGCACGCTATGCCTATTTAGGGTTTACCATTGCGCAAGAAACAGAAGCGCTAATGACAACGATGGCAAAAAGTGGGGAGCTTAAAAGCCTCACGGCGGAACGAGTATGGCAAGAGACCAAACGAAGCCTACAAGAAAAAACGCCTGAAGTATTTTTCCAAGTACTGAGCAACGTACACGCGCTTGAAGACTGGTTTTGTGAAATTGTACCAACCATTGAAGACGCCATACCAACCTTGGCTCTGTCTGCAACAATAAAACCCTGCAGTAACACAAATAGCCTAACAGTTAGATTCGCGGCACTAACCGCACACCTCTCTGAGGATGAAGTTAAGAGCTTGTGTACACGACTAAAAGTGCAAAACCAAGTGAGTGATGTCGCGCTGCTAGTGTGCAAATTTAAGGCGTTATTGCTAGAGAAAGACAATACAGCTCAAGCATTGCTTACCCTTTTTAATGGATGTGACGCGTGGCGGCGAGCAGAGCGCTTTTTGATGGTACTTGATGCTGTTGCACCTTACGCACAATACCACGGTATGAACTGGGACATACGCAGAGAGCAAATCCTTTTAGCATTAAATGCCGCGACACAGGTTGACGTTCAACAGATCATTGCTCAAGGCATAAAAGGACCTGCCATAAAGCCTGCATTAGAAGATGCAAGACTAGCCGCAATTGCACAAATAGCTACAGAATAAGAATAATAAACACCAAGAGAACCCAATGCTTAGTTATGACGCACTTGTTCGCAAAACGCTGACTGCATTTATCGTTAGTTTACTACTTGTCATGCAGCAAGGTTGTAAAGAAGACGCGCCTGTATTTCCTGTTGAAGAAACTCGACTAGCCAAAATTCCTGTTAAACAAGCAGCATTATCTAGTGACGCCAGCTTGGCAGCCTTTATCCATAATGATCATTCTGTGTCAGTGTGGGACACCAATAGCAAGCAACAACGATATATATGGCGTCAGGATGAACTGGGCCAAGAAGCGCTAGCTATCATCACACTCTCAAACAACAAAAAATGGCTGGCGGTTACAGGGCATTGGAGTACCACATTAATAAACCTGCATACGGGTAAGATATTAGGTAGCTGGCAGTTTCACGGGAAAGACTCTGGTGCTACGGCTTCATCAATGCAGCTTTCTCCCGAGGGCGACAGTGCGCTGGTTGGTATGACTGATGGAACCGTACTCGAGTTAGACTTTGCACAAGGAACTGCTTTGCAATTCAGCCACAATACAATGAAAGTACTTCACGTGGGGTATGCATCCGAAAGCTACGCATTCGCAGGTGGTATAGACAAACAATGGTTCTTATGGGATTTAACGCAAAATGATGTAGTGCATCAACGGCACTATCGCAGTCGCATCACGGCATCGGTGATAGATTCACAATCACAACGTGCGTTTATATCTGATGCACTGAACAGCCACGAAATTATTGACCTTGCCCACAATGCAGTAATTTCAGAACTTTCGTTTTTTGAGCGGTTTCGCTTTTTTAGAAAGGGATTATTTCTTGAAAATGGTGAGTACCTTGTAACCACGTCACCTAAATCTGTAGTAACCCTGTGGAATGCCAACACCGGCGAAGAGCAAGCATCGTGGGAAATAACACGTTACTCAAGCGAGGCCACCACTCATGCGTTAACAATAAACAACGACGGTGACCTTGTTACTCTTTCATCTGACGGTGTTTTGCAAAGCTGGGATTACAGAGCATTGATTGTTACACC
Source organism: Alteromonas sp. McT4-15 (assembly GCF_020515205.1). Lineage (NCBI taxonomy): Bacteria > Pseudomonadati > Pseudomonadota > Gammaproteobacteria > Alteromonadales > Alteromonadaceae > Alteromonas > Alteromonas sp. McT4-15. The sequence continues at coordinate 232,296 of NZ_JAJALG010000003.1, forward strand.
TTGAGCCCAATAAATAAGTCACTCCGTTTGAATTAAATCACCCGGCTCGCAGTCAAGGGCCTCGCACAACGCGAGCAAGGTACTAAAACGAATTGCCTTTGCTTTTCCTGTTTTAAGGGTAGAAAGGTTGGCCATAGTAATACCCACTCTTTCTGACAACTCAGTTAGTGACATTTTTCGTTGAAGCATCACCATATCTAAATTTATTTTTATTGTTTTCTTCATTTTAAATTGTCAGCGTCTGCTCTTTATAAATTTCCACGGCCTCGTCTAATAGCTGCGCAAGCACCAACAACGCCAACCCTATAATCAGCCCGGTAATAGGTAAAGATATTGAGGGAGATAGCTCGATTTGAGCATTAAAGCTGCCAATGTCGTTCAAAATCATTAATCCACCAGAATAAATAACGATAGGGTATACAACGCAACTCCCTATAACGATAAACGCGATACGCCTGATATACATTGCATTAGCTTGCGTAAAGTAGTGGCGCTGAGCAAAATTAGCGAACAACTTTCGTAAGTAATGAAGCGTAATCATCACAACAATGGCTTGAAGAACATAAATAAAGTTAGAAATATACCAAGCCGATTTACCAAGCGTATTGTTGAGCTTTATTTCTGCTTGGCCTTGTATGATTTCACTGATCTTATTTGTATCGTTCTCTGGTGCATTCGCGACTTCATCACTAGGTAATACCCTAAAATTCAGTGGATAATTAATATCCGTATGACGAGCCTCTTGGTCAGACGGAATACTGAGACCTACGACGATTATCATCACTAGCCCAACAAACATCAGTGCACCAAAAAGATAAAATACCCCATCAAATAGTTTTTTTAACCGCAAGGCCAATATAGGTGTTGTTGTAGTGTTCGTGTCCATAGCGAAACCCTGTTCAAAATTCACTCACCAACTATAGCGCAAATTTATTACAAAACAACAAAACTTTATTGATAAACAATAAAACATTTTTGTTTATCAATACAAAGAAATAAGTAACCACTATGTAATTTCGAAAAAACACTTTGCTTTCATATCCCTTATCGCTATGCTACCCAGCAAAGATTACAAATGTAATCACAAGATAAAAAAAGAAGCAAATGACAACAAGATGAAGTCCAGTCTAATTTCAAAAAGCATGAGGGTGATGCATTGTGACAATATCTAAAACACTTTATTCGAAACACATAACACACTTACTCACTAATACTGTATTTAACGGTATCGGACTACTGCTATGCTTATTAACCATTGCAGGTTGCACCAGCAAACCCACTGTACATATTTACGGAAAATACATAGCGCCTTCGCAAGTGCAATCGTTAAGTGAAAGCCTCAGTGAAAAAGGGCTGAACGTTGAAGTAAATGATTTTGAATTCCCTACTACCATAACCTCAAATACGCTACTGTACTCGCTGTTATTGCAAGCGCCAGAAGCCATCGACTACACCAGCGATGCCGCCAAATCTAATGGTTTACCAATAAATAGTGTCCAACCACTTTCACAGGGTAATCATTGGTATACCAAAAACTCACTCGCTGTTTTCTTATTTCCTGATGGAAAACGCCCCAAAGGCACCTTACTTGCTCAAGACCTTGTACATAGCTACGTAAGTAAGGAATGTGGCGAAGGCCAACGGTTACGTTTGAATAAAGACGGAACCTATCAACTTACCCTTGAAATCGATGAGTCCACTGTTAGCGCACAAGGTCACTGGAAATACCGACAATTCCCCTACCTTGAATTGCGAGAGCTAAACTCACCCTATGCGAACTACTACTTTGAAATATCGCGCGAGCTGAGCGAAGACCAAGTAAGTAAACTCAGTCTTATCCACTTACAGTTGCTCAATGCCAATAGTGCTAACCCGTTGGCACCAGAATGTGTATTTACCCATGGTGTTCGAATTTAAACGCAGTTTTTCTCTATGTTTTGGCGCAGCAATGCTACAATACGCCCCATTCATTTAGAGCGTTTTTTATACTATGACTTTCGAAGAACTCGAATTAGACGAAGCACTGTGCCACGCAGTTGCCGATATGGGGTTTGAAACTCCAACTAGCATACAAGAATTAGTGATCCCGCACGCACTAGATGGGCGGGATATCTTGGCATCAGCGCCAACAGGTACAGGTAAGACAGCGGCGTTCTTGCTACCTGCGTGTCAGTTTTTGCTCGACTACCCTCGCAAGCAACCGGGTGCCACGCGCATTTTAATTTTAACGCCGACTCGTGAATTAGCGCTTCAGGTATACGAGCAAGCCGTAGCTATGACCAAACACACTCAAATTGTGTGCGGTGTAATAACCGGCGGTATTAACTATGGTACCGACAAAGAAACCTTGAGCAAAAACTTAGACATTCTTGTTGCAACGCCTGGTCGTCTACTTGAACACATCGAGAAAGAAACCGCGGACTGCCGTGATATCGAATGCCTAATTCTTGATGAAGCCGATCGCATGCTAGACATGGGCTTCTCCACCGTAGTGAATCAAATTGCAGCGGAAGCACGCTGGCGCAAACAGAATTTATTGTTTTCAGCTACGTTAGAAGGTGCAGGCGTTAGAAACTTTGCTCATGAGATTCTGAACAATCCAGAAGTTATCGAAGCAAACCCTTCGCGCAAAGAGAAAAACAAAATTCACCAGTGGTATCACCTTGCTGATGACATGAACCACAAGCAAGCCCTGTTGGTTAATATTCTTCAGCAAGAAGCTACCACCACAACGGTAGTTTTTGTTAAAACCCGCGACCGTCTGCAAATGTTAAAAGACTTTTTGGCATCAAAAGACATTCCAGTGTGTTGGCTACAGGGTGAAATGCCTCAAGATAAACGCATTGCAGCACTAGCGCGTTTCAAGAGCGGTGAAGTACCTATCTTACTTGCCACAGACGTCGCGGCACGCGGTATTGACGTACCAAACGTAAGCCATGTAATTAACTTTGATATGCCGCGCAAAGCCGATGTTTACGTTCACCGTATTGGTAGAACAGGTCGTGCTGGCGCAAAAGGCACTGCTATCTCGTTAGTTGAAGCGCACGACTTTGAAATGGTAGCGAAAGTAGCGCGCTACATGGGTGAGCCATTAAAAGCCCGTGTTATTGATGAGCTTCGCCCCAAAAACAAAACACCAAAGATTGGCCCGAAAAAGAAAAAAGTAAAGGCCAAAGACAAAGCCAAGAGCAAAGCAAAGCCAAAAAAGCGTAAGTAAATAAGCATGAATCAGGGTGTGCGAGCTAAAGAAAGCATATTTTCTTTTGATACTCGCCCTGAATCTAAGCACTACAAAGAAAGCGCACGAGATCGCGTGATGTACGAGGATGTGGGAGGGGCAATGCTGGAGCAAACCCTCTGCCGCATGGATGCGGCAGCGGAGCGCACACGGACGTGTTTACAGCGTGTTTGTGGAAGCATTGCCCCTCCCGCAGCCGATGTTCATCGCGCGGCCTCGCAGCCAATTGAAAAGAGAGTACTATGAAATTTCCTGAGAAAATTGTTTTAGCAACGGGTAATCAAGGCAAGGTGCGCGAGTTCGCGTCACTGTTTGCTGATTATGGTGTAGACGTTGTTGCGCAAAAAGAATTAGGGGTATCTGATGTGCCTGAAACAGGCACTACCTTTGTTGAGAATGCCATCATTAAGGCTCGCCATGCGGCACAGGTAACAGGTCTTCCTGCTATTGCTGACGACTCAGGCTTAGTAGTAGATGCTCTTGGTGGTGCACCTGGTATTTACTCAGCCCGTTATGCTGGCGCTGATGCCACAGACGATTCTAACATCGACAAGCTGCTAACTTCGCTTGATGGCGAAGCCAAACGTAAAGCCCATTTCTTCTGTACATTAGTGTTTATGCGCCACGCAGATGATCCTGTTCCTTTAGTTAGCCAAGGAAAATGGGAAGGTGAAATACTTACCGAGCGCTCTGGTACTGACGGCTTTGGCTACGACCCAGTATTCTTTGTGCCTAGCCATAGCTGTACCGCGGCAGAGCTTGAAAAAGCAGAAAAGAACCGCATTAGCCACCGCGGTAAGGCATTGGCCATTTTGCTTGATAGCATGAGAGCCAACTTTGCGTAATCCTCCGCTTAGCCTTTACATTCACATACCCTGGTGTGTGCAGAAGTGCCCTTACTGTGATTTCAACTCTCATGGGCTTAAGTCTGAGCTTCCCGAAAAAGAGTACGTTGCACACCTGTTAGATGACTTAGCCATTGACGCCAAGCGCATTGGCGATCGCCCAGTAGAAACCATTTTTATTGGTGGTGGCACACCCAGCTTGTTTTCCCCAGACGCCATGGCCGATATTTTAAACGGTGTAAAAGCAAGGGTTAACTTAAGCGATGACGCTGAAATTACTATGGAAGCCAACCCAGGTACGGTAGAAGCAGGACGATTTGCCGGCTTTTATCAGGCTGGCGTTAATCGAATATCTGTGGGCATTCAAAGCTTTCAGCCAAAGCACCTAAAAGTGCTTGGTCGTATTCACAACGAAAGCCAAGCCGAAAATGCCGTAAAGCAAGCACACAGCGCGGGCCTGCCCACATTTAATTTAGATCTTATGCACGGCTTGCCAGAGCAAAGCGTCGACAATGCAATGGCTGATTTGCAGCAAGGCATTGCGCTAGACCCTTATCATCTGTCTTGGTATCAGCTTACGATTGAGCCAAACACGCCTTTTTATTCTCGTCCTCCTGAACTCCCTGATGACGATGTGTTATGGGACATTCAGGAAAAAGGTCACGCGCTTTTAGAAGCGGCTGGCTACCATCAATATGAAATATCAGGTTATGCAAAAACGGGCCATCAATGCCGTCACAATTTGAACTACTGGCGTTTTGGAGATTACCTTGGTATTGGATGTGGTGCGCATGGCAAAATAACAGATGCCCAAAATGGCACTATACATAGAACAGTAAAAGTTAAGCACCCTCGCGGCTATATGGAAATAAGCCGGCCATATTTAGATAGCGAAACGCGGGTTGCCAGTGACGACCTTCCCTTTGAGTTTTTTATGAACCGCTTTAGATTGGTTGAACCCTGCCCTATTGAGGACTTTACCAGCTTCACTGGCATTAGTTTATCAACGGATGTTAAGCGTGCACTCGATGATGCACAGCAACAAGGTTTACTTACCGCTAACAACAGTCACTGGCAGGTAACCCATAAAGGTAGAAGATACCTTAATTCTTTACTCTCGTGTTTTGTATAGCGCACAAAAAAGCCCGATTTAATCGGGCTTTCTTTTTTGAACCGTAATAATGTTGTAAGCCTCAAACGCTGGCACTGATTCTCGTAGCTTTTCTTCGGCTATATCTAAGCGTTTTAACTTCTCACAGAACCACTCAGCTTTCTTTCGCAAAGTTGTGGCTTTATCGCCCACATCTAACTGTTCACCAACATTGTTAAGCTGACGGGTTATTTCAGCCACTTTCTCTTGGTTCACTTCGCCGCTATTCGTATTAATGCCACTAATCGCAGATAAGATACCACCAACAGACGTGGAAATAGCTTCTTCTAATTGCGCTTCAATTTCACTATCAACGAAGTCATCAACACTCTCCAGCGATCCGGGGCCTATGAAATAGTGGTTACTGGCGTGCCTAAATTTATCTTTAACGCGATTTTGAACCCGTTTCATGGCCGTGTTCAAACGCTCATAGCTTTCGTGATCGCTACCCACTAAACCTAAATACACATGCTCAATGGTATCTATTGCCAAGTCGACACCTTCTGTTGCAAGCACTATCATTTTTGGCACTACATAATGCAAACCAGAAGAATACTCATAAAGCCATTTTCGCTGTTCATCATCTAATGTTTGCCAGCGACCGCCAATGAAAAGTTGAGACTGATTATTTATTTGAAGTACGGTGCGGGTTTTATCCATTACCCTAAGCTGGTTTTTGTTCACGGCAATGCCGTATGCAAAGTCGATGTTGCAGGTATACTCAGCCTGCGCCGATGTAGAGAGTCCAGCGAACAAACAAATTGTGAAGAGTGCAGCCTTTAGGCGCGATATCATTTTCATAACAACATTGTGGCTAGCTTATGGAAAAATGAAAGCCATCATGAGTCTAACGTGCTAAAAATCAGGTTGAACATGAGCTAAAAAGAAAGCACGCATTATAGTGCGTGCTTTTCAGAGTAAAAGTGTTAGGTAAGTATCTTATACCAAAGACTAGTATTAAGTCTGCTTTGTCATTTCATCAACAATTACTGACTGTAAAAAGCGCGGTACGACGCGTCGATTTTACTCGGTGTACGTGCGCACTAATCTCACGTAAATGAATCGGTCTTTCTCTTTAATTGAATGACTTGCGTTAAAAAACGCCACTACCCATGCCCTATCAGGGTCATCAACCGACGGTGTTGATGTCCAAAAGTCATCTGGAGGCGTTGCAGGAAAAAGTGACGTATTTATGGCCGGACGCACACAGTCGCGCTCCGTTAGCGTGGCTAACTCTTTAACGTTTGGCAATCGCCAACCTAGTAAATCTTCGTTACTTGCTTGTTGTGCTAACTGCAGTGCCTGCTGCCATGTGTATTTGACCGCTTCACCACTACACGTTGACCCGTTCCACGTTTGCCCTTCAGAGCATCTGCGCCAAACAAGGTCAGTAGTTGTATCTAGCAAGGTACTTGATGTTACCGCTGAAAAGTTATCGTTAGGGGTTGTCTCTAACCCATCAGACAAACATTCCTGAGCATTCACAGCGAACGAAACCAACATGCTAGCGGCCACCAACAATGCAGATAAAAATGTTTTACCTTCTTTTCGCTTTTTCATAATTATCGCCCTGCTCTTACTAACCGTACTCGTGCGGCAGTAGATTTATTGAGAAAATTATCCACACCAGAGTCAAAATCTAATGCCCATGCATTTTGCGCATTATCGCTGTTTACACCGTCTGCGCTTGGTACTGACGTCCAGTACCATAAAGGCTCTGTCGATACGCTTCCGGTATTTGGGAAATAGTCTTCATCAATAGCAACATCGTCGGCAATACCTAAATGCATTAACGAGAAAAGCTCGTGGTGGGTAGGCAGTCGCCAATCATAAAACCCACACAGGCCCTGGGCATTAACAGCGGCCACATAAGCTGAGGTGTTGCAGTTTGTGAGTAAACAAGTTGCGTTAGCACCGGTTTCATCGCCTTCAAAACCGCCGTTCACTTCTTCGCTGTACCACGAATAAGTAAATCCACCATCTTGAAAACTACCATCATCGGCTTTCACTTCCCACACAAGCCCTGTCACGTTATCGCGAACACATGACCAGCTATCAGCAGAGCCGTCTTGTTCATCGCCATTGGCATTAAGGCGGGTGAAATCAAACCCAGCCTTGCCCCTTCCCGCTTTTTCAATAAAACCGTTTTGCTCAATGATGTCGGCACCTCGCTGGCCGTCTTGACCGGGAAAGTCGTTCTGTTGAGCTTGTGTTAGCGCATCGTTAGTGGCCTGCTGTAAAAAGCCGGTATCGTTTATAAGCGGTGTGGGCATAGGGCGAATTTGTACGTTAATAGTATCCTCAACACTATTGCCGTTTGCGTCGGTTACCGTAAGGGTGTAAGTCACTACTGTCGCGGCCGATACCATTGGAGCAATGGCAAATGTAGACAGAGCAGTATCATCATCAATGGCATTACTATAAACGGGGTTTTGCTTTGCTGATTGCGCAGTTGTACTTATGTTGTTGCTTCTTTCCCACGAATAAACAAGTGGTTCTGCGTCACTAATGCTAGTACTAGCTTCACCATCCAAGATAACCACTTCGCCGCTGAACACGCCTTGCGAATATCCCGCATTTACAACGGGCACTGTGTCTTGCTGTGACTGTACCGTAATAGTTACTGTGTCAGTATCGGTTGCACCTTCTAAGTCGGTTACCATCAACGTAAAAGAAAGTGTTTGCGAGTCGTTGGCAACAGGCGTGACAATAGTTAACGTAGAAAGGTTCGTGTCTACTCCGCTTATTACATTGGTTCCACTTGTTTGAGACCAGCTGTAATCAGAAATAGATGACTCAGATGATGCCGCATCGGGGTCTGTGCTGCCTGAACCATCAAACACAATTTCGACACCACCAGGGAACGTATTCGCCGAAAGGCCATCCCATTGCGGTACGTCGATACTGGCTTCTGGCGCAATGTTAACGGGTGCAACAGTAATAACAGTTGCGTCGCTTGCCGTATTACCGCTTTGATCATTCACTGATACAGTAAGCGTGTATTGCGTAGCATTACTGACAGCTGGCGCAACAAAACTGGCTGCAGGCGAACTGGTGTCTTCATGAGTAATAGTAAGAGAGGGTGAAGCGCTCCAGTTGTACGTATAGGTGCCATCGCCGCCGCTAACTTCAGCACTCAATGTATACGTTACGCCTTCAGTCACTGTGGCATTTGGTCCTGCACTTACCACAAGGGTAGAGTTGCCAGAGCCCGAGCCATCACCGGAACTGCTGTCGCTACCGCCACCACCACAGGCAAATAACATTAACATTGCCCCAAAAATCGCTACTGCTCGAAATAAGATAACGCCAATGCTGCTATGCGTATTATGGCTAAATGGCATAAAAACTCTCCACACACGTTAACGTGTTAAACACGAAAAAACGTGTATTTGTTAAAGCTAGAACAATGTGGCGTTGATGGCGGGCCAACTATACCCTTTATGTCACGATGGCCACTGTCATGGTAGGTTAGAGCGAGCGTTTAGATTCTTGCGCTTCTGAGATCATTACCTGTAGCGCTTCCAATTGCTTTTTACCTACTGCCACATCTGTCATGTCGTAAATCATCATGCTGATATAATCTACTTTGCCAGTCGCTGAAGTCAGCGGCGACAATGTGATGTTTTGATACATGAAAGACTCACTTCCTGTAATCGGCCGATAGTTAGGAAACTTAAATAGATAAGGGCGTTGTTCCCATGTCATAAATGCACGGGTTTTGAGATCAAACACAGGCTTGGCCTTCTTCATAAACCAATCTTGTTTGATGCTGGGGAACAAGGTGAAAAGCGATTTGTCGCGAACTTCACTGGGCAAAAGGCCACTGTGACTTTCCATGAAACCGTTCCACACTTGCACTGAAAAGTTGCGATCAAGAACAACGATACCCACGTCGACAGACTGCAACATGTCCATCATCCAGTGGAATTCTTGCAACTCGTCTAAATGTTGGCTCATTAAAAGTCCTCCAACAAGTGGGCAAGCTTCGAATTCATCATCTTCATCGACTCTTCAGTAAAAAGCAAAATAAGGTCACACTGCACATTGTAGCCTTCCAAACCGTAGCTCAACTCAATGGCCAGGGTTCGCTTCCACTTAATTTGATTCATGCTAATTATTTCAGTGATTGCCCTGTGTTGACCTAATACAATCGGATGACCTTGGCTGAAGTTAATATCCATTTGATTAGCAAGGCCGGTTAAACAGGTTCCAATCAAAATACTGGCAGCGTCCATCAACAGCTCTAGCTGTAACTGGTCGTCAACTTCGCCTTCTACGTTAAGAATTTTAGCAACATCATCAAAACTTGAGTCACTTAAAATACACAAGGCTTCACCACTTACACCCGGGCCCAAGAAGCCCTGGCAAACTGCGGTAACCTGTTCGTGACTTTCGATGTCGGAAAGCATCATGTGAAGTTCAGACACTTCGATAAGATTTACATTCGGGATGGGCAATTCAACAAACACATTCATGATGCGCGCAAGGTGATCCCCTGCTTGCCCCATAGCAATATTGGTTATCTCTTGATAACAATCGCGGATATCTGGGTCGAGTGGCGATGCTTCCTCTTGAACTTCTTCTTCGGCATGCAGAATATTGAACTTATCTAGCACGTCGGCAAGTGTTTTGGGATCCACCGGCTTTCGAATAAAGTCTAGTGCCCCCAAAGCAGTAACGCGCTCGTGTGCTTCCGGCTGAATATCCCCAGAAACCACAACTACCTTGGTACTAAGACCTTGCTTTTTGATTGCCTCCAGTGTGCCATAACCATCAAGAACTGGCATATTGAGGTCAAGAAGAAGGAGATCCCCCTTACCTTCAGCAAGTGCAGTGAGCGCCTCTTGGCCATTTTTTGCAAAGTGCACCGCAACTTCCCAATCTTGAGGAAGGCATTTGGCAACTTGTTTACGTGCAACTAACGAGTCGTCGCAGACGAGAACAGAAAACATTAAGCTCTTTTACCACCTAGTTTTTGAAACCAGCTTTCACCGAAATTTTCACTTATTAGCATTGTATCGGCATTACTTCGTTTAACTGAAGAGACGATTTGCAGTTGTTTATATTGTGCTACTAAACATCACTCTAACAAATAGCACTTTTGTAGAAATTTGCCAGCAGCTTTTACATTTTCAAGCAAAGTAAGCATTGAATAATAGTGGAAGAACAAAGGCGGTAAAGACACCATTAACGCACAGCCCAAGTGTTGCCATAGCAGCAACATCGTCTCCCATATGAATTGCTTTGGCAGTGCCCACGGCATGTGCAACCGTACCCAACGCTATTCCTTGCGCTTTTTTATTTACAATTGAAAGAAACGCAAATACAGTCCCTGACAAGATAGCGCCTACCACGCCAGTCACAATCACAAAAACCGCCGCCAACGCAGGAATGCCGCCAATATGCGCAGACGCTTCCATTGCTAACGGCGTAGTGATGGATTTCGCAAGCATAGTTAGCTGCATCGCTACAGGTGCATCGAGTAAAAAAAGTGAAAACCATGCACTTACCGGTGCTATTACGCCGCCAAAAGCAATGCTCAACAGTAACCGCCATCCGTAATGCTTAAGTATTTTCCATTGCCGAAAGATAGGCAGCGCCAAAGCCACTGTCACAGGCCCGAGTAGCCAATGTAAAAGCGAAGCATGCAACTGATAGTCACTTACGCTAGTTTGTGAAATGAATAAAAACAAGCCCACAGTAGTGGCGGTAATAATGAGCGGATGAGATATGGGATGGTTATTCAGACGCAGGTGCACCTTTAGCGCAACTATATAACTTACAATAGAAACCAATAGCCAAGCCATTCCCTTAATGCTAAATGCGTGTTCAAGAGCTTCAATCATAAGGGCTATTGTCACCTTTTTTGATAAACAGGCGCTGAGAAAACCATGCCGTCGCCCCAAGGCTTACCGCGGTAGTTAAAACAATAGCGATAAATAGGCCTACAGCATTTTCTACAATATCTGCCCAGTAAAGCGAAACACCTAACACGGCAGGAACAAATAATAGTGACATGTGCTTAAGAGGGAAAAGTGCGAATTTAGCGACATGACGCTCGAACGAGGGCGCGGCAAACAGCACGCCTAACAAGAGTAATAAACCAAGTAGTGGTGCCGGAATAGGTAAAGCAGTGACGTGCACAATGAATAGGCTTAGGTAATAAGCACTAAAAACAAGTGCACCACCCACTACATAGTGAAGGAATTGTCGCACGTTTTTCCTATTTCTCTTAGGCCGCTAATAGTAACCAAGGAGTGTAGCGATTTAGTGCTTGCTCTACCAGCACGACCATGGTCTTAAGACAATGATACTTCGCGGGTAAAAGCGCAGACAATTACCTTGTTTGCCAGAATTGGTAGTAGTATTTATGGGTTATTTTAAACGCCTCTCCGCCTTGCATGATAACGCGCTGTTGATTGTACTTTTGCTCTAAGTGAGCTACGTGTTTTGCGTTAACTGCCACAGAACGATTACAGCGTTTAAAATGCTGCTCGCCTAAGCGTTTTAATAAGTCGCAAAGTGTGGTTCGCACAACAATGTTTTCCGACAAGGTTTGCACACACATATAGTCGCCAGCCGCTTCAATCCACTTAATTTCGGCAGGGTCTAGGCAACACCAACCATTTTCAGAACGAATACCGACAACACTGGGCTCTTTGTGTTGTGAGAGTTGACGTCGAAGTGTGGCAAGTAAGGCAGACTCTGTAACACCATACTGTTTACATAACCCTTCTACCAATAAGTTAAATTGGTATCCACGTTCATAGTAGTGGTATTTGTCTTGTACACGGTAAATAGCCTGTGCGACTTGCTCATCGTCAAATGGATGAATAACGAAGCTAGACGCATTGTGCTGAAAAGCCAGCAGTGCTTCATGGTCTTTTTCGCCAACGGCAATCCAGTATCGAGACGCTAAATTCCGACTCGACTGCGCGACAGAATAAAACCCAATTGAGTTTGGGTGTTTCTCGGCCAACGCTAAACAATGCCCTGTCGACTCAGCTTCAAAGATCTGCGAGAAAATATTGATCTTACGCAGAATATCAACAAGTGCCTGTTGTTGAGAAAGTGATTGTAAGAAAACCAGTGCGATCATCTGCTTTCCCTTGCATACGCTAATAATGTAATTTGCTACCCACTAATGCGGATAAGCGCGTATAAAGCCTGGGCGAAAAAGGAGCTGCAGGCTTTGCAGCCCAAATCGCCAGGGTTAAAAACACAGTATCTATCGCTTAGCAGTTAGCACACTTGGCTCAGCACTGACTCGTCGCGCTATAAGCGCACCGTTTTTCGTTGCATTATGTGTTAGCGCAAACGTAATCATATCTTCACCGTTACATACCAAACCTTCGTGAAGGTCTCGCATGCTCAAACCCGTCGCTTTTACAGCGCGGTCTAGTTTTAAACGGCTATCGCTTTTTACGGCTTCGCAAACAGCAATTAAATCGTTTTCCATTTCTTTAGGGTAACCACCTGCTTGTGCTGCAGTAGCAGTAGCACCTACAGCAAAAGTAAGACCGATAAGGGTCATTTTAGTAACGCGGCGTGACATAAACATAACAAGTTCCTCTGATAATATTCGGCAACGCGGTGACTACCTCTTTTTGCCTCCGCATCATTAAATTAGTGAAACTTTGTGAACATCACGCTATAAATTCGTTAAAGCCCCGCTATTTGCGACGTTGCGACAAGTGCACAATTTGCGAGGTTTAATAATCGGGCTAAACTGTAATTAGTCGTGCTTAACACACACTTTGAAACATTCGCCCAAAAAGATGTATCCTCACCATTATAAAAACGACACCAGGGAAGGATTATGTTAGAGCAACAGCAATATCATCACATCAGAGAACACATGCAGCCTGGTGACATCATTGCATTTGGCGGCAATAGCCTATTCTCACGTTGGACTAAACTCACTACCCGCTCAGTTGTGACGCATGTTGCCATTGTCACAAAAACAAAAATGCGCGACGAATCAAACCGCTACTTTAATCACGTTATGGAAGCCACCTCGTTTAATGGCAAGCGCGGTGTTATGACAAACCGTTTGAGCGAGCGCATTTCTTCTTATGACGGTGACGTGTGGTGGTTACCATTGTCAGACGCCTCGCGCAGTGTATTTGAGCAAAACAGAAAACATTTTTTTGACTTCATGGTTGAACAAGACGGTAAGCCTTATGATGTATGGCAATTGTTTGGCTCGGCTGTTGATGCGCTGGACGACCATCCTGTGTTTGGCGACATTACATACAATCAAGAAGATTTTGATAGCTGGTTTTGTTCTGAGCTAATCGCTGAGGGCTTAAAAACGGCAGGCGTCATTTCAGGTGTTAATGCGTCGGAAGTCACCCCCGTCGACATTTGTAGATTTAATATTTTCAAAAAACGCTATGTGCAGTTTAAAGGGAAAGGAAAAATGATTAGAGGGTTTAATTCATTAACTGCAGACAACTGGGGCCAGATTGCCTAACCCCATCAACAAAACAGGTGTGTACAACACACAACATACGTTATTAAAACGTGCTGTCTTGGTGAATTTTGATGAACATGCTAGTACCAATTTTTGAATAATCAATTTTGTACTCTTTGCCGTTCAATGTTTGAATAAACAGCAATGTTTTCTCGTCACCAAATACGTCGCTGGTTGTAACGTCAACCAATTCCATGTCCATCATCTTTGCATCGCGCTTATTTTCAGGCACTTTGCCTTCATACTCTTTAATGCCCTTGTAGGTTACAAGGATTGGCGGATGCTCGTCACCATTGATTACCAATAGATCCAATTTTCTTATTTTATGAATGATGGTATTTCGACCACTAGTAATAAAAGGTTTTTCAGTCATTTTCATCTCCGCGACCACTTACCTGCTTTTTTATTATGTTAACAACTTTTGTAATTGACTGAGTTTATCACGATGTTAACAAACAGCACATAAGCATTTGGTTGATATGTAAGTACAAAGTATAACCACAAAATGTAGCAATTGAGTAAAAAAACACTAATTTTTGTGCCTATTATGGGTTTTTAAAAACTTTTCGTCAGTCAAGCTGTTCAAAAAAGCAACGAGCGCTGCTTTTTCAGATTCTGAAAGGGAAAAACCTTTAATAAAAGGACTGCGATACGGGTTTAGTTCGTTAGCTTTGTTTCCACCACGGGCATAAAACTCGACAACCTCTTCAAGACTACCAATACTGCCGTCGTGCATGTAAGGCGCGGTTAAGGCAATATTACGCAACGTTGGCGCCCTGAACTTCCCCATATCTTTTTTATTGTGGCTTACGCTATAAAGCCCCATGTCTGAGGCGGGATAACTGCCCTTTCCATCTTCATTGTATAACCCTGTGTTATGAAATGGCTGTACAGCAAATGCCTGAAAGCTGTGTTTGGAAGACTGGGTAAAGTTAACTCCACCATGACAATGAAAGCACTCTGTGCGCTCAGAAAAAAACAGGTTTAGCCCTTCTATTTGCTGGGCGGTTAAGGCGTCATCGTTGCCAGCATAGGCATAATCGTCAAACGCACTATTAAACGACACCAAACTTCGAACATAGTTGGCCAGCGCCTTCACCACCGCGTCCATCGTAGGGGCTTTTGTACTATAAGCTTGTTCAAATAGTTGCTGGTAAACGGGGGTATTTAAGCGCGCTAAAATTTGCTGTTCGTTGCCTGTAACGCCCATCTCAATAGGATGCTCGTTAAACAGCGGGATCATAATTTGCTTTTCAATACTTTCTAGATTGTTGTGCGCCCACGTAAAAGTTGCATTGTAGGCAACGTTAACCAGCGCCAATGCATTGCGATTTAATGCATCACCCGCTGCGCCAATTGACACCGGCTTGGGTTCTGCAAAGGCGTATTCAGGTGCATGACAACTGCTACAAGATAACGTGTTGTTGCCACTTAATGCAGTATCAAAAAATAGCGTTTTACCAAGTAAAACGCTTTCTTCTGTCATGGGGTTATCTTTAGGTACCACGGGCTTAGGTACATAGTCGGGAAGCGGCCATGTGTAAGGCGTAGGCGCTTTGCTGCAAGCAAACAAAACAAGCAGCAACGTTGCCAATAACAACGGCTTAATACCACGAAAATTACTCACCATTGCAATGACTACGTGTTAAAACACTACCGACTGCCACTTTATCCAAGGCCGATTAACTAAGTTTTGAATTAGGCGCTTACAAGGAACTGTGTCTGGCGATTCAAACATACAATTAGGCGCCTCGTTAATATCTACTTTTGTAATGATATCGGCTAAGGACACTTCTAAATCAAGATCGCTATCAAGCTGCACCATAGGCAACACGAACTCAACGCGATTGGTATAAGCGCAAGATTTCTCTGGCGGCCTTACTGCCGACTCAGACTCACACCCTACACTCCCCAAATGATAAGACCATTTCCGTGACGTATCGCCATTTTTCGACAGATCTAAACGCAAGAATTTATGGCCGTTTTGCCAGCTCCAAAACATTGAACTGTCGTTTAGTGGTGACGGTTGAGAAAGCGGGTTTGCATGGTTCACGTCAAAAGGTAAGCCCATAGTAAAGCGAAGGCTAGTAGATAATTTTAAAAACGCCTCTGACACATCAAGCATAATTTTGTCGTTAGCATTTGATGGCGAACTGCATAGATCGTGAAATTTAAGTAAGGCCACATCCGGCGTTTGCCACTCGTTCTGCTTAAACTTCACACGCTGCCATTTACCATCAATCTTCATTTCAGGTTTGCTAAGGTAAAAAGCAAAATAGTCGACATTCCACCCCTGCTGACCAACATGCATGATCATGGGACATGCACCACTATCAATGCCTATCATCTTTACTGGGATCTCGCCCGGCTGACGACTGCCAAAATCAATTGCGTCGCATCCTGTCAATGTTACGAGGAAAGCTAAGAGTAACGATGACATGACACGCTTGTGGAAAAGCCTTTTCATTAGATTATGTACTTCCATTCAATATCTGGTACTTTTTTATGCAGACTCAATATCATCAATTGCACGGATGACAAGATGAAAGCATCAAATTTACTGCCAATAGTGCTGCTTTTGGCATTTACTAGTCAAGACACAAACGCGCACACTGACCACGACAAAGCCCGATTTGTTGCACAAGACGGTGTTGATGCCGGTAAGTGTGACAATCGTTTTAGACCCTGTAAAACGTTACTTTACGCCGCGCGTCAAGCAAATAAAGGCGATAAAATTTTAGTGGCTGAGGGCGAATACCACTTCGACAGCGCATCTCACTCACAAGTGCTCAACGACAGTTTAATGCCGGTGCTAGGTGGTTTTTCTCGCGCCGACCATTATCAGGTGCAAAATCCTACTGTAAACAAGACAACACTGGTTAACGTGCCTTTGTATCTTTCCCAAGACCTGTACAACAAAGGGTTCGACAGTATTACAGATGGCAAAAGCACAGCGTCAGGCATTCGCGCAACCGCCGAAGATATGGTGCTTTCCAATGAAGTTTCTGCCAACGAGGCCTGTGTAGATGGCATGGCAGGACGCTTCCCCTGCGATAAGGTTACACTGCTTGCCAATGTGCCAGTAAGTTTACTGTCGTCAGTATCGGGCAGTGCTAACGATATATGGGGACATGTTGACCTTAATACTCAAAGGGAATATGCCATCGTAGGCATGCGAGCCAGTATTGCGGTGGTAGATGTTACTGAGCCTACTTCACCTGTTGTGGTGGGCGAAGTGCAAGGTCAAAGCACCTCATGGCGTGACGTTAAGGTTTATCAATATTACGACAGTACGGCAAATCGCTGGCGCGCGTACGCTTACTCAAGTGCTGACAGCGTAACCGAAGGCTTCACCATTATTGACTTGAACGACTTACCTAACAGCGTAAGCCTGCTAAAACGCAATTCCGACGACAATCGCGCTCACAATATCTATATCTCAAACGTAGACTACACCTTTAACACAGCGCTTAATAATGCACGTGTGCAATTACACCTAATGGGTCAAGACAGTGATGGCGGTGCATTTCGTTCGTATGCCCTGCAAATACCGCAAACACCATCTGCTACCTATAAACCAAGCTCACTTAACCGCAACGACTACGCGCATGACGCTTCATCGATGTTGATTACCGATGAACGAGCGCAAAGTGAATGTAATAACGCTGAGGGCGACGGCTGTACAGTAATGCTCGACTTCAATGAAAACGAATTACGGTTGTGGGATCACACCAACACCTCGTCTGTAGAAGAGTTAAGTAAAATAAGCTACGCCGATGTAGCCTATACCCACAGTGGTTGGTTTAGTGAAGATAAGCGTTACGCTTTTGTGCATGACGAATTAGACGAGCGCAACTTCAGCCTTAATACCCGCGTTATGGTGTTTGATATTACGTCGCTTACTACGCCAATACTGGCGGGTACTTGGACAAGCGACAATACCACTATCGATCATAATGGCTATGTGCGAGGTAATCGCTACTACATGTCAAACTACGAGCGCGGCCTAACCATACTGGATATTTCAAACCCAGCAGCACCTGAGCAAGTTGGCTTTTTTGATACTTATCCTGCGTTTGACACCACCAATTTCAACGGCGCGTGGGGCGTATACCCGTTCTTACCTAGCGGAAATATATTAGTGAGTGATATACAACGCGGCCTGTTTATTTTAAAAGACGACACGTTAGAAAATACCACGACAGTGGCGTTGAGTAACACTATTGCCACAACCACTGATGACACCACATTTACGCTACCTGTTATGAAAATGGGCCCTGGCGCAGTTACGGTAAACTACGAGGTGATTAATGGTTCTGCCAACGCCGATGACGTGACGCTTGCAAGCGGCGAACTTTCATGGGGACAAGACGACACAGATGCGCAAAATATTGCGCTAACTATAGCGCCAAATCGCGCAACAGAAAGCGATGAAATGTTTTTTGTACGTTTGTACAACCCGCAGGGTGGCGGTATTACTCCGGGCCTAGGCTACGCAAGGGTAACAATTGAGGGCGCTGAACAAACTGGTGTTGCCGAACTGAGTGTAGATGCTGTTACCGTACTTGAAACCGATGCTTTAGTAAGTGTTAACGTTACTCGACAAGGTGGCGCTGAAAGCGATTTAACCATTACCTACACTATAGAGAGTGACAGTGCTGTTGCTGGCGAAGATTTTGAAGCCCAGTCGGGCACATTGACGTGGGGCGAGGATGAAACGCAAACTCAGTCTATTACCGTAACCTTGTTAAACGACAGTATTGAAGAACCCCAAGAGCAGTTTTTCATTACCCTAAGTGCTGACGACGAAAGTCAACTTGGCAGTTTTAATCAAACGGTAGTCACTATTAAAGACGATGAAAGCAATCAAGCCCCCGTGGTTAATGCTGGTAACGACTTTGCTGCCCTGCTTCGCACTTCGCAAATACTTCAAGGTAGCGCAACCGACCCTGAAGGTGTGCTAGTTAGCGTACTGTGGGAGCAAACCGCAGGGCCGCAAGTTACTATAAATGACGCAGAAACGGTGCGAGCGAGTTTTACCACGCCAGACAACGAAGCCACACTTACGTTTACCCTAACGGCTACTGATGAGTTTGGTGTAAGCACCAGCGACAGTATTTCGGTTGACGTTCAAGCCCCTGCCGAAGTGGTAGATTTGGGCAACGACACTGTATCAAGTGGCGGCGGTGGCAGTATGGGAATACTAAGCCTTACAGGTTTAGTCGCGCTTTTATGGCAACGTAGACGGCGTTTGACCAATACTCTATAACCGCCCCATAAAGTACTTTAGAACAATGCAAAGAAGCGGTACGCCCAGAGCAGAATATGTTCAATACGTACCGCTTCACGCAGCAACTTGAACAAAAATAAAGCAAACACATCACAAAGCCCTTAGTGGGGCGTGACAAGGCAAATAAAACTGCTTATACTTGCGCTCGCTTGTGATTGTTATGACTAACAATTTCAACGCATCTTATCTAAATGGCCCTATAGCTCAGTTGGTTAGAGCATCCGACTCATAATCGGCAGGTCCCCTGTTCAAGTCAGGGTGGGGCCACCATTTTTCCTACTCTTCGATGATAGTTACTACTAGCCTGATTTGGCTTGTGCTACCTCTGTGCTACTTGATATATTAACCTAGGGCTCGAGACATTAAAGTGTTTTGTCAGCGCAATTAGGATAGTATTTGAGTATATAAATACAGGAAAGGACATCAAATGACCCCTATACATATCAATATGTTACCTGCTAGCAGAAGTGGGCGCTAATAGTATGAGTCAATTTGAACAACATCTGCATAGATGGTTTGCTAGAGATGTTAAAAGTAGTGCTGTTAATTTTTTATCTGAATATCAATTCGCTCTTGGGACTGATATTGGATCTAGAAGGAGCCAGAACCAAGACCGGGTCGCAGCATTACACTCAGGAATCAACTCGCGAAATCCTATATTTGCTTTTGCAGTTGTGGATGGCATGGGTGGTATGCAAGATGGAGCTGAATGCGCTAATATCGCGATTTCAGGTTTCTTCTTCTCATTACTTCAAAATAGACATTTACCCTTCTTAGAAAGATGTAGACAATCCGTTATCTATGCGAATAACTCGGTAGCAAATTTCGCTAATCAAAATGGTGGGGCAACCTTATCTGCGATTGTATTTGATAAACAGCATCCGCCTGCATTGGTTCACGTGGGTGACTCTCGCATTTTCACTTACGGGAATGGACAAAAGCTTTCTCGTAAAACAACCGATGACTCACTTCAAGAAGCGTTGGGTGGTTCAGGCAGAGAGCTCCTTCAATTCGTTGGTATGGGAGACTCCATAGCTCCAAAAGTAGAGTTCCTGAGCTATGACGCTCCGAACTGTTTTATTTCCACTGATGGTATTCACTGTATTGATGAATCGACATTAAGTGATGTCCTATCAAACGCACAAGACTTCAAACAAACAACTGAACGTCTGATTGCTATAGCTAGATGGATTGGTGGCAGAGATAACGCGACATCGGCTCTTTTCAACATTGATAAAATTGCCAGCTACCTGTCAAAAGCCAATGACCATGGCATTCGAATTTGGGATCCTTTTGGGGAATTAACTACTCAATGGCTTAAAAGCGATGACCCTCCTCAAAAGCAGAAAGTACAGGAAGATGAGGATAATAAGCCAGATAACGTTGATGGGATAGATGAAGTAATCAACTCGAGACGCCCCAAAAAGCAATATAAAAGAAAACAAAATAAAAAAAGTAATGAAAATGGAAAAAGCAGCGTCCAATTAAAAATTGAAATGGATGGTGGTGACAAGGACGAGAAAGAGAATAATGATAGCGAATAGGTATAAGTTCATTCAACCAATCGATGAGAAAGGCGGTATGGGTGAAATTTTATTATTTGAAGATACACACCTAAGCAGAAAAGTAATACTTAAAAAGCTGCAAAATGGTGTCGACTCTAGAAGGCTTCTCGATGAACAAAAAACATTAGCTAAGCTAAGGTCAAAGCACGTAGTTCAGTTGTTTGATATTGTCGTAGTTGAAGAAGCTCTTAAATCTCAAGGCCTCATTCTTGAGTATATCCAAGGTGAAAACTTAAAAGTAGGGTCTTTTTCTGACAACCTAGAGCTGATGAAAGTCCTGTGGCAAATTTCCTGTGGATTAGCTGAGATCCATTCATTCGGAATCATTCATCGTGATATCAAGCCGCAAAACATAAAAATTGATAATGAAGGCGTGGTGAAAATTCTGGACTTCGGACTTGCCAGAGAGGAAGATGAAGCCGTCACTAAGAGTGTTATTGGAACCCCAGTTTATATGGCCCCAGAACTTTGGGGTGACAGCACAATCAGCTTTAGCAACTCAATTGATGTCTATGCATACGGTATACTTTGCTTGGCTTTGGTAAGCAAACAACCGCCGCAAGCAATACTCGCACGCCCCCCAGAAAAGTTAACAATTGATGAATTCAAAAATCGCCTTCCAAACTTTCATTTAGAAATAATTAAGGTATTGCATAAATGTGTTTCTCATTCACCAAATGAACGCCCATCAATGGCATCTGTCCGAGATATTCTAGCAAAATATCTTCTTCAGGACCGGCATAGAGCAACAGTAGTGTTAAATAACTCAACCAATACGTTAGACAAGAACAACAGAAAAATTAAGTTGACTGCAAACGTAGGCTCTTTGGCCTTAGAGTACAATGGCTTTGATTTTATAGTAACTGACATCAACGGAGACGTGACCGTCAATAATCAGGTTGTACCCATCGGTTTTAAAATGCCAGGTTGTAGTGTTCTTACGTTTGGAAAAATTAATGGACTACGAAAGTTTGTGACTTTTGATGTTTCTAACCCGGAGGTCATGCCATGAACTCAGGAACGGTTATTGCCAATAGATATGAAATTAAATCCAAAATTGGTAAGGGTGGGATGCAAGATGTCTTCCTTGCGTACGATAGTGTGCTTGAATCAAATGTTGCGCTCAAAACTCCTTTACCTGGGCAGGGGAATCTCAGGTTTAACCAAAGTGCGATAATTGCAGCCCGAATCAATCATCATAATGTTGCTAAAACATATGACTATTTTGAATTCAATGGAAACCTTTTTTTAATAGAGGAGTTTGTTGAAGGTGAGAATTTAGAGGACAAGCTTACATCGTTTGGCGCAATAGACCCACACCTAGCCGCCAGAATCTTTCTACACATTGCAAAAGGTCTTGCTGCTTCACACCATGCTGGTGTCGTCCATCGCGATATCAAGCCTAGTAATGTTATAGTTGAGCCCGGTGTAAATCTTCATCAACTAAAACTTACCGACTTCGGTATTGCTACCTTAGCCGAGGAAATTTTTGAAGAAGCAGCAAAGGAAGGTGATTTAACCAGATCTACATCAGGCACAATCAAAGGAGCGTTACCTTATATGGCTCCTGAAATGATGTTCAGGCAACCGGGGGAGCACCCAGGCAAAGAGGCCGACATCTGGTCACTTGGAGCTATGATGTTTAGAATTCTTACGGGTGAGGTTCCATTCGGGTATTATTTGCAAGCTGCAGTGAACGTTCAAAATCGTAATCGTACCCAGTGGCCTTCATTCATGACTAATAATCCTCAATTCAAACCTTTGGCAACTGAGTTGCAAGCTATGGTAGAGAGATGCCTTAGCTATGAGCCAGAGCACCGCCCTACTGCAGATTCACTAGTCACTGAAATTTCCGAACTATGTATAATCGGAGTAAACAGAAAAGAAGGTAGGGTTAAAAATCTAATTCAAAATGGCTTTAGTGGATTCATTGATGGTCCTCAAAAAACCACTAGTTTTTTTAGTATGGAAAGTCATTACGGAAAAACTAAACCGGCTGAAAATGATAAAATTTGTTACGCTGAATTTAATGGTTCACCTAGAAATCGAGCTCACCCGGTAATAGTTATAAAATAAATTTTTAGCTATTATAAGAGCCATGTTGATTTGCGTTGAACTTTTCAGTTTAGCGCAAATAGACTTCCGTGATCTCTGGTCTGAAATGTCCCATCTCTTGAGAAACAACTTCCAACGCAACTGCGCGGATGTGACCTAGCGCGATTAACTCACTCACACGCTCCTGTGCATAACTATGCCGAAGCCCATGAGCGCCAGTTGAGAAAAAGAGGGTGCGCTTAGATGCTTTACTAAAAGAATCTGACCATCGCTTCCCTGCCCCAATATCATAACGCTGAAGATAATTAATTTTCCGGTCTTAGACTGTCATTGGGTTATCGAATCTGCGCTGTTCGAGTTGCTCAGCCAAGTCGTTAGGTATTAGTACGTGGCGTACCAACCCGCCTTTCCCTTGAACAGTGTACAGTTGACCTTCCCGCCCAGTCCATTTTGAATGTAGCGCAGGACGTTTGTCAGGATTTCGCTCTTCTGCTCTGGCAAGCGTTAGGAGCTCATGTGCTCTTAATCCTGCAGCATACGCAATTTGGGTGGAAAGTTGATGTGTTTCACTTTGATGTTCGGATACCGCTTGTGCCTGTGCTGAAGTGTAGGCTCTGGACTTTTTAATTTCATCCAGCTCTGACTTTACACGATATAAGGTTGTTTTAGGGGTAAGTTTGCCATTCAGTTGCATCATTGCCTGAATGGCTTGGCGCTCCATATCGAGCGCTTTCTGCCCTACAGCTTCCGCACGATATTAAAGATAATGCCTAGCAATGTCTGGTGCCAGCGACTGAAGACCATTAAGTTTGTTTTCCTTTGACCACTTTGCGACAGTTCTTAGAGCATGTTCGAAATTACGAGCTGTTCCATATGACTTGATAATTCTCGATTTGATCAGCCCTTTAACGACATTTTCTGCCTGCGTTTCCGCTTTAGCGAACTTAGGCATTTCTGTCCAGCCAGCGTTTCAACGTAGTCCAATTTACCGCAACGCGTTTACAACCAAGTCAGCATTGAAGCGATATTTTACTTGCACCAGACATCTCCAATTATATAGAGCGTCACTGCTACCTGAGAAAAAACCGTTGTACAAGAGGAGAATCGACACAAATCGAATTTAAGACACAGCATTACCACCAGCTTAAAGAAATCTAAAATGCTAATATCCAATTAAGAGTTTACAGTTAAAACTTTTACCTTCCTGATAACCCGCAGCGTGCAGTTTTAAAGAGAAATGGGTTGAAAGCTGGGCTACTAGTCTCTGACACCTCAACGTGATTTTTAAAACAACTGGAGCATTAGCAATAATGGACTATACCGAAATTGAAAAATACCCTTCTGATGAATTCAGAACACCGGAAAACATCAAGTTACCTGATATTCGTAACGGAAGCTTTGGAAAGGCCGGAATTGAAAAATTTCACAAGGCTATAGCTAATTTCCAACTTGAAAGCTATGTTCCTAAGGGGTTAGTCATTCAATTTGATACCGCCAGAAATCTATTCTTGTACGCATTTCATGTTTATAGATTTTTTCCTATAGCCCAGCACCAACTTTACGTAACGTTAGAGCGGGCAATTAGAGAATGTGTTGGCTCCGATGTACTTGATGAATATCGAAAAAATAAGAATCAAACAAGGGGTGCAAGAAAATATTCAAGGGGCTTAAAGTTAAACTTAACTTACATAACTGAAAAAAAACTCATTCAAAACGAAGACTTTAGACTGTGGCAAGAAGGCAAAGCCCGCAGAGCAGAGGATGAATATCGCGAAAAGATTCTAGAAAAAATGAGTTCGGATAACCTCTCTTCGTATACATGGGATGAGTCTGAAATTAAATACAACGAAGTAGAATACAATTACAATTATTTGGAAGTACTGCTCGAATGCATTCCTAACCTAAGAAATTCTATGGCTCATGGTTCTTCTTTTTTACATGGTGGCGCAACATATGATTATGAGATTGTTTCAGTAATCATTAATAAAATATTTGAGCGAAATAAACCTGAGCAATCTGTAAACAGTGAAAAATAAAAAAACGGGCCAGCCCAGAAAAGCCTAGCCCGCTTTTACGTCGGGAACTCAGTGCTTAACTTTTGTTATTCGGGCACGGTTTCAACTAGCACCACAGGTGCGCCAGTATCACTTGCATTAATTGCAAAACGTAGCGTTTGCGATTCACTTACCGTTAGCTGAATGTTACCTGCACCTTGCGACAAGGTTAACGACTCACCTACATTAATCGCGCCGCCGTTACTGCCTAAGTTGGGCGACGACCAGTTGGCTTCAGCCACTTTAAATTCATGGGTGCCCGCGGTAACCGTGAAGCTTATTGCATAAATACCGGCACCTTCGTAGGTCATGGGTCGAGATGTACCCCAATCACCCATAATACCGCGCACGTATAGGGTTGTATCACCATAGGGGGCTGGCACTGCGTTGGGGTCTTGTGTAGTAATGATGAGCACAGGATTGGCGTCGTTAGCAGCATCTAGCTCAAACGTATAATCCCCGTCACTAATCACATTAAGCGAAAGGTTGTTACCGCCGTTGGTGAGGGTTGCCGACTGCCCCGCGCCCACGGTTATACCACCGCCTATGTTAGCAACATCAAAGTTTTCATCTGCCAGTTTGAATTCATAACCACCCGACAGTAACTCAACTTCAATGCGGTATGTATCATTGCCGACATACTCTAGCGGCAACGAGGTATCCCACCCGTTCATACTACCTCGCAAGTACACGGTTCTATCGCCATACGGTGGCAAGGCAGATAGTCCATATCCTTGCTCACCATTTTGTGGCTTCACAAAAATGGCAGTAGTCAGTGCAGGCACGTTGAATGTGCCATTACTAAACGTCGCACCTTGCACACGCTCATCGGCAGACGCCTGCTGGTTAGCGTGAAGCTCAAAGCCAACCGCATCGCTAATGGTAAAGCTTTGGTCACTCTGGGTGCCGTTAAATAGCACAACTATGGCATCGTTGTTTTCGTCAATATCAGTCAGGCCAATACCATCATCAAGACTCATCACAATAAGCCCTTGCACTTGCCCTTCTCCGGTATTGTGAAAACGGATGCGCTGTGAAATATCCTGCGCACTGGTTAGTCTAAATAGCTTGCTGGTAGCTCGTACATTTAAGAACTCTTTGAATAATGACGAGGTTAGCTGAATATCTTCTGCGCCAAATTGCGAATTAGGGTTAGCAGATACTTGGCTAATTTCACTCCATCTTGCTTGGTTGTCTTGCACTAATGGTAAACCAATATTCCAGTTGCTCATGGTTTTGGTGAAATCAACACGGTTAAACCAGTCACCGGCGTCGTAGGTGTTGCGATCCATTGATTTAGAACGAATTAAGTCAGACCCCATATGCAAAAACGGGATCCCTTGGCTTAATAACGGAATAGACAAGGCAACATTTTGCACTCGCACGCGATCTTGTAACGACATATCAGCAGGCAAGCCATATTGAAGTTGATCCCACAACGCCTCGTTGTCGTGCTTAGAAATGTAGTTAACGGTATCGGCAGGATCAATGCTGTAACCGGCAGGTTGTCCATTCCAGTTATAGTCATAGGCCGACAAGTATGAACCATCGGCGGCAACGAACTGATAACTGCCTAAATTGCCTACTAAACCAATTCTAATAGTATCTTGGTCGTGCAAGCTGCCACCTTGATTAAACAGTGCAGCACTGCGCACTGCTTCACGCTGCCTGTCAGAGAAGGTCCCTACCTCAGAGCCTGCCATATTTAGCTGTGCAGCTTGTTCAAAGCGACGATTGTTAACCACTTCACCGAAATTCCATCCCTCCCCATAAAAGTAGGTGTCTGGATCTACGGCGCGCACTGCTTCGCGCGCGTCTAGAATAGCCTGTTTTGGAATATGCCCCATTAAGTCAAAACGGAATGAATCAAAGCCAAAATGCTCAGCAAAACTAACAAGCGAGTCATTCATTAGCTTGGCCATCATTACGTGCTCGGTCGCTGTATTTTCGCAACAGGTTGAGTTTTCAATTCGCCCTGTTGTTTCGCTAAGGCGCTGGTAGTAACCGGGTACCACTTTGTCTAACACTGAATTGTCATACAATCCCGAAGATGCGGTATGGTTATAAACCACATCAAGCACCACACGTAGTCCCATTTCATGCAGAGCTTGGTTCATAGCGCGCATTTCTACAATACGGGTTTCGCCATCTGGGTCGGTAGCATAACTTCCTTCTGGAGCCGCAAAGTGATGCGGATCATAACCCCAGTTAAATCCATCGTATGCACGCATCGATTCAACAAGAGCTTGAGCGTCTGTCGTACTTGGTGAATAGCTTTGTAAAACCTCAAGTAACGTTGCGTTGTCATTTTCAATACCACACACAGGGGCCTGCGCATTTACGCTACACAATTTGCCAACGGTGTCGGTTATATCCACGCGACTTGCATCGTCTTCACGTATAGTTGCAATATCGTTAGCAGGTAACATATGAAAGTGCGTAAGACCGGCGTTTTGCAGTGATTGAAGGTGTTGAACAGGCGCTGAGTTTGACTCAGTAAACGCCATGTATTTACCGCGATTTTCTTCACTGGTGCTTTCATCAAGAATACTGAAGTCTCGGATATGACTTTCGTAAATAATGATGTCTTCTGGATCACCTGCCAACGGCACTACATGGTTATCCCACCCTGCTGGTTTTAGGTCAGCATCGTCAAGATTCACAAACTGCGTATAACGCCCATTAGTCGACAGTGAAATAGAGTATGGGTCGGTCGTTTCTACCACTTCGATATTTTGAGTTAGCGGATGATAAACACTTAGCTCGTAGCGATAGAACTGTCTATCAAGGGTCGATTTCTCACCCGAGTAGTGCCAAATTCCTGTTGCAGCATCTAGCGTCATGGGTTGAGTGCTTTGCAGTACTTTCGCTTTGTTATAAACCTTCAAATTAACCGACTGCGCCGTTGGAGCCCACACCGACGCGGTTACAGTATCGCCGTTGTAAACTACGCCTAGCTCTGCTTCGTCAGCGTCATTAGCGTTACGGGTATACAGGTAGTCTAATACTCGTGGAATTTGCACTCGTGTTGAGTCAAGTACATTGCCTTCAGCATCTTTTGCTACCGCAACAAGCTGACCTGTAAGCAACTGCTTAACATCTGCCTCACTAACATCTAGCGAAAAGCCTGCAAACCCGTTTAGATGAGGGTTCGCGCTGTAGTGACTTTGTTCTGCTGGCGCCAATGTCATTGGAATACGTGTGGCAGAATCTAAGGCCCCAACGTTAAGTAGCGAAACTCCTGCACTGTCGGCATCTAGGCTGGCGTCATTAGAATAGTAAAGGGCAATATCGGCAGCATCGCTGTGCGAGGTAAGCCACAACAGGGTATTATCATCCATCCAATGTGCTCTTGCGCCATCAAGAAATTGCGGACGACTGTCAAGCGGCGTGTACCAAAGTTCAGGAAAGCCATTAAACGTGAATACTTGATTACCATACTCTGGCTCAAAACGACTATCAGCATCACCCAGAGCTTTGTCGTTACCTTTGTGCACAATAAAGTTGTAGCAGGCGGCTCCAGGTTCAACGGTTAAAATATAGTAAGCACCGAACTCTGGGTGAACGCCGTCTGCTGGGTACGGGTCTGGCCAATTGCTGAAATGCGTGCTTTGGGTGGTAGGCGCCGCGTAGTTACCGCACGCTTGCCCATTCCAAAGGTGCAAACCCCATCCGTCATATTGACCATCTTCGCGGTTGTAAAACACTGCTATTTGATTTTCGTCCAGCGTAAGTCCTGTACCACCTTCATCCTCCACAAAAGCATGCACACTTAACGACAGTGAAAAGCGTGCACGCTTCACCTCAAACCTTGCAGTAACGGTAGCGCTCTCACCACTTCCAAGCGACTCTGCATCAAGTGTTATATAAGGCACGCCTTCCTCTTCGCCACTGGCATTTGCTAGCGTGTGGCTTGAGGCATCAAACATGATTCGGATAGGCCCATTCAATGCCGAGTCGCCGGTATTTTGAATGGTAATAGTCGAAACGTACTGCCGGTTAATGCGGTCAAATACTGGTCGACTGGCGAATTGGGTTTCTGCCGATTCGGTTTGCTGCCAATCGGCAAGCGAAGGGGCGCTGACCATTGCCAAAAATGGCAAACAAAAAATGGATGTTCTATTCATCACCCCTCTCCTTATTTGGCAACGTGCTTGCGGCGGAGCGCCAGCACACCTAAGCCTAATGCCAGCAATAGCGATGTTTGTGGCGCAGGCACGTCTGCGCTTGCGGTCAGCGACACATTGTCGAAAGTGAATGTTGATGAAAATGACTCGATGTTATAGCCCGGTGCTAACATAAATTCGAGGTAGTAGCCGTCGTAAGTATCATCGATTTGTGTGCTAAAGGTACCGCTGCCATCTTCATATCCGAAAAGCAGCGTTTCAACGTCAATACCATTGTTTAGCAACACAAAGAACGCATCTGAAAAATCGTCGCTTTGTAAGTCAAAACCACTGAACAACCAATCAAAACTTAAATCTAATTTTGTACCGTTTGCTACGCCTGACAAATTAAGTTGGGTGAATAGCGAATTAGAGATGCCATCCGGAATTAGGTTATTAGTGCTCAATTGAGCAGAACATTGTCCAGCATTATCAACAATTGCGAAATCACTGGTATCGGCAGGAGCTCCGAACCCATCCGAATCCAAACTCCAAGCGCTGAAGTCGCACGTTTGAAAGTCACCATTTGTTATGAAGTTTGCGTTTGCTTGCGCGTTTAAAAAAAGCGCTGCGAAAGCGACTAAAGCCTTAATATCCATTTGCCCACCCTGTTGTTAAATATTAATTTCCAGATGTAAAAATATTGTTTACACCGGCGAATACTATTTAAACAATTAACGCCTTGCTAGCGCGAAACAGCGAAAAGTGAGCTGAATACGTATGCAATGCATACATAGGAGGAAGCTTATAAATTAATAACTTACGAATGTTTCTTAATGGACTGAGAGATAATTGCGTCAGTACACTCCTGATCAATATTCAAAGCAGTAATCGGGAATGGAATGACAATACCCTCTTCATCGAAGCGCTTTTTAAGGGCTTTGATAAAGGCACTTTTGATAAAAAAACGATTGAAGTATTCACGCGTTCTGAGCATCACCGTTAAATTGATACTTGAGTTGTCAAATGTGTGAAACAAGACAAACGGCTGAAAGGTTTTAACGCCGTATTCATGGTTGGCCAATATGTCTTCGGCCACGGCTAAACACACTTTTTCCACCTGCTCTAAGTCAGAACTGTAGTGAACACCTACTTCAACGGGTACCGACAGCTCACGCTCTGGGTAGTAGTAATTGATCAATTTTGAATTAGACAACTTGCTGTTTGGCATGATCACTATGTTATTAGGCAACATTCTAACCCATGTAGACCGCCAGCCAATTTTCTCGACAAAGCCCTGCTCTCCGGAATCAAGTTCAATGAAATCGCCTATTCTAATAGGTTTGTCCATGACCAACTGTATACCTGAAAAGAAGTTTTCCAGCGTGGGCTGAAGTGCAAGAGCCACAGCCAATGAGGTAATACCGAGTGATGCCACAACGGGCGTAATAGAAATCCCCATAGTACTTAAAATAATAAGCACCGCCATTATTGCGAAGACAGCACGCACTGCCCCACTGGCAATTGCACTGGTATTCTTTACTAACGTTGATTGGTCGCGATAACGTCGAAGTGAATAGGTAACAAAACGTTCAAGAAGCAGAAAAAGCGTAATAATAAGACCAGCTTCAATAGCAATGCCCAACGCATGTAAAACGGCTTTATCTTCCACTTGGAAAACCGCTACAACGCTTTTCACTAGTGATAAGACAATAACCAAGATAAGCAGGTTTAACGGCGCATTTAGAGAAAGTACCAGCACGCGATAGATATTCGACATGCTGCTTGTTTCAGAGCGGGCTTTTTCTTTAAGCCGCACCAAAATAAGGCGTTTTATCACAAAAAGCAAAACCACAACGGCGACTAAACTGACAATAGCCATAGCCTGCTGATTTTGTAAAACACTAGATATTTCCACGACTTAAAAGCTCCATACGCATAATAATAAACCGTATTTTAAGATTCATAATCTTGTGATTAACGTTTATACGCAAAAGCCACACCAGATGATCTCGTCACGCAATGTTAAGATATATCAGGCCGTAAGCTGCTAGCTTTCTTCGGCTGGAGAGTTCACCTTAACATTGTATTTCTTCGCCAAGGCAATAAGCTTGTCATCATCAGGATATAGCGCTAATGCAGTACTCACGATGCGTTGTCCCTTGGCGATCCAGTTTTCTTCATAGTAAGCCGCTTCACTGTTACCTACATCGCTACTTTTACTGCCTTGCTCTAACAGCACTAACGCATAGTTGTGAAGGTAAGCAAGTTGCGTTTTGCCAGCCTCAAACCCTTTATCGAACCATGCTATGGCTTTGGCGTTGTCGCCTTGCTCCATGTGGTAGTTTGCTATTAAAAAATAACTTAGCCACTGCGAGGGCCACTGGGTTGATGCGGTTTCCAAAAATGCAAGCGCGCGTACTTTATCGCCTACTTTTAGCATGTCGTAAGCTGCACTGGTGTACTGATAAGGTTTCATTTCAGCTGAAGCCTTATTGGGAGGAACAGGTGCTAAGTACCAGTAGCTACCCCTACCCCACGTGCGTTCAAAAAGTTCTAACGACATTTCATGATTGGCGGTCTCGCCAGTATGCAAAGTAACAGCCCCCTTATCACTATCAAAGCCAATTACTACTGCATAGTGCCATTGAGGCAATAACGCGATTGATAAGTTTTGAAATACAATAACTGGGATGTCGTCTTTGACTAACGCCATAACGGAAGAAAGTGTTCCGCGCTCTGTGTAAGGCAAGAATCCGTATTGTCTTGTTGCGCTGACCATTTCTAACTGCAAGCTACCTTCTTTGTTAGGAATAAATAGCTTGGGCGCTATTTCCTCAGGTGATGCAGTAACACCATAGTAGCCAAATACTTCAGATAAGGTCGTGGGACCACAGTAGAATTGCTGTTGAGGATAAAATGGCACGGAGTCGATAGTGTGAGAGTCAGGCAGCGAGGTTAAGCCTTGCTGACGCAAACGATCAGCTTGCGGGGTAGACTGACACCCCGCAAGTAACAACAAACCTATCACGATAAAGATTTGTTTTAGTGATACCGCCATATTACTAGTTACTGACTGGACGAATAAACGGATAAACGTCAGTTACACCAGCCAAATCTAAAATAGCAATAACGGCAAGAACGGTCACTACCGCACCTACAATACCAGCACCAGCTGGAGCCTGATTAATTTCAGTATTAAGCTGGGCAATCTCGCTGTCTGTCATGGCGTTGATTCTTGCAATGGCATCGTCGCTATCCACACCCAAACCTACAAGCTTGCTTTGCACATCTGCGCGGCTAACCATATCTATCAATTGCTGCTTGTTATAGTGAGCAGCTTGGGTCTGCATAACGGTATCGGAGCTAATCGCTTCTGCCTGTACACCACCAGCCATAAGTACTGTTGCTGAAAAGCAACCAATTGCCATAGATTTTAAATACTTCATTAGGTTTCCCTCTTTAGTTTGCATCAAGGTAGTAGCCGTTAAGACGCTTCGTTTAACATCAATAAACGTCTACACTGTATTTGCATTTATGTTTTCAAGGCGCATCAGCAGAAAATTATTTGCGAGCGCCGTTATTGTTGATAGCAATTAAAGCGCCAATACGGCATCTACGTTTAATAGCGCAGAAATGATTCAATAATAATGGTGCACTAACGCGGGCAATTATTGAGTGAAAAAGAGAGCAAGCTATTGAGAGTGTTGCACAGGTATTTTGTATGTTGGCTTGTGGTGTTGTGTGGACTGGGTGCCTGTAGCACCAATGACTTTTTTCGCCAAAAAGCCAAGCCCATCCCCCTTGAAAGGGCTTATGGGTATGGGGTTTTACCCGATTTAAGTGGACTCAATAACAGGGCGTTAAAAGCCAAATGCGAACAGCAGGAACGTACAACGGCATTAGGGGTTACGTTACTTTTGCATTGCACTTACGAATTGCTGAGCAGAAAAAATGTAAGCGCTGAAAATCGCCAGTTTGCCCTTCGCCATTACAACTGGGCTGTGGGGACTTTATTCCAACAGCGCGACATTCAGAGCAACTTGGTTCAAGTAAATTATTCCGGTCCTAGTAAAATTTTCTTAGTGGATGACATGATCCCAACCGAAGATCGGCTACAGCCGACCGTGTTTGGACAACTGGGCAGTGCTGCGGTGAGTTTTCAGAAAAACAGATCAAGTGAAAATACCAATATCGATCCGAACTTTCCTCTAGAGGGCATGTTTTCCTCCTACAGCATTTATGCCAGTGCAGTAACACTTGAAGGACTTCGACTTCACGTTACCTTACACGCCGTTCCCGTTAACAAAACAACGTATGTCGATTTTTCTCAGCAGCAATATGCCCTGCGCTACTCTGAGGGTGCCGCATTTCTAGGTTTACTACAAAGTGCAGATATCCACAATTTCAGTTGGTTAGGTTTCACCAACGCGGAAAAAGCAGAAAGTCGTATGGGCGTATTTAGTTTAGGTCCGCTGTCATCATCAAAAACGCCACTTATTATGCTGCATGGACTAAACTCAGATCCGTTGATTTGGCGATATCTCACTATGGCCATTTTGAACGACGAAACATTAAGTCAGCGTTTTCAAATATGGCATGTGTATTACCCTTCTGGCCCGCCTCCCTTTTACAATGCTATGCGCGTACGCAAGCTACTTAATCAACTAAAAGTGCGCGTTAGCCCTGAACCTTCATTGGAAAGTGCAGTTATCGTTGGCCATAGCATGGGCGGAGTTATCGCAAAACTTCTTACTAGCCAACCCCATGATAAACTGTGGGACGCTACTTTCACGTCTCCACCAGAAAGCTTATTGAGCGAAGACGATACAGACGTGCGCGATGTGTTTTTATTTTCTCCGGTATTTGAGCACAACACCGTTTTCTTTTTAGATACTCCTCATAGAGGGTCGGATGTTGCCAATAGCCTTATAGGAAGTATTGGCTCATCTCTTATCAGCTTGCCGTTTAACTTCAGAGAACTCTTTCGTGGTTTTATTGAAAAGGTCGGCATTAATAAGTTAACGCAGGCTATGCTGCCATTTTTACAAAATTTCGGCCCCGATAGCGTGCAGGTATTGCGCCCTAATCACCCCTTAATGACCGCCCTTGCGACAACACCTGTTGAAGGAAAAAGTTATTCAATAATTGGGTCTACCAACGCGCTTGAGTGCGATACACCAATACGCTGCGCAGCCATTAGCGACTCTGTGGTCAAGTATTCAAGTGCGTTTATTGAAGATGCCGAAGAAACCATTATCGTTGCTTCGTCACACAATTCATTCAAAAGCACGCAAGCTATCCAATTCATCGTAGAAAAGCTGCATGATATTGATAAATAGCGTATTATTTAGTGATATTCGCAAAACCTACTATTAACTGGTGTCAGTGTGCGGGAGCTACTACGTGTCTAGAATGAACTACCATCATCTGTACTATTTTTGGCGTGTAGCGAATACAGGCAACCTCACTCAGGTTGCGAATGAAATTCACTTATCTCAATCTGCCATCTCAGCTCAGCTTAAGCAGTTTCAAGAGAACATGGGAGTAGCACTACTTACTCGCAAAGGCCGCTCATTGGTGCTTACACCGCAAGGAAAGCAAGTACTTGCCTATGCCGATGAAATATTCTCAAAGGGTGAAGAACTTGAGAACCTAATCAATAAGGGGCTACCTTCACAGTTGAGTCATATTTCGATTGGCGTACTTTCAAACCTTTCGAGAAATTTTGTCGAAAGCTTCACTCTGCCATTGATCAACGACAAGTTTGCGACTTTTTCGCTACAAACCGGTAGCTTAGACTCGTTGCTTGAAGGGTTATCAAGCTTTCGCTTCGATATTATCTTAACCAATCACAATGTCGAATTAGGCCAACAAAACGGTATTTGGCACAGTGAATTAGTTTCTCGCCAAGCTATTGAAATTATTGGCCCGTCTAAGCCCAAACGCGCGCGAAAGTTCCCGCAAAGTTATGCAGATGCCTCGTGGGTTTTACCTTCTCAGAACAGTGAAATACGTTCGGCGTTCAGTATTGCCTGTGCCAAGGTGCAATACGCACCAAAGATAAAGGCGGAAACTAACGATATGGCTATGCTACGACTACTGGCTCGTGACAGCGGCGCTTTTTCGGTGATGCCTTCCGTTGTAGTACGTGATGAGGTGGCCAATGGGCTGCTACATGTGCAACAAAGCCTACCTGATGCCTATGAACACTTTTATGCCGTTACATTAGCAAAGAAAAAAGTGCCACCTCATGTGCAAAACATTATCGACAATGCCAAAAATAGAGAAAATTTCGTTACGCAGCCACTGTCTAGCTAACCTGCCACTACACGTCCAATACGATTATTAATCGCTATCCACGGTGTGCTGGTTGGCGTACTTTCTAAATAAATGCACGACAGTGCGAGTTTATCTAATTGATGCAGTGCAGCGTAGAATTGGGCACTGTATTCGCTAGCGTCATCAGAAAGTTGGATATGACAATCGTCGTCTAGTTGCCCAGCTAAACGTGGCTGTGAATAGCTAATGACACCTTCATTGGATCTGAGCCCTCTTCTCTCAAGTTCTTCTGTTGATAGTAAGAACACGGGCGTATCTGGTTGGTAATGTTGCTTGGCACTACCTGGCACTGTAATACCTAAATTGGACGCATAACGCACTTTGCACCCTAATGCACGTTCAAGCATTACATCGTCAATGGGGCCAGGACGTAAAATTGTCGGCACATCCTGAGTTACATCAATAATGGTTGATTCAATGCCAACTTCGGCACTACCGCCGTCAACAACTGCCGCTATGCGTCCATTGAGCGACGTCAAAACATGTGCCGCGGTAGTCGGGCTTATGAATTTATATCGATTGGCCGATGGCGCAGCCAGACCAGTTCCCGATGCCTGTATTAAAGAAATGAAGTCTTTACTTGCTGGGCATCTAAGCACTACAGTGTCCTGCCCTCCCGTCACCGCATCTAACACCCAATATTGTTTTTTAAGCAATATTGACAATGGACCAGGCCAAAAGGCATTGGCCAGCTCAAAAGCGATATCCGGAATATCTTTGGCCCATTTCGCCATATCAGCGGCACTTGCAATATGTACGATAAGAGGATTAGAAGCGGGACGCGCTTTGGCTTCAAATATCTTCGCTATTGCACGCTCGTTGGTCGCATCCGCAGCTAACCCATATACGGTCTCTGTTTTAATCGCGACGCACTCTCCAGCCTGAATAAGCGTTGCAGCTCGACTGATATCGTAAGGAAAGGCTAATGTAGGTGTGTCTGTATTCATGATGAACCTAGCAATTATGTCTCATGCTATCATCCGCCAAAACAAACTATAAATAAATTTCAATTTTTACAAACTATACATTCATTTAAATTAACTTCAAATACCACAAATAACAGTAAAGCATTGAAATTAAACATTTAATACAAATACAATT
>NZ_JAJALG010000021.1:0-73148 GCF_020515205.1 Alteromonas sp. McT4-15
CATAAAAAAATCCGATATCAGTTACCTGATACCGGATTTTGAAGCCTTGAAAAGATCGGTCAACCGATCATTAAATTCTTAACTGATCGGCATTAGCCCGTAGGCGCTGTTTTTTTATCTTTGCAAAAGCTGTCTTATAGTTTATCAGCTTCTTCAGACAAGTACTTAGCTACACCTTCAGGTGATGCATCCATACCCGCTTTACCTTCAGTCCAACCCGCTGGACATACTTCACCGTGCTCTTGGTGGAACGCTAATGCATCAACCATGCGTAGCATTTCGTCAACGTTACGACCAAGTGGAAGATCGTTCACAACTTGATGACGTACAAGACCATCTTCGTCAATTAGGAAAGAGCCGCGGAATGCTACGCCATCTTCTGGGTGCTCTACGTCATATGCTTGACAGATTTCGTGCTTAACATCAGCAACCAATGTGTATTTAACTGGACCAATACCACCTTGATTTACTGGTGTATTTCTCCACGCATTGTGAGAGAACTGAGAATCGATTGATACACCAATCACTTCAACACCGCGCTTTTTGAATTCGTCAAAACGCTTATCGAAAGCAATAAGTTCAGATGGGCATACAAACGTAAAATCTAGTGGGTAAAAGAAAACAACCGCTTTTTTACCTTTGATAGCTTCACTTAGCGTGAATGAGTCAACGATTTCACCACTTCCCAACACTGCTGCAGCAGTAAAATCTGGCGCTTGACGGCCTACTAGTACACTCATGAGTCTCTCCATTTAAATTGGATTGTAATAATAAGAAGCGGCCAAATAGCGTGGCCACTTTTTGAAATAAAATTTTGATGATTGGGTTATAGGTCCGAAACCTAAAATAACAACATGAAAACGTATCTTTTTTTACTGATCGTACCAATTTCAATCAAATAAGCGTTATGTACCAGAATGACTGTACACTTCTCACTCAAAAATTAAATTTATCTCGGCCCACAAACTTTACTTGCCAAACAGATGAATAACAATTATTATCATTTACAGATTCATTTGGAGTACGTTTTAATGTTTGTTTGTATGTGTTATGGGGTAACTGATAAAAGCATTCGCGCAGCTGTTGAAGAGAATGGCGTGGGAAATATGCGTGAGTTACGTCAGCACTTAGAGCTTGGTTCACAATGTGGAAAGTGTATTCAAATGGCACAACAGATTATCGACCAGACAATCATCGATGAATCTCTTTTCAAAGATGTGGGTTAATTACCACCTTATTCCGCGCTACTTTTTCAAACGGTTTCATTTCTATCAAAAGCCAAAATTCTAATGGCGCTGCTAGCGCTTGCGACTATTTGTAACTACTTAAAGTTATATTCCAACCCTAAATAGTAAAACGCACCATTGATGCCACTTGGCGACGTAGGTGGATACAAAGCACCAACTTCACCGCTAAACGGATTTACATCTGGAAGCGAATCAAATAAATTCTGTGCCCCCAATGTTGCACGTACGCTTTCACTGAGCTGCCAAGCGACTTGAGCATCGAACGTAGTAAGTGCGCCACCTATAATATCCATACCCGCCGATGCATCTAGGTGGTCTTCGTAAAACTCGCCATAATAATTGAAACGCCACGTAAAGGCCCATTTGCCTCTAATCTGTTCAAGCGTAATGTTACCTCGATGCGCGGGTAAGTTATCTTCTAACATGCGAATGCGCGCGCCGGTAAGGTTGGGTTGCATTGAAATAACCCCGTCGATTAGCGCAGGGTACAGTGTAACGCGCTCTACCTGAGTGTCAGTCCAGTTGTAGGCTAAAAGTAGTGTATTTTGCCAATCATTTAGCGCAAATCCGTAGTTCACTACAACGTCAATACCTTGGGTGCGCGTGTCAAAATCGTTAGTGAAATACTTTGCGGCGTTGTATTTCACAGCATCAGGACGACCTTGCGCAATCAAGGCGTTGATGTCCTGCTCTGTCAGAGGAATAGCAGATGTTGTACTGATGCGATCGGTCAAGCGAATATTGAAGTAGTCGATAGTGGCAAAGAATTGCTCATTAAATTGCATTACACCACCTAAACTAAAATTAACTGACTCCTCAGGCGTTAGAGGTGTCGCACCAAGCTGAATAGATATCAGATCGGTTGGTGGAAGAGTAGCTTGGTCCTCTAAGCCATTTAATCCATAAGCGGTGGTCACATTAATTACATTACTTTGCCCCACAGTAGGTGCTTTGAAACCAGTGTTTATTGACCCACGTAGTGCAAACCTATCGTCGATTTTGTAGCGCGTACTAAACTTGCCATCAAACGTTGACCCAAAATCACTAAAGTGCTCGACACGGGTTGCCACAGCGAACTGCCATGCTTCTGTTAAATAGAACTCCAGATCCGCATATAGGGCCCAATTATTTCGACTCCAATGCCCTGCCGATTGTGGTTGGTATCCTGGGAAGCCATTGGAGCCAATAGAAAATCCTTGAACAAGACCAAGTGGTGGCTCTAGCGCGAAGGGCCCAGCAATATAACTAGCCTCATCACCTGCTTTTTGAAAATACGTTTCTTTGCGCCACTCTAAGCCCACCGCGATACTGACAGGATCTTCAAAAATAGTTTGAATAAGCTTGGCAAAATCTAGGTTTACCGTTCGCTCCACTTGCGACACACTGCCAGGAGAAAACTCAGTAGGAGACTGAGGACCCAGTGACGGATTTACGGTATTTGCAATTGTATATTCTATATCGCTGTAACCCAGTGTCGCACTTGCGTCCATTGCCCAGCCTTGGGACAGTTCTTTACGCACACCAAACACAAGTGCGCCGTCAGTTATCGTTCCGCCAAAGCGCGGGGTAAACCCACCTGGAAACCATTCGTTAAAGGCGAAACAATTGGCGCCAAGTGCTGTTGAATTGTCGGCAATGAGTAAATAGTTAGGGTCGCTCAACACATTGGCATTGCCTAACGTAATTGATGGGCAGGTAATACCATTATCAAGCCCATCTAAATCAGCCACAATGAGTCGTCTTTCGCCTGTGGTGCTATCGGTACGGCTAAATACCCCTTCTCGCGTTTGTGGGTTTCTAAAGTAAAAGCCTCCCTCAATATCGCGCTGAGCCCCTGTGGCAAAACTGTACAGTTCGCTTCCAGACGCAAGTGTTACACCTGAGTTGACGGCAAACTTAATATCTTCATTAACATCAAGCGCCCCCCATATTTGGGAAGGACTTGAGATAAAATTGTTGCCCTGAGCAATGAGTTCAGCAGCATCACCCCGTTGAACGGAGCGAGATGTACCTTTTTGTTGACGGTATTCAACAGTAGCGTTAATAAAGCCATTATCACCTAGAGCAAAACCTTTGTTGCCTTGGAATTGAACCAGTTCACCGTCGCCTTCGCTATAAAGTCCGCTACGAAGTGCAATGCTGCCGCCGTGATTATCATCTTTTAATACAAAGTTGATTACACCAGCGATGGCATCAGAACCGTATTGTGCTGACGCGCCATCTCTTAATACTTCCACTTGCTGTAACGCATAAGCTGGAATGACCGATATGTCTGGTCCCTGTGCACCATCTGATAGGCCACCGCCAAGAAACGTGATAACCGCAGAGCGATGACGCCGCTTTCCGTTTAGCAACAATAAGGTGTGATCAGACGACATGCCTCTTAAATTAGCCGGTCTAACCAAACTACTTGCATCGTTGATAGGCTGGTCGTTAACGTTGAGCGATGGCACCATAACACTTAACATCGCAAGCACATCCGCATTGCCCTGAGAACTCAGCGCTTGCGATCCGATAATATCGAGTGGGACAGGTGAGTCGACGACACTTCTAGGAGAACTTCTTGTTCCTACCACGGCAATTTTCTCTAGTGCGTTACCCGTGTCTTCAGGTGCTGACTCTTCTTCCTTTTTTTGGGGAGCCTTTGCAACCAATGACGCGCGAGATCGTATACTAAGTGCCCCAGACTCATCAGTTACAACAGCAAGTTCAGTACCTTCTAAAAGCTGAACGAGTGCTTCATTAAGTGTAAAAGTGCCCTCAAGTGCATTAGTTTTTACACGCTTAGCCAAATCAAACGGGAACAACAACGTGGTATTCGCTTGTTTCGCCAA
Source organism: Alteromonas sp. McT4-15 (assembly GCF_020515205.1). Lineage (NCBI taxonomy): Bacteria > Pseudomonadati > Pseudomonadota > Gammaproteobacteria > Alteromonadales > Alteromonadaceae > Alteromonas > Alteromonas sp. McT4-15. The sequence goes on from NZ_JAJALG010000021.1 coordinate 4,082, forward strand.
TTCTGTGAGCGCTTCATTAGCATCTTGCGCGGGTATAGAGAAAGAAAAAGCATTGCTCTGAGTCGAAGGTGAATCTGTGCCCTGTATTTGCTGTGAAAACGCACTATGAGCCGAGCTTAGACAAACAAGAGAAGCCAACAAAGGCAAAATGCGATTTGTTTTCCTACTCTGCTTTTGACTGTATTTTGCGGTGGTGAGCGGAATATTACGCGACGAGCACACGCTAGCCCCATTTCTTTCTGAAATCGGGCTGACAGTATGCGCTATTAATTGCTTGTATTTTGCAATATTGCTATGTCGCAAGAGTAAAATCGGTGTGCTTATTATTTTAATTATATTGTCACATTAGTCGACACTATGCCAACTAAGAATGCCAACCAAGAATGGCCAAAAAACGCCTTGTTTTCAGGCGCCTTTAACCTTTTACTGCTGTAAGCTGGATACTATTTTCAGTGATTCTCTCATGCTCAATACTAAAACTGCTTTTAAGTGCAGACAATAGACCGTCAATGTCACCCACTTTGAAGTAACCTGCAACACGGCGCTTGCGTAAGCTTTCATCTGAAATACTAAACCTCATTGGCGTATAACGACCTATTTCGGCTAGAACAGCTTCTAGAGGCTCGCCTTTGAATACGATCATGCCCTGCTGCCATGCCAAATCATCATCAATATCGTTTTGAGACAGATTCTCACGAGCCTCGACTTTGCCTTGAACCGTCGCTTTCTCTCCGGCGAACATTAAGAGGCCTTCTTCAGTAATCGACTTCTTGCCAAAAAGCAGGTCATTGGAGGAGGTACTGAAGCGATCTTTCACTAATACTTTACCCTCAGTCACAACAAGTTCGAATGCATTATCATCTACATATTGCATGTTGAACGCTGTGCCTACCGCAGTCACCGTATTGCTACCAGCCGTTACAGAGAAGGGGCGCTGCTTATCATGGGCAACCTCAAAATGCGCCTCACCCCGCAACAACACGATGTTACGTGCATTTGAGCTAAAATCGACGGTGACAATAGAATTGGTGTTTAAATGAAGTTTGGACCCATCAGCCAAAACAACATTTTTCTGCTCCCCTACTCCGGTCTGTACTTTCTCACTGATATTGGCAAACTGTGGCGCAGATTCAAACCAAGTGCGCTGAACAATAACACTTAGCGCCACAGCCATAACAAAGAATGTGGCAGCCATTCCCCACATCATTTGCTTCGCCATACCTTTGTGCTGTTTTGCTCCGCGCGTATGAGATTGTGGGAACAAACCACTCAATTCGTTTAATACCGACATATCATCCCACAGGCTTGCGGCATCTAGCAGCGCTTGACGGTGCGAGTTGCTCTCGGTTAACCACTCGTCTAACTGATTTTTCTCTTCGTCGTGCAAACCGCGGTCGAGACGACTCACCCACAAGCATGCCTGCTCTTGGATATCTTCTTTGCTGGAAAACTGGCGAATATTGTTCATGTTAACTACGGCTTATGTCCTGAGTCGCATTGGCAGTGACACGGGGAATTTCACTGTCTTTTGACAGCTCGGCAAGATACCTTGAGCACATCATTAAACCTTTGGCGACATGCTTTTCGACTGTGCTTTCACTTAGCCCCACAAGTTCAGCAATCTCTTTCTGTCGCATGCCATACACTTTTTTAAGAAGAAAGACGCGTTTTACATCCGCAGACAAGGTATCTGTGGCTCGGCAAAAGTGAATAAAGCGCTCTTTGCTCTCTACATTTTTTTCTAAACTGTGCCCTACTAATTCGTATGGCAAATTATCCATATCATCTAACGGTTGCTTATTTTTATTTTCCGCTTTAGCAATATGATTCAGCGCCAAATTGCGCGCTGTTTTGAGCATGTAAGTACGCTCGTACTGTATTTCTTGTTTTAATTCGGCCTCGTAGCTTTTTATGAAAGCTTCTTGAACGATATCTTCAATGTCGTCGGCGCCAACAATAGAACCTACCGCACGCATTAATTTCGAGCGGTATTTTAAAAAGGTTTCAGCTACTGTCGACTTTCTCGTCATAATTTTAAAATTTTTGTGTTTCGATTTGCTTACAACGGCATTCATAATGCCATGTTTTGGTTTTTTTTCACGTTTTTATCGGCGGCTATTACGCAAACATAGGCCGAAAATATATAAGGGGGCCTAAGCCCCCTTGCTATTACTTAGAAAGTGTAAACACCTCTTAGGTAATAGAACCCACCGTTAATACCGATAGGTGATGTTGTCGGATACGCTGAGCCGGCAATCTGAGCATAGGTGATACCACCTGCATCAGTATTGTTTTCGTCAGGGTATTCATCAAACGCGTTCTTCGCACCTACAGTTACTGTGAACTCTTCAGTGAAGTTATATGCCACTTCAAAGTCGAACGTGATTTCAGAACCTACTTTGTCAATTGGCAATGCAGAGTCTAGGTGATCTTCGAAGATGCTACCGTAGTAGTTCATCCGCGCAAGGAAACGCCAGTCGCCATTAGTGTGGTTAGCCGTTGCACTGTAACGTACTGCTGGAAGGTTGTCTTCTAGCATGCGAATACGGAAGTCAGAGATATTGTCCGACGCGCGGTCAACTTCTGTCGATGTCCAGTTATATGCAAGTGAGAACTTGGTTTCACCGCCCATCATATCCATCGAATAATTCGCTACAACATCAACACCTTCAGTTGTAGTGTCAAAATCGTTGGTGAAGAAGCTGATTTCAGAGAAGCTAGATGCATCGCTGATACCTTGAGCAAGTAGCGTTGCAATATCTTCTTCAGTCAGTGCAATACCCGACGCTGTACTAATACGGTCAGTTAGCTCAATGTTGTAGTAGTCAGCGGTAATGAACAGACCATTATCGAAGTCAGCAACAACACCGAATGTGATGCTCTCAGACTCTTCAGGTGTTAACTGCTCACCACCTTTAAGTTGAGACACTGGATCCGTTGGAGGAAGCGTTGCACGGTCAATCAACTGGCCGCCAGTACCGAATGCTGTAGTAACGTTACGTACGTTGCTTTGACCAAGTGTTGGCGCTTTGAAGCCTGTAGAGAACGCACCACGGAACGCGATGTTTTCAAGGGCCTGCCAGCGGAATGCAATTTTACCTTTTGTGGTGTCACCAAAGTCAGAGAAATCTTCATAACGCAATGCACCAGCAAGCATGAAGTTTTCAGTGATATAGGCTTCTGCATCGATGTAAAGCGCAATGTTGTTGCGCGACACACGGCCTTGACTATTGGCCGCTAAGCCAGGGAAACCATTTGAGCCAATGCCAAAACCTTGTGTCGCCAACGGACCTATTTCATAAGATGCAGTATCGCCCGCAAAGCTTTCGTAACTTTCGTTTCTATACTGGAAACCAGTTGCAACGAATAGCGGTTCGTACAAACCAATATCGAACGGTTTTGTAAAATCAATATCAAGCGTTTGTTCAGATTGCGTGTATCGACCAGGGCTGAACTCAAACGGTGTATCTGGACCTAACGACGGGTTGATAGTGTTGCTAATAGCAAAATCAACTTCGTTTTGGCCTAAGTTTAAGCTCACGTCATAGGTGATATCGTTGTCTAACTCGCCTCGTGTACCGAATACCAACGACATGTCAGTTACTGTCCCACCAAAACGTGGTGTGAAACCGCCAGGTAGAATTTCGTTAAACGCGAAACAGTCAGGGTTATTCTGAACTTCGTTTATGTAACGTGGGTTTTCTAAAACGTTGTCCCCTACTACGATATCTGTTGGACAGTTACCCGACATATCGCCTGTTAAGTCGCCAACAAGTAAAAGTTGTTCGCCTGCTTCGTTTGTACCACCGTCGTTTACACCGCCGCGATTGTGAGGGTTACGAAAATAGAAACCACCTTCAACTTCACGCTCAGCAAAATTACCAAACATGTAAGCTTCCGCAGTGTTAGATAGCTCTAACCCTAGGTTAGCGAATAACTTGATGTCGTGTTTAATTTCAGGAGAACCCCAGATTTGCGCAGGGTCAGCAACAAACGTGTTGCCCGCGTCAATCAGACCAGCAGCATCTGCACGCTGAACACTACGCGACGTATCGTCTGCTGTGCGGTATTCCGCAGATAAGTTAACAAAACCTTTGTCAGATAGTGGTAAGCCAATGTTACCCGCCATCTGAATCATGTCGCCGTCGCCTTCGTAATATGAGCCATAGCGAGCTTCAAATGAACCGCCTTCAGACGCATCATTTAGCACGAAGTTGATTACACCAGCGATAGCATCAGAACCGTACTGAGCCGCTGCACCGTCACGTAGTACTTCTACTTGCTTTAATGCTGCTGCTGGAATAACTGAAATATCAGGGCCTTGAGCACCATCAGACAAACCACCACCCAAGAATGTAATTACCGCAGAACGGTGGCGACGTTTACCATTTACCAATACCAACGTGTGGTCCGACGCCATACCGCGAAGGTTAGCTGGACGAACTAGTGTTGATGCATCGTTGATTGGCTGGTCATTAACGTTGAACGAAGGAACAACGGTTTGCATCATAGATACCATATCAGTGGCACCCTGCTGCTTAAACTCTTCGTCTGAAATGATGTCAATTGGCACTGCTGAATCAGCAACTGAACGAGGCGCTGCACGAGAGCCTACTACAGCGATTTGCTCATAATCTTCAGCTTTAGCACTGTCTTCTGCTTCTTGCGCGTAGACTGGTGCCGTAGCCATTACTGAAAACGCAGCTGATGCAGCTAGTACGCCGCGCACGTTTTTGGTCAATAAAGACAAGGATGTATTCATGGTGGTTTCCCGAATTTTCTCTTTTACCTTGTTTGTTTTTTTGTGTGCCAAACATAGGTTGAGAGTGGTTGTTATTTTGTACCTTCAACACTGACTGATACGTCGTCAGTTGACTTTTTATAGAACGCAAGATGCTAAAAAACAAACCTTTTTTGATAAAATAAAAATATTTTTTCATTACATAGAGGATTTGTTTTTGTGACCTGTCTATATAGTTTTACGGGAATTTATGTGCGGTATTTTCGGGGCGTTTTAACCAAAAAAGCCGACTAAAAGCCGGCTTTTCAATCAAGTAATTAGAACTTCACTTATTCTGCTTCTTTGTACTTTGCAGCGGTCTCTTTAATAAGAGGTTGAAGTTCATTTTGCTGGAACATTTCGATAATAATATCGCAACCACCAACAAGCTCACCTTCTACCCACAACTGTGGAAAAGTAGGCCAATTAGCATATTTTGGTAGTTCAGCGCGGATATCTGGGTTCTGCAGAATATCCACATAGGCGAATGGTTCACCACATGACATTAGTGCCTGTGACGCTTGTGATGAGAAGCCACAACTTGGCAGCTTAGGAGAGCCTTTCATATAAAGAAGAATCGGATTTTCTTCAATTTGCTGCTTAATTCTATCTAACGTTGATTGGCTTTCAGTATTATCCATCGGATCCTCTCAGCGGAAAAAGTGTGTTCCCTAGAAGTGGGAATGCTAAAACAATTTATCAAGTGCACAATACCATAATTTTGCTATGCACACGTTTAACTTTCGTTAACTGGTGAGTCATTCGCTCACAAGGTACAAGTGATCTAATTGTGTGAATTTGAGTAATGTATATCTAAGAACGAAAAAATTCACATTTTTGTCATTGAGTTATAGGACTTTATCCCCACATCTGCGTTATGCTAATAACGTATTAATTCGGGCTTATCCCCTAAACGCATGGGACGAACAGGCATCGCACATGCGTGAGTAATTAAGAATACTAAACCAACATGGAGACCGTCATGGCTTTTGAATTACCAGCATTACCATACGAACAAAATGCACTAGAACCGCATATTTCTGCTGAAACGCTTGAGTACCACTATGGCAAGCACCACGCTACTTATGTAACTAAGCTTAACGGCCTAGTTGAAGGTACTGACATGGAAAACAAAAGCCTAGAAGAAATCATCAAATCTTCTGAAGGCGGTGTTTTCAACAATGCAGCACAAATCTGGAACCACACCTTCTACTGGCACAGCCTAAGCCCAAATGGTGGCGGTGAGCCAACTGGCGCACTTGCTGATGCAATCAATGCAAAGTGGGGTTCTTTCGCAGACTTCCAAGCTGCATTTAACGACAAAGCAGTGAACAACTTTGGTTCAAGCTGGACGTGGCTTGTTAAGACTGCTGATGGCAGCTTAGACATCGTAAACACTAGCAACGCGGAAACGCCAATCTCTGGCGACGAGTTAACGCCAATCCTAACGGTTGACCTTTGGGAACACGCTTACTACATCGACTACCGCAATGCGCGTCCTAAGTACCTAGAAAACTTCTGGGCACTAGTAAACTGGGAATTTGCGAACAGCAACTTCGCATAATCTAGCGCGTTAGTTACTTAACGATTTGAAAGCCTCGCAACTGCGAGGCTTTTTTGTTTTTTACGCTCGTATGTCAAGGCTCAATATTTATGCAGCCACGCACACCCTACTAAACACCCTACTAAACACCCTAGCTGAGACATTAAATTCTTCAAAAAGTTGCCTTTTTCGTTAGACGAAATCGGATAAGCCTATGCGAAAGTCTACTAATAATTACTAACGTTTTTGTGAATTCCTACTAAGCTGAAAATACGGGGTTCCGTATTTAAGGGGTATTCATGGGTATTTTTGAACACTATCAGAATCGCTACGAAGAGCGAAAACAGGAAGAGTTCACCATTGGGGAGTTCCTTGATATATGTAAAGAGGATCAACTCGCTTACGCAAACGCAGCTGAACGCTTGCTCAAAGCTATTGGTGAACCACAACTTATCGACACAGCAAACGACCCGGCATTAAGCCGTATTTTTTCCAACCGCGTTATTTCTCGTTATCCTGCATTCTCAGAATTCTATGGCATGGAAGAAGCTATTGAACAAATCGTTTCTTATCTCAAGCATGCTGCCCAAGGTCTGGAGGAGAAGAAACAGATTCTCTATCTCTTAGGGCCAGTCGGTGGAGGCAAATCATCCTTGGCAGAGCGGCTCAAAGAGTTAATGCAAAACGTGCCAATTTACATGTTAAAGGGCTCACCTGTTAACGATCACCCTTTTTGTTTGTTCGACGCCAAAGAAGACGGTGAAATTTTAGAAAAAGAATACGGTATTCCAAAGCGCTATCTAAAAACCATCATGTCACCTTGGGCGCGTAAGCGCCTTCACGAATTCAATGGTGATATTACGCAGTTCAAAGTAGTGAGAGTATATCCTTCTGTACTTGATCAGGTCGGTATTGCTAAAACCGAACCGGGCGATGAGAACAACCAAGATATTTCTTCGTTAGTAGGTAAAGTAGACATTAGACGCCTTGAGCAGTTTGCACAAAACGATCCTGACGCATACAGCTATTCAGGTTCGCTTTGTAAAGCCAATCAAGGGTTAATGGAGTTTGTCGAGATGTTTAAAGCGCCAATAAAGGTGCTGCACCCTTTGCTTACTGCGACACAAGAGGGCAATTACAATCCGACTGAAGGTTTTTCTGCTCTTCCCTTCGATGGCCTTATCTTAGCGCATTCTAATGAGTCGGAGTGGCAATCGTTTAGAAATAACAAAAACAACGAGGCATTTCTTGACCGCGTTTATATTGTGAAAGTCCCCTACTGTTTGCGGGTTAGTGAAGAAATTCGCATCTACAAAAAGCTGCTTGATAGCAGTGAGTTAAACGGTGCACCTTGCGCACCAGACACGCTAGAGTGTTTAGCGCAGTTCAGCGTACTTTCTCGACTTAAAGAGCCTGAAAATTCAAGCCTGTTTTCTAAGATGCGAGTGTATGACGGCGAGAGCTTAAAGGATACCGATCCTAAAGCGAAATCGTATCAAGAGTATCGCGACTATGCTGGCGTTGATGAGGGCATGGAGGGGTTATCCACACGCTTTGCTTTCAAGATTTTGTCTCGTGTATTTAATTTTGATCATCAAGAGGTTGCCGCAAACCCCGTACATTTGTTCTATGTGTTAGAGAGACAAATAGAACGGGAGCAATTTCCACAAGACACCGCAGACAGATATTTAGAGTTTTTGAAAGGCTATCTTATTCCGCGTTATGTAGAGTTTATTGGCAAAGAAATTCAAACCGCATATCTCGAATCATACTCTGAGTATGGACAGAATTTGTTTGACCGCTACGTCACCTATGCTGACTTCTGGATACAGGATCAAGAATATCGAGACCCTGAAACCGGTCAGTTATTTGACCGGGCCTCGCTTAACGCTGAACTCGAAAAAACAGAGAAGCCAGCGGGCATCAGTAATCCTAAGGATTTCCGCAATGAAATTGTTAACTTTGTACTTCGAGCACGCGCCAGCAATGCAGGCAAAAACCCTGCATGGACAAGCTATGAGAAGCTACGCACTGTTATCGAGAAAAAGATGTTCTCGAATACAGAGGATTTGCTACCTGTTATTTCATTTAATACAAAAGGTTCTGCAGAAGAACAGAAAAAGCACGATGACTTTGTCAATCGCATGACAGAGAAAGGCTATACACAGAAACAAGTTCGACTGCTGTGCGAGTGGTATCTGCGTGTTCGCAAGGCGTCTTAGCGCAATTGCTAAAAATGCGAACGGGACAAGTGTAGAGAGTGCATCTGCGCTCTTTGCACTTGTAGGTGTTATGTAAAACCTAACAAGCAGGTGAATATGGCCCATTTTATTGACCGAAGGCTGAATAGCAAAGGAAAAAGCACTGTTAACCGACAGCGTTTTATCAAACGCTATAAACAACAAATAAAGCGCGCCGTTTCAGACGCGGTGGGAAAACGTTCGGTAACCGATCTGGATTCTGGCGAACAAATAAGTATTCCTACTAGAGATATTTCTGAACCCATTTTCCATACTGGGCGTGGTGGTAGTCGAGATATTGTTCACCCTGGCAATGACCAGTTTACTGCAGGAGACAAAATTGAGCGGCCTCCTGGAGGCGGCGGCCGCGGTGCAGGCAGCGGCGACGCAAGTAACGAAGGAGAAGGCCAAGACGAGTTTGTTTTCTCAATTTCAAAGGACGAGTACTTAGACTTATTGTTTGATGATCTGGCCTTACCGAACCTCAAAAAAAATCAATTTGATAAAGTCACCCAATACGAAACATACCGAGCCGGATATCAAACTGACGGTGTGCCGAGTAATTTAGATGTTGTACGTTCTCTAAAGGGGTCAGTTGCCAGACGTATTGCACTGAGCGCAACTGATAAACGAAAGCTTCGTGAGTGTGAAGAAAAGCTAGAAGCGTTGCTTAACGATAAACATGACAACACGTTAGAAGTGCTCGCGCTTGAAGAGGAAATCGAAGCGCTAAAGGCTAAAATAGCCCGCGTACCTTTTATTGATACGTTCGATCTGCGCTTTAAAAATTACGACAAGCGTCCGCTTCCCTCGAGCAAAGCGGTAATGTTCTGCTTAATGGACGTGTCAGGCTCTATGGACCAAGCCACCAAGGATATGGCAAAACGCTTCTATATTCTGTTGTATCTTTTTCTTACCCGCACCTACGAAAACGTTGAAGTCGTCTATATTCGTCATCACACTCAGGCTAAAGAAGTAGACGAACAAGAATTTTTTTATAGCCAAGAGACCGGTGGCACCATTGTGTCGAGCGCCTTAAAGTTAATGGACGAAGTTGTCACAGAGCGATACCGCGATGGAAATTGGAATATATACGCGGCACAAGCTTCTGATGGCGATAACTGGGCAGATGATTCACCGCAATGCCGCGACCTTTTAGTTCAAAAATTACTACCTGCTACCCGTTACTATGCGTACATAGAAATTACCGAGAGGCAACATCAGAGTTTATGGCGCGAGTACGAGAAGGTAGCAGAAACCCACGACAACTTTGTGTGTAAGCATATTCAGTCTCAAGCGGACATCTATCCCGTATTTAGGGAGCTTTTCAAACGTTCAGAGCAAGATGCTAACGCGTAATACAAGGATAAGGGCTATTTATGACGACAGATACTACTGCTAGTGAAGTCAAAACATCGTCAGATACAACTCGCCATTTGTTGAGTGATGGTCCCGATTGGACCTTTCCACTTATTGAGGAATATGAACATCATATTGATCGCATTGCGAGAAAATTCAAACTTGATACCTACCCTAACCAAATAGAAGTGATCACTGCTGAACAAATGATGGATGCCTACGCCAGCATTGGCATGCCACTGAATTATAGCCATTGGTCTTTTGGTAAAAAATTCATTCAAACTGAGCAACAATACCGCCGTGGTCAAATGGGATTAGCCTATGAAATAGTCATTAATTCGGACCCCTGCATTGCCTATTTGATGGAAGAGAACACCATTACTATGCAGGCGCTTGTAATGGCACACGCGTGCTATGGTCATAATTCATTTTTCAAAGGTAACTATTTATTTAAAACCTGGACTGATGCGAGTTCGATTATCGATTACTTAGTATTTGCCAAGAATTATATTGCCAAATGCGAACAAAAGTTTGGCTTTGATGAAGTTGAGAATATGCTGGACTCCTGCCACGCTCTGATGAATTACGGTGTCGACCGATACAAACGTCCTCAGAAAATCTCATTGCAAGAAGAGAAAAATCGTCAAGAAGAACGAGAAGCCTATCTTCAATCGCAAGTTAATGAACTTTGGCGTACTTTGCCAGAAAGCAGTGCTCATAAAAACAAGGAGCAAATTCGATTCCCTCGTGAGCCACAAGAGAACTTACTTTACTTCATCGAAAAAAATGCCCCTCTGCTTGAGCCGTGGCAACGCGAGATAGTGCGCATTGTGCGGAAGATTTCTCAATATTTTTACCCCCAAAAACAAACCCAAGTGATGAACGAAGGCTGGGCGTGCTTCTGGCATTATCACATACTGAACCAAATGTATGACGAAGGTTTAGTAAGCGACAGGTTTATGATGGAGTTTTTGCACAGTCATTCCAGTGTGGTTATGCAACCGGAATACAACAGCCCCTATTACTCGGGTATTAACCCCTACGCACTGGGCTTTTCCATGTTTATGGATATCAAGCGAGTGTGTCAGTCGCCCACCGAAGAAGATTATAAATACTTACCTAGCATAGCCGGTAAAGACTGGCTTGAAACAGTACATTTTGCAATGCAGAATTTTAAAGATGAAAGCTTCATTAGCCAGTTTTTATCCCCTAAAGTGATTCGCGATTTTAAGTTGTTTGCATTGGAAGACGACACAGAAAAGCCGTTTATAAGCGTAAGTGCTATTCACGATGAGCTTGGTTACCAGACGATAAAAGAAAAACTTTCGGCACAATACAATTTAAGTAATCTAGAGCCGAATATCCAGGTGCATAACGTGGATGTACGAGGCGATCGCTCGCTTACGTTACGCTATATTCCTCAGCGAAAAATCCCGTTGGGAGACTCAAAAGACGAGGTAATGCGTCATCTCCATCGTCTATGGAAGTTCGATGTCCGATTAGAGCAAGACAATGGCGACGACGGTATTGAATTAATAGCAGAATGCAGACGAACACCGCAGGCTGAATAAGCCTCGCGGTGAACGATGAAACATGTACATCGCCAAACATTAATGTTCTGGCGCAGTATCAAAACGCTTTTTGGCGCAAAGCAATAATGACATTGCGCCTAAAGCGGCAAATACCGCTGCCGTCACAAACGTAGCGTAGGCATTGGTACCTTGTGACCATTGCTGTCCGGCCATGTAATTACCAAAAGCACCGCCAAGACCAAATGCAATACTGATGTATACCGCTTGTCCTCGACTCTGGTACGCCTTTGGTAGATATAAGTGGATGAAATGAACCGACACCGCGTGGGTTAGCCCAAAACTTAAAGCGTGGATAAGCTGGCTTAACATAATCACTGCCCAATACTCAGCAAATGCCGCCATGGCATACCACCTAAGCGCAGTGAGTGCGAGGCTGGCAAACAGTAAGTTCCATACACCAAAGTGACTGATGAGTCGCCGTGCGAGTATAAATATTCCGACCTCGGCAAGCACGCCTAGCGCAATAAAAAAGCCCGTTTGTTGACCGCTGTAGCCTAAGTCACGCATGTACAAGGCAAAAAATCCATAATAGGCGCCAAAGCTTATTTGCAAACACGCAGATGCAAAAATAAAGACAGCAAACGGTTTTTGTTTAGCAAAAGCCCAGATAGAACCAACGGCGCTCTCATGCGAAACCGTTTGAGCCGGCGCACGAATAAACAGCGTACTAACAAACAAAAGTGCGAGTACCCCAATGCTGACATGAACAGGCGTTTCTGTTGAAAAACTATCTAAAGCCTTACCCACCATTACCGTCAAACAAATAAAACCAACACTGCCCCACAGTCTTACCTGACCGTAAGTGGCCTTAGTATTGGCGACGCTATTCATGGTGATCACTTCAAGTTGGGGAAGTACCGCCGTCCAAAACATCATCATTAAACCAAATGACAAGGTCAGCCCCCAGAAGCTGTCAAAATACAGCACTGAACTGAAGGTTAGTACGGTTAGCAAGCAACCCAGCCGCATTACTCCAATGGCATTGCCAGTTTTATCTGCTACACCAGCCCATAAACCAGGGCCCAAAATACGTGCAAGGGTAATGACCGCAAACAACTCACCGATGTCAGCCGAAGAAAAACCGCGCCCATCTAGAAAGATCCCTAAATACGGAACAAGAACGCCTAGCTGGCCAAAGTACAGCCAATATGTAATAGCTAAAATAATAAGTGATGAATTAGCACGAAATGCCAATAGAAATCTCCATATACAAAAACGCCATCAACGCTTTAGCATCGCGCTTAGACAAGCGTTAAAACTAGCTAAAAAGTTAATGGCGATGCACCTAGCACATGCCGGTTACCTTTGAGCGCGTTTACTCAAAGCTAACTAGCTAAAAATAGTCGCTACGCTTTACCTGCGATAGGTGCAGTGGTTGAAGCAATACCCTGATTCTGTGCGCGGTGGCGAAGCAAGTGATCCATCAAAACAAGGGCTAACATCGCCTCTGCAATTGGTACTGCACGAATGCCCACGCACGGGTCGTGACGGCCTTTCGTCACAATATCTATTTCTTCGTTATCTTTATTGATTGTCTTACCGGGTACTGAAATGCTTGATGTTGGCTTAAGCGCCATATGAACTTCAATGTCTTGTCCGGTAGAAATGCCCCCTAGCACACCGCCAGAGTGATTTGATGTAAAACCATCAGGCGTCAGTGTGTCGCGATGCTCACTACCTTTTTGATTAATCACGTCAAACCCATCACCAATTTCTACGCCTTTAACCGCGTTTATTCCCATCATAGCATGGGCAATTTCAGCATCTAAGCGATCAAAAACCGGTTCTCCTAATCCAACAGGCACGTTTTTAGCTACGACTGACACTTTAGCACCAATGCTGTCGCCCGACTTTTTGAGGTCGCGCATGTATTCATCAAGCGCTTCAAGTTTTGATTCATCCGGGCAGAAAAATGGGTTTGTATTTGTGACGTTATGGTCAACCGTTTCAACACCGATAGGGCCAAGCTGAGATAAATAACCCAGTACTTCAATACCATGCACTTCTTTAAGGTATTTCTTAGCAATACCACCAGCGGCAACCCGAATTGCCGTCTCACGTGCAGAGGAGCGACCACCGCCTCGATAATCGCGACTTCCATACTTTTGGTCGTAAGTGTAGTCTGCATGACCTGGACGGAAGCGGTCTTTAATATTACCGTAGTCTTGGCTGCGCTGGTCTTTGTTTTTAATTAAAAGGCCAATGCTAGTGCCGGTGGTTTTACCTTCAAATACGCCAGATAAAATTTGTACTTCATCATCTTCACGGCGCGCTGTGGTGTAACGAGATGTGCCTGGTTTACGTCTATCAAGGTCAACCTGAAGGTCGTCTTCAGTAATACTTAAACCTGGGGGGCAACCATCTACTACGCCGCCAATTGCTATACCATGGCTTTCGCCAAATGTGGTTACAGTGAAGAGTTTTCCGAAGCTGTTACCTGACATAATTAACTATTAATCCTTACTACCAAAGTGTTCTACCAGTGTCTCTTTTCGCACAGCAAAAATGCCAGAGCCGCCGTTTTCAAATTCAAGCCAGATAACTTCTAGGCCAGGAAAACGCGTATTCATGTGCACTTCACTATTTCCCACTTCCACAAATAACCACCCACCATCATTGAGGTACGTGGGCGCTTGCTTCAACATTATGTCAACCAGTTCAAGGCCATCTTCACCTGCCGCAAGCGCAAGCTCAGGCTCATGGTGATATTCCTCAGGTAAATCCGCCATATCTTCGGCGTCGACATAAGGTGGGTTAGACACAATAAGGTCGTATCGTTGACCTTCTAAACTTGAAAACAAGTCTGATTGAATGGGGTAAACACGGTGACTTAATCCGTGCTCCTGAATATTGATATCCGCCACTTCCAACGCGTCGGTGCTGATATCCACTGCATCAACTTGCGCTTCAGGATAGGCGTGCGCCAACGCAATGGCGATACAGCCCCCGCCCGTGCACATATCGAGAATACTCGAAGGTGCGGTTTCCACAAACGGCGCAAATTCATTTTGAATCAGCTCAGCAAAAGGCGAACGCGGAATAAGTACACGCTCATCGACATAAAATGGCATGCCACAAAACCACGCCTCATTGGTGATATAAGGCAGCGGCATACGGGTTTGTACGCGCTTAAGTACAAGCTCTGCAATTTTCTCGCGTTCACTTTTGGTTAACCGAGATGTCAGTACACTTTCACCGACTTGCTCTAAAATAGGGTGTGGCAAATGCAACGCCTGCATAACCAAGCTTGTCGCTTCGTCCCATGCATTGTCGGTACCATGACCAAAATACAACGCCGCATCATTAAATCGGCTGGTTGCCCATCGTGTCATATCTAACAAAGTATGCAGATCTTCAATGGCTTCTTCTAGGTAAAACTTATCGGTCATGGTGTTTGGGTACATCAACAATTACAAAGCTGGTATCATACTAACATTTAGTGTGTTCGCCCATGTTAATTTGCATATTGATTCATAATGAAAGCGTTTAAAAAAGAACTAAAAGCCTTAAAGAAACAAACTTTAGCTTCTAAACTGAACAATGCAGGTAGTATCGACCGTGTTGAAGAAGAGACCTTTTCATTTGCCGATGCAATGCAAGGCGTAAAACCCCTTCAACAAGACAAAATTGAACCTGATAAACAAGTCGCTCTATTTAACAAACGCCAACAGGCTTCAACAGCACACCTCACTCATAGCAAACAACTTGCTGCCTCATTTAGTTTTTCAGACATGTATCAGGCTGCTTTGCCGCAAGAAGGTCCAATGCGTTATTGCAGAGACGGCGAGTCTACCCACATTGTTAAGCAACTAAGACGCGGTGATTATTCACCTGAGATGATGCTAGATTTGCATGGTTTAACAAGAGAAATGGCAAAAGCGGAACTAGCAGCACTTATTCACTCTGCTAGAAAATCGTCAATTGACTGTGTAAGCATTATGCATGGTTTCGGGCAAGGCGTTCTTAAAGCCGCCCTGCCACATTACCTTGTACAGCACCCTCACGTAAGAGCATTTCATCAAGCACCACTGGAATACGGCGGACAAGCGGCACTGTTGGTATTAATTGATATTCCGTTGCAAAATAATAAACGTTAGAAAATTCACTGTAGCAAGTGATAAACGTTTATTTTTCCTCGTCAGCACTATTGTGCATAAACAGGTATGTGTAATACATCATCATGCCAACAATAATACCTATACCTAAAAGTGAACCCCACACTACTGGGTCTTTAATCATTGTCCACAACATAATCGTTCTCCTCTTTAACTGCATTAATCATAGAGAAAGAACAGCAGCCTAAACCTGATCTAGATCAATGCTGAGATAGCAATGAACCTGCATACACAGCATTTTTGATCTAAATCAAAACGCTGGGAAAGACGTGCTAATTACATTGTGAGTTGCTGAAATCAAAACTAAGTTAGCCACAGGAAAACAATTTTAAAAAAAAGTTATTGCAAATAATTATCATTTAGATTATCTTGTAAATGCCTGTTCGACGTTGGGTAAAAAACGGTCTTGGCTTAGCGTCGCTAAGGGATAGACGCCCGTCTATCCCTTATTTTTTTCAAACACGACGCGAACACATAACCCGTCATCTTGTCTATTTTGTATCACCAAATGTCCACGATGCGCATCAGTAATCTCGCGGCATAATGCTAACCCTAATCCACTTCCTGTCGCTTTAGTCGAATAAAATGGCACTAAGGCATTCGCCATTACGCTCTCAGACATACCTTTGCCTTTATCCAACACTTCAATCACGACTTGCGATGTGTTCTGTGTAATTACTAATTCCACATCGTCAGGTGCACTCCCCGATTCATGGGCATTTTTTAGCAAGTTAATGAGCAACTGCTCTAATTGGATGGCGTCGGCTTTTAAATCAACGGGTTCTGGCATAGACAACTTAAATGGATACTGCTGCGCTAATTGCGCTAAGACATCATCCCAGCTAATGGTGTCAAATACTGGTACCGGAAGTTTGGCGAATTTGCCGTATCCCTGCACAAATTGGTTTAGGTGGGCAATACGCTCTTCAATAGTGTCAAACACCCGAACCAAACGCGGATCACTATTTTGGTTACTCACTATCTTCCCACTGTGTAGCAGACTAGAGATTGGACCGAGTGAGTTATTGAGCTCATGGCTTATTACGCGAATAACCTTCTTCCAAACCGATACCTCTTGTCGATTCAACTCCCGTGTCATTTGTTTCAAAATAAAGAGCTTATGTGATTGGTTATTCAGTAAGAATGTCCCCTTTGCGATATGCCACGTTTCAACACCTTTGTCTTCAAGCGGTAGTGTAAATAGCCCTTCCTGACGGTTGTTCATCATATCGCCAAGTGCGCTTGGCTTTTGTATCAAAAGCGTGTCAATCAACTCACCTTCTAAGCGATGGGACGCGTTGAAAAAGTGCCTCGCTTGGTAATTACTAAACACTATTCGATTATCACTATTTACAAGTAACAACACATCAGGAGACGTTTGTAGTACTTTGTCTAACATAAGTTCCCGCTGATGAAGCCACTGCTTTTCTTTTCTTAGCGTTTCTGCAGTTGCGTTGAATAAGGCGCAAAGCTCGCCAAACTCATCAGAAGAGGTACGCGCCAATGTTGATGAATACTCACCGTCTTTAAAATTAAGTAGCCCTACATTAAGCGCTTGCAAGTTCTTATCAATAGGCTTTGTAAGTGTGTAAAAACAAAAACCGCTCAACACAAGTACACCACTTGTAATCAAAATTTTGGTTTCAACCGGCAAAGCAACGAAATACAGCAAAGGCGCAATACCAAGGGCGGTAGATGCCATTGCTGAAGCAATCAGTTTATTTCTAATGGTATTCACGATTTGTAATCTATCGCGTACTTGTCTAAACGACGATAAAGTGCCTGACGAGACAGACCAAAATGTTTAGCGACCTTAGCGATTACGCCATTGTAAGTCACCAAAGCTGCCTCTATTTCTACTTGCGTTGGCTCTGTTGTATTTGCTCTAGGCACTGTGCTTTTTGTCTCGCTTGACAATCCGAATGCGTCTGCTCCTAGCACGCCTTCAGGGTACAGAATGTCAACTCTACGACAGGCGTTTTCTAACTCTCTTACATTGCCTGGCCACATATGCTGCGTGATAGCTTGTTGGGCGGTAAGACTCAGTTCCCGACCGGGTAGAAAATGTTTTACCAAGGCTAATGCATCATCCCCACGCTCACAAAGAGGAGGAACATTTATCTCGATAACGTTGAGCCGATAAAATAAATCTTCTCGAAATGTGCCTTTCGCAATATCTGCCACAAGATCAGCGTTGGTTGCGGAGATAATCCTCACGGTAGTGCGCTGAGTTTTCACCGAACCCAACTTTTCGAATTCACCGGTTTGTAAGACGCGAAGTAATTTCACCTGACCAGATAGTGGTAAGTTTCCAATTTCATCTAGAAATAAAGTTCCACCATTAGCTGCTTCAAATCTGCCAATTCGGCTTTTATTGGCGCTTGTAAACGCCCCTGCCTCTGCACCGAACAATTCTGCTTCTATGAGCTCTTGAGGTAGTGCACCTGCGTTCACTTTAACGAAAGGCGCTTGATTTAACGGTGATTGTCGCTGAATGAGCTCTGCAATTTTCTCTTTTCCGCTACCATTAGGGCCAGTGATCAAAACTGGTACGTCAGACTTTGCCACTTGAAGTGCCATATCAACAACGCGCTGCATTGCGGCACTATCGTAAACCAGCCCGACACTTTGGGCCGCTTGCTTGGCGGTATCAAATACGTTGGCGTGCTGTTGTAGCGCCTTGTTCTTTGTATTGGCTTGCCCTAACGCGATTAGATTGTTTACTGTCGTCACTAATTTTGTATCGTCCCAAGGTTTTGGGATGTAATCTGCCGCCCCCGCTTTTACAAGTTCGACAGCCTGCTCAAGCTCAGTCCATGCGGTTATCAAGATAATCGGAAGCAATGGATTTAAGCTACGTAGGTCACTAAACAGCACTCTGCCCTCTTCGCCTGACGTAGTATCCGCACTAAAATTCATATCTTGAATCACTAACGCTATAGATTGGTAGTTAACTATTTGAAGTGCCTCTTTAGGCGAGGTGGCAGTGACTATTTGATATCCGTGGATCTCTAGTAGTAGCGACAACGCTTCTAGCACTGCAGTGTTGTCATCTACTATTAAAATCTTCGTCATTGAAATACGTATCCATTCTACTGTTTGTTTTTATTGTCATAAGCGCTGCTTACCCACAATAGGTAAGCAGCAATATTAGCGCATATTAAATACTTCTTGTTGCTATGCTAGGTGAAATGTTTGCGGCACGCATAGCGGGCAACACTACTGCCAATAAACTCATTATCAGAATACATAAAGCAGTAACCAGCACATACTCTAACTCCAGCGCTTCAATGGAGTAGGCTTTCATTAGTCCTCGACCTAAGAAAATAGCGGCGATGCTACCTATCACTAGGCCTACTGTACATATCATGGCATTTTCAACCAAGAAATAACGCACAATAGCAGATTTTCGTGCACCTAAAGCTCGACGCGTTCCAATTTGTTTAGTGCGTTTGCTGATATTGAATTGGGTCAACCCAAAAATGCCCAGCGCGGTAACCAAAACCAGTATAACCACCAGCACAATTAACATACGCATCATGAGTACGTCAGTAGCATCATAGGCTTCTTTACTCTCGTCAAGCCCGTCCACATTGATGATAACGCGCTTGTCATAGGCTGATAACATCTTGTCTTCTATGATCTTCATGACATTAGCACGCTCATTCGCATCGGTTCTTACAAGAAAATGCTGATAACTTTGCGCATTAATATAGGGAATAATACCCGTGGTATTACTATCTTCTGCACGAGGCCATGCACTTTCCATTAAGGCGACAACACCGATTATTTCAAGGGCTCTTCCATCAACGTAAATCGATTTACCCAGTGCAGACTCATCATCAAACATGCTCTTAGCGAGTGCCTGCGAAACGATAATAGTAGTAGGCCCATTGTCGTGATAGCTATCACTAATCATGATTTCCTCAGGCCTGAAATTTCTGCCTTCGATGAGTTCTACACCAAAGGTGTCAAGTGCATGTTCATCGCCGTAGAAGTACATCAAGCGACCTTCTCTCGATTGCTCTGGAAGGGGTTTTAACCTAATTGAGGTAGACGAGCCACCGCCTGATAGCGGCACGGCCTGGGTAAGTGTGGCGTTAATAACACCCGGAATTTGGCGCAACATGGCCTCGTCTAATTCAGTCTGCTGTCTTAAATCAATGTCCTTTCCGAAGGTCATTACAGTAAAGCTAAAGATCTCTTGCTGAGGATAGCCAGTGTCTTCGCGCAAGTAAGATAAATTATCGTTAATCATAAAGGCCGCATTACTGACAATTGCGGTTGTCAGTGCAATTTGTAAAAACAGTAAAACAGCACCTACTTTGGAGCGCAGCAGTGCGCTAAATATTGGTTTTATATCAAGCATGATACGCCCTCCTATTGGCTCCTAAGGTAAATAGCTGGCTGAGTCTTACACACCAACCACGCAGGGTATAAGCCTGCTATAAAACTCGCGAGTAGTGAGATGGTCGGCGCAGCAAGTAGCATCGACCAATCCATCGTCGCAAGGGCATTGTAATAGTTGTTTGTCGTGCGCACTCCCCACAAACCTAACTGCGCAACAGCAATACCTAGTAGGCCACCTGCAACACCAATGACAGAGACTTCGACAATGTGCTGCAAAAATATCTGACGCTTGCTCGCGCCAAGTGCACGCCTTACCCCCACTTCAGGTGCTCTTTTCAAAAACTTCGCTAACAGAAGCCCAAGAATATTTGCTACACAAACCATTAAGAACATAAAACTAAGTGCGACGAGAATACGATTATCTTCAGATACCACTTCGGTATATTCCATCCACTCATTAACGTTGCGTAGCTTGTATTCTAAATTGTCACGTTGAAAGCGCCCCCGGGCTTTCTGGTCTTCCATGTAAGCCATTAAAAACTGGCCATAAGCCTCTTTTTGTTGTTCGTTCTCCAACAATACCCAAAACTGGGTCCAGAGCTTTTCAGAGGCCAGCAAATCTTGATACCCTCTCATCGCTTCTTGTTTCCAGCCGTTCATGTTGCCCCACGTGCCAACTTCTTCTAGTGGCGCTATGGTGAATGGAATGTAAATCGACTCTGATGAGTTAAAAGCACCGTTGTTTACATCATAGTACTTTACATGGTGGTCCCAATTTTCAGTTACCCCCACAATCCGATAGCTCTTGTTATCTAAGAATATTTCCTTGCCGACAGAGTTCTCTTCATTGAAAAAACGGTCGTTAATCTCCTTAGTGATAACGGCAACATAAGGTTTGTTCTCTTGCGCGTCACGCGACCAAGCTTGACCATAGATGAAAGGCCTATCAAAAATGTCAAAAAACTCTCTATTGACGAGTCGCGCCGGTTCCATACGAGGCTTAACATCTGGCGTATTAAGGTGCACTGAAAACCCGCTGCGAAAGCTAGGGCTGCTCAGTACATCAATGTCCGCGTTGTAAAGGTTTGTGGCATCTTGGTAAGTCAGCTGGCGAGGCAAGTTGTCAGAAGAATTCCATTCATTACCCTCATCCATTAACTGCAATTGTGGGTAATGAATTTTGCTACTCTTGTGAGGAATTGGATCCATTGACATCATGTGGAACACCGACAGACTCGTCATGGTAATGCCAATTCCAATGGCGATTGCAAATACCATCAAGAAACTAATAATGGGCGTACTCTTAATGCTCCGCCAGCTTAAATCAATATAGTGAAGTAGCATATTACACCCCAGCCGCTTTCAAGCGTTCAATATCACCAACCGATTCAGAATCAGGGTTGCCTTGATATAGCGTAAAATCTGCCAGCTGCCCATCAACCACTTGAATGTTACGAGGTGCTCTACGGGCTAGTTCTGGGTCGTGCGTCACCATAACGATAGTTGCGCCATTGCGGTTAATCTCTTCGAGTAACTCCATAACCTGACGAGCCATCAAGGTATCTAGGTTTCCGGTAGGTTCATCGGCAAGCAAAAAGCGAGGATTACCTGCAAGTGCTCTAGCAATGGCAACGCGCTGTTGTTGGCCACCTGAAAGCTGCTGTGGAAGGTGTTTAGCTCGGCTCGCGAGTCCAACTTGCTCTAAGCATTCATCAATTCTGCGTTTTCGCTCTTTCGACGACACACCACGATAACGTAAAGGTACTTCGACGTTTTCAAAAATATTGAGGTCGGGAATTAGGTTAAAGCCTTGGAAGATAAAACCAATTTTTTGATTGCGCAAATCAGCTCGTTGATTGTCAGACAATCCTCCCACATCAATGCCATCAAGGGTATATTGCCCTGAGGTGAAGGGCTCTAATAAACCAGCCATGTTGAGGAACGTAGTTTTTCCTGAACCGGACGGGCCAGTAACTGCAATAAATTCACCTTCGTTTACTTCAAGCGAAAAGTCTCTTAATGCATGGGTTTGAACACTATCCGTTTGATACACCTTGCTAATGTTGTGCATTTTTAACATTTTATTATTCCTTGTCTTATCGAAGTAGCACCGAAGGCGCCTGTTTAAATTTGTCGTAGTTTGATGTAATGATTTGATCGCCTTCTTGAAGGCCTTCAAGAATCTCCACTTCACGCATACTGGTAGCACCTATTTGAATAGCCACTTTTTCTGCGATATCTCCGCGTACGATATAAGCGGTATGCCCACCAGATTGAAGAAAGCTTCCTCGTGCCACTTTCAGCACATCACTTTTGTTTTCTAATAAAATACGCGCTGACACTTGTTGATTCTGACGGATAGATTGCACACTGTTTTCAGGAAAACGAACACGCGCAGTAACTTGGCGCTCGACGACTTCAGGCGATATGGACACCAGCTTGCCCAGTACAGTTTCTCCACCCATGGTTAGCTCTACATCCATTCCAATGCCGAGTTCGCCAGCATAACTTTCTGCTACATTGAGTTGTGCTTCATAGGCAGACAAGTCGACTAGCGTCATCAGCAATTCATTTTTGGCCACCAGCGCATTTGGCTGAATAAGCACATTACCCACAATGCCAGAAACGCTTGCTCTAATGCGTAAGTTAGCCAATTGACGCTCAAGCTCTTTTACAATGAGAGCTTGCCTTGCCACTTTGTCTTCACTGGTTTTAAGCTCAAAGGCTAAGGTATCCGCCGCTAGCGCTATTTCACCCATAGCGTGTTTATGTGTAACCCGAGCGCGTGCTAAATCGTCCTGCGCTTTTTCAAAATCAATCTGGCTGATGAGATGATTCTCAATTGATAACGCTGCACGCTTGTCTTCGCGCATAGCGGCATCAAGTTCGACTTTGGCCAAATCAGCTTGCTTATTTAGCAGAAGTGTTTGACGTCTGACATCAAGCTCCTGACGAGCTAGGTCACTTTGTAAACTGGCGAGTACCAACTGCTCTTGCTTCAATGTACTTTGCAACTCCGGAGAGTCCACAACCGCTATGGTGTCACCGGCCTTGATAAAGTCACCTGGCATAACATTGAGCATGACATAGCCTTGCTCTGGGCTATAAACTTGAGGGGCATTTGCGGCGATGATTTTGCCCGTGGTAATGATATCGCGCACCAAATCACCTTTAGAAACGGTATGCACTTTTAACGACTCTTTGGCTAGAGAAACATCAGCCGTCGGCGCAGACACTAGCATGTACCCTAATACACCCGCTGCAACGACCCCACTTAATGACAGAATCCAATTCTTTTTATGTGTTTTGCGCTGTACAACGCTATCTTGGTTGCTTGTATCTTTAATCATCGAGTTTCCCTACCGAATAGCGTTTCTATGTTGGCCAGCACTATGCTGAATACACAGACCAACAAGGGTGCAGAAATATAATGAAGTAACATCATAATGGCCTTAAATCCTTAGTGACATATACCGATTTAGTAGCGGTATGCGTTGTAATTGATATTGCTACTGAAGCTAATACCAATTGCATGCCAAAACTTAAGACATTGAATTTAATGAAATTTAAAAAGATAGGCATAAAAAAAGTGTCCGCAGCGGACACTTTTGACTGTCCGGCAGTTTACCGCGGACAGACACATTGGAAATGAATGACTACTCGTATAAATACAAGAAATAAAACTGAAATAGAAGAGATCTAGCTTATGAGCGTATTGAGCAGTCTGAAGAGTTTATTCATGTCTATTGGCTTACTGAGGTGTTCGTCGAACCCTTCTTGCAAGTAATGCTTTACATCACTGACCATTGCATTAGCTGTAAGGGCCACAATAGGGATTGTAGGGTTTACTGCCTTAATCTTAAGCATTGCCTCTACACCATCCATCTCTGGCATTTGAATATCCATTAAAATAATGTCGAAATATTTTTGTGTTGCGGCCTCTACCGCTAGTTTGCCATTTGTCACGGTGAGCATTTTTGCGCTCGTTTTTTCCAGCATTGAGCGCACAATCATACGATTTATTTCATTGTCTTCTGCTATCAAAATGCGCTTGCCACTTAACTGTGGTGTGTTATAGATGTTATCCGACAACGGTTTAATTACCTTTGTCGCTTTAGGTAATGGCAAATGCACCGTAAATGTGGTTCCGACGCCTGTTTGACTTTGAACATCGATAGTTCCCCCCATCATTTTCACCAAGCTCAGCGTGATAGACATGCCAAGCCCGGTTCCTCCAAACCTGCGTGTGGTCGAACTGTCCGCTTGCGAGAATCGCTCAAATACGCGTTTCAAAGCTTCTTCGCTCATGCCAATACCAGTATCAATTACCGTTAGACCTATCGCTGCTCGGCTTTCTAACATGGTAGGGTAAAGGTTTAGCGTTACATTGCCATGCTCAGTAAACTTAACTGCGTTTGATACCAAATTTAGGCAAATCTGCTTTACTCTGACCATATCGCCAAGCCAGCCATCAGAAAAGGCCTCATCAATATTCGTAATAAGTTCAATACCTTTCTGACTCAAAATGCCGTCCACTTCGAAGCGCACCGACTTAAGCACTTCGGTCATCAAAAATGGAGCCTGCTCAAGGTCGAGTTTGTTATCTTCTATCTTTGAGTAGTCAAGAATATCATTGATAATGGTCAATAAAGATTGCGCAGAAGACGTAGCATTTTCCAACATGATTTGTGACCGCTTATCTAAGCTGCGCTGGTCAACCATTTGCAATCCGCCCAAAATGGCATTCATTGGCGTTCGAATTTCGTGACTCATATTGGCCAAAAATTCACTCTTAGTTTTACTCGCCTTCTCAGCTTCGTTTCTTGCCCACTCTAGCGCATTTATCGCTTCATTTTTTTCGGTAACATCATAATTAACACCGATAACCCGCAACGCTTTTCCTTTGTCATTGCGAATAATTTCGGCACTCGCTTTGATGGTTCTAATGTTACCGTTAGGGTGGACTACACGAAACTCTGGTTCAAATCGCACACCTCCTTTTACCGCTTCGGTAAGCAAATTATGACAGTAAGCAATATCATCAGGGTGTACACTGTTTTGCCATGCCTCATAAGCGCCAGAGAAACAACATTCAGTTATTCCATAAAGCTTGTACATCCATTTATCCCAGATGAGTTCGTCTTTTTCGACATCCCATTCCCATACACCAATTTCAGCAGAATCGTTAGCCAGCTTTAGCCGTAGTGCATTGCTTTCCGCGTGCTCTTTGGCCGACTGCAACTGCGATTCAATCGCTTTTTGTTCCGAGATATCTTGCACAACAGAGCAGATAAACTCTTCTTCTGTTGCGCTTTTAATTTGTACACCTGACAATTGAACGGGATAAACATGCCCATCTTTATGAATGTACTCTTTGACATAAGGGCCATAACGGCCTGTTTTAGAAAGTGAAGTTAGCTGCTCTTGTTCTTGCTTATCATATTTCTTGGGTGTTAGCTGCCAATAATCCATCTGATTTAGTTCATCAACATCGTACCCGCTAAAACGGCTAAACTCTTTATTCACATAGTCAAATTCCCCACTACTCATTTTATTTATGGCAATGCCTACTGGAGCGAGGTTTACGAATAGTTCAAACTTTTCCTTTTCTTTCAAATAAGCCGTTTTAACACTTTCGAAATCAGAAACCACATCATCCAGCTTGCCCTTTGTTTCCAAAAGCTCGGAAATATCCCTCCCAATTGCAAGTACAAGCTGCTTGTCTTTAAGAGGAAGCGAAGTAAGAGACACTAAACACTGAAAGGTTGAGCCATCAAGGCGACTGTGCACCCATTGAAAAAGTTGAGGGCCGTGAACAAGGGTATCTTCAATATATGTTTTTGCTAGTTCATCTGAACGCCGACCGCATGGCTGATACTCAGGTGACAAATCGGAAGGTGAAAGGCTTAGAAAATATTGAGCACTGCCAACGCCGTGAAGATCAATGGCAGCTTGATTACATTCGATGAACTTGCCCGACGCTAGATCAATTATTGAAAGTGCGTCACCAGAGACATCAAAGAGTGTTTTATATTTTGTGTTTTCGGCCTCAGCACGTTTCAGCGCTCGTTTTAGCGCTTCTACTTCTTGTTCTAACGCGCGTAATCGCTCACTCATATTTCCACTTTGCCCCTACCATTACAACTACATCAAACTATAGCAGTATTTGTGCAAGGCTCTACATGCACACATAGATAAAAGTAAAAATATAGCCTATTGGTTATGCACTGAGCCTTGTGCACTTTGCTTGATGAGCTCACCATAAAATTGAATTGCACTAATATAATCTGTAATAGGAATTTGCTCATTTACACCATGAAACTGTTTAAGGGTTTCGGGGTTAAGCTCTACCATCATAAATCGATAAATACTGTCTGACAGTGCGGTGAAGTGTTTTGCATCTGTACCGCCTTGAACTAAGTATGGCGCGACCAACGTTTCGTTTTGCATAGTCCGGATAGTGCTCTCAATTAAACGATATCCCATACTATCCAAGGTAGACACATTACTGGCTTCATTTGCCATGTAGGCTTCAATCCCCACACGAGGATCATCAATAGTTCTGTTTACATGCGCCACCAAGTCATCGATAGTCATGCCTGGCATAAGCCGGTAATTGATTACGCCAACTGCCTGAGTTGGCAATATATTAGACTTTGAACTTCCTTCAACCATAGTCGCGGCGGTCGTGGTGCGAATGCTGGCAGCAGAGCTTGGTTTGCTCAACATCGCGCCTTCGATAAGCGGGGAAAGCAACCACAAATTAGCCATAGCCATACGGGTTGGAAAATCGGTGTAGTACCCCATTTTTTCGAACGTTTTGTTGATGAATTGAAAATCTGTAGGCAATTGGTTATTTTCAAGCTTTACAATGGCCTGACTGAGAACACCAACTGCGGTATGTTCAGGAGGTTGCGATGAGTGCCCGCCATCATCATTCACTGTTAAACGAATATTTGCATAGCCTTTTTCTGCAATACCGACCACTGCAACTGTGCGCTCTGTTCCCACCATCAGGCCACGTGTAATCGCGCCGCCTTCATCAAGCACAAATTCAAATTCAATATTCTGCGCTGCAAACCAGTCAGCAACTTTTGCAGCGCCTTGCTCACCGCCAATCTCTTCATCGTGCCCAAACGCAAAGTAAATAGTACGTTTAGGGGTCAGTCCTTTGGCTAACAAATGTTCCATTGCTTCTAGTAATGCAAACACCGTCACTTTATCATCTAGAGTGCCTCGCCCCCATATAGCCCCGTCACTTATATCCCCACTAAAAGGAGCGTGAAGCCATTGTGATTCAGTCGCAGAATCTACAGGCACTACATCCATATGCCCCATAAACAAGGCTGGCTTTAGCGTCGAATCGGAGCCTGCTAGTTTATAGACCAAACTGTATTCACTGATGACAGTTTTGCTCATTTTGTTGTGAACAAGGGGGTAGGAAGATTCTATGAATGCATGCAAACCTGAGAACGCTTGGTGGTCGAACTTAGTAGCGTCTTCATGCGAAATTGTTGGAAAACGAATAGCCTTGGCAAAACGCTCTACCACGAGTGACTCATCAATAATAAGTGGTGAAAATGACGCATTGGGGGAAACTTGATTATCGCTAAACACGGTGAGCGCGCGGACAACCAGTAGAGACACCAACACTAACAACGCTAAAGCCGCTATGCCAATCACTTTTTTCATTTTCACATCCCTTATTATTGTTATTGGTAGATAAACAGGCGCTAGCTAAATAACTTCATGAACCAACCTTTTTGAAGGTCTTCTTCACAGGTTTTTAATTGCGTGGCATAACGCAATGATCGCGCTTTTACTTTAGAGGCCACTTTCTTCAGCCAAGGTTTGCGGTCATAACTTCTGCGCTTATACCCTCCCCACCCTTCGTGGTAGTTCAGGTACTGTGCATACGCATCCCACTTAGACACGCCATTAACTTTTTGTGATTTATAAATAAACCACCCCATGAAATCGATGGCATCGTCAAAATCATCCCTATCTGCGCCACTATTGCCGGTTTCGCGAATATAGTCTGACCACGTTGGCGTTTTAGCCTGAGAATAGCCGTATGCAGAACTTACACGTCCCCATGGGATCAACCCGAAAAACACGTAATCTCTCGGAGGGAGGGCATCGTGCCTAAACGAGCTTTCTTGATACATCATTGCCATTGGCACGTGAATGGGAACACCCCATTTGTCTCTCGCATCAGCAGCTGCATCATACCAATCGTCCTTTTCGTAGAATATTTCGCATAAATTACTGATGTCTTTAGGAGGCGTAGTTGCACACCCCGCGATAAACAGCGGAAAAAGAACGATGAAAGTTGATAAAAAAATAACCAATTTTTTGAACTTTTGGTTCATAACTTGTCTTAATTAATGTTCTAGTAAAATGTGTGTTTCCCTGGAACCCTTTAATGCCTGACCCTTGTCAGGCATTTTTTTTTGCTGGAGGTTCTGAAAAATAATCGCGTATGAAGCTGTCAAAGTCTTTGGTATCAGCCTCTTCAACCTCTTTTTGCGCCTTCAAAGACACTTCCGCCTGCGCCATAAAACCAGCGGCGTCGGTATACTGATAGTTAAACGCTTTCATCTCACCTTGGTACATTTTTGCGAGTTCAAGGCCAAACACACCGTTATCTTTATCATTCTCTAACAACGTGTTTAGCAACATACCTGAAGGCGTAAGGTCAGGGTTTCCTACTTTCTCAAATTCGCTGGCCACGGCCTGAGAATAGCGTTCGGTTTCATTCGCTTTATCAAGTAAATCAGCGGCTTGTTTGAAATAGCCAAATAAAGACTCACTCCACGCTCGCAATGACACGGCTTTGCCGTTATTGCTTAACATTAATTCAGGATCACGTCCTTGAAGCACGACCTTGTTCATATTCTCTTTGGCTTCATTAAGCTGAGCCTCGTCTAACTCGCCACTGGGTATCAACAGACAGGCAAGCAAAAAGACATCTAAGAAGTCGAATTGGGTCTGCGTTATTCCCAGCGCAGAGAACGGATTCACATCCAATGCTCTCACCTCAATGTAGTTAATACCTCGACGCACAAGTGCATCAGTAGGTTTCTCCATTGACTGTGTTGGCTGCTTGGGTCGTATGGGTGAATAAAGCTCGTTCTCAATTTGAATAATGTTGCGACTTAATTGCTGATAATTGCCCTCTTCGCCCGCAGCAAATTGGCTAAATCGTGCAGACGGTGTTGTCATTGCGCCTCGCAACAAGCGGACATAGTTATCAAGTTGGTTGTAACAAATCTTAAGTGAAGACTGCTCGGCGCTGGTATACCCTAAGTCGCTCATGCGCAACGACGTGGCATAAGGCATATAAACCGTACCTTTACCTACTTTTTTAAATGGCAACGCATGTTCTTTGCCTCTTAGGAATGAACCACACAACGCTGGAGATGCGCCATATAAATAGGGAATCAACCAACAAAAACGTCGATAGTTTCGAATAAGTCCAAAATAATCTGCTGAAGTTTGATCTTGTGAGTGCGTGTTGCCATTAAGTTCAGCCCACAATTTCCAGAAACTCTCGGGCAGAGAAAAATTGAAATGCACGCCCGCTATTGCTTGCATCATGCTGCCATATCGGTTTTTAAGCCCAATGCGATAAACGCGCTTCATTTTGCCCACATTTGACTCGCCAAAATAAGCAATAGGTATGTGAGTTTCATCATCAATGAAACACGGCATACTTAACGGCCAAATAAATTCATCGCCAATGTTATCGATAACAAACTTGTGAATATCCTTTAACTGGGCAACCGTTTTCGCTGCACTGTTCTCAGGTGGCGTAATGAATTCAAGCAACGATTCTGAAAAATCAGTGGTGATTGATTCATGTGTTAAGGCAGAACCCAATGGCAAAGGATGCGGTGTCTGAGACAAAGTACCATTGGGGTTAATGCGAAGCGCTTCGCGTTCTACGCCACGCTTTATATCTTTTAGCGCCGTTAAAAACTCGGGAGACTTAAGCGCTTCAATTCGCGCGTCGAAACGGTTTGAGTTTGCAGTCAAAATGATGGTCCGTTATGTCATTATTGCCCCTTGTTATGGGGGGCAATAAGGTAAATTCAACAATGATCAATTTATCAGTTTAACGTTTCTCTGGTGTTACTCTCTACTGATAACTCGACAATTGGCATTGATAACGCGTTCAATTGAGGCAGAACCTTCGTTTTATCGCCTACTACAATAATTTGCATTTTATCTATATTCAAATATTGCTTCGCGAGCATGTCGAGGGTGGCTTTGTCGATGTTATTGATTAT
Organism: Alteromonas sp. McT4-15; assembly: GCF_020515205.1. Classification (NCBI taxonomy): domain Bacteria; kingdom Pseudomonadati; phylum Pseudomonadota; class Gammaproteobacteria; order Alteromonadales; family Alteromonadaceae; genus Alteromonas; species Alteromonas sp. McT4-15. The sequence continues at coordinate 34,353 of NZ_JAJALG010000021.1, forward strand.
CTCAAGTTGCGCTTTGCGATACCCTTGAGTTAAATCGTAACTAAGCAACTGCCTTAAGAATCGGGCTTTGCTGGTTGGCGTTTCAAACTCTAGCGCATCGCTTAGTGTAAATGCATTGCGCATAAAGTCTATTTCTTGCTGGGTTACCCCTTCTTTGCGATAGCGTTTTATTTCGCCAAAAATTTCTTGAATGCCCTGCGCAGTGTTCACCATATTAAGGTCGGCGCTTGCTTCAAACCACCCCAGTGTTTTTCCGCCTATGAAGCCACTGTTTGCGCCATAGGTGTACCCTTTATCTTCTCTTAAATTAAGATTTATTCGGCTGTTAAATGCGCCACCTAATGGGAAGTTCATTAAACGCGTTTTAAAGTGTTCACCCGTTGCATCGAAAGGAAGACTTCTATCCACAATATAAACGACCGATTGCACTGCTTCAGGACTATCAACTAAATAAATGGTGTTTTCGTTATAAGAAGGAAATGCATGGTAATCGCCAATCGCATAATCTTCTCCTTGCCACTTACCGATAAAGTCGATGGTATTAAGCATTTGTGCCTTGGGAAGATTGCCAACAACTACAATGCTGGCCTTTGACGGTGAGTAATATCGTTCGTAAAACGCTTTTACATCGTCAAGCGTTATGTTTTGAACTGTTGCCAACGTACCTTCATCTGGCAGACTTACACGGTTTTCAGCGCCAAACAATACCAAATCTCGTGCGCGGCGCGCCAAGCTAGACGGCGTTTTTGCTTGCTGCTGCAGTCCTTGAAGCACTCGCTCCTTCATTCTATTAAAATCATCTTCGTTAAACGCAGGGTTAAACAATTTTTCTTGTAGTAGCGCCAGTGTTTGATCGAGATTCTTCGTCAACGTAGACACATAAACTTGTGAATAACGTCCCGCTGCACTGAAACGAATACTACTCCCCAACTTGGCAAGTTCGCTCGCTAACGCTTCATTGGTGTAGTTCTTTGTTGTTTCGTTCATCAACAGTGCGGTGAGATAGGCTGTTCCTGCTTTTTCTTTGCTCTCAAGTAGTACGCCACCGTCCATACCTAGCGTCAGAGTGACCGTTGGCGTTTCACTGCTAGTAACGCCCAGCACTTTAATACCATTTGATAAGCGTGCTTCCCAGTATGCTGGCACCTCTACCACTGGCGCTTTACCCGCTTGAGGCACTATGCTGCGATCAAAGCTGGTTGGCGCGCTTTCGAAGTGCTCATCGTTAACGTCGGTATTGTCATTCCCATAGTCAGGGATGGTGCGACGCGGACGCTCAAAGGTTTGTTCTGCTGCCGCAAGTTCAGGCTGCCCTTTGGGCACAACACTCAGTACAATACGATTGGCACCTTTAATATACTTGTTATATACGCGCATTACGTCTTCACCGGTTACTGCATTATAGCGCGCGATATCTTCAGCAATTAAATCTGGGGTTCGATGGAAGGTTTCATTTGCCGCTAGCGCTGATACTTTTCCAGACACACTCTGTAGTCCAAAAACTGTTCGCGCTTCAATTTCGCCTTTAGTGCGAGCCAGATCATCTTCAGTAACCCCACGAGTTTCAAACTCTTTCAGCGTCGTATCTAATACCTCTTGAAGCGTGGCTAAAGACGTAACTTTTGCAGGGTTCGCCAATGCAAGAAGCTGGAACTCACATGCGAGTTCTCGGCACGGGTGAGACACTACAGCCTGTACTGCCATACCTTGCTTCACCAAATTCTTGTAAAACAGTGACGTCTTTCCGCCGCCCAAGATATCGGAAAGTACGTCAAGTGGCGCTTCATCTTCGTGTCGCGCATACACCGTTGGATAAGTAATTTGTAGCAGTGGAAGATGCACTTTATCTTCAAGCGTCATGTAGCGCGTTTCATCGAGGGTAACTAGCGAAGGAACAGGCTGCTCAACCTCTGGGCCCCTTGGAATTTCACCAAAGTATTTTTTAATCCACGCCTTGGTTTTAGCTACATCAATGTCCCCACCAATTGTTAGCACAGCATTGTTTGGGCCATACCAGCGCTTAAAAAATGCTTTTAAGTCATTGACGTTAACACGGTCTAAATCTTCTACATAGCCAATGGTTAACCAAGAATACGGGTGCCCTTCAGGAAATAACGCTTCACCGTTTAACTCAAATCGCAATCCGTAAGGCTGATTATCAACCCGTTGTGCACGTTCGTTTTTAACGGTTTCTCGCTGGTTTTCAAATTTCTCCTGATCAACAGCCTCGAGTAAATAGCCCATTCTATCTGACTCAAGCCACAAGACTTTTTCAAGTTGGTTGGCGGGTACAGTTTGGAAGTAGTTAGTTCTATCAGTATTCGTGGTACCGTTGAGGTTGCCACCTGCCTCGGTAATCACCTTAAAATGCTGCTCGTCAGCCACGTGCTTTGAGCCTTGAAACATCATGTGTTCAAAAAAGTGTGCAAAGCCAGATTTACCCACTTCTTCACGCGCAGAGCCTACATGATAAGTTACATCGACATGCACTAACGGGTCGGAATGGTCTTCGTGAAGAATAACAGTAAGACCGTTGGGTAACGTGTATTTTTCGTAAGGGATAGATATCGAAGTATCATCTAAAGCTGGTTCAATTTGCGTGCGCTGACACGCCGAAACCGAAATAATCGTCATTAAAACAACTAAGGTACGAAAAGTCAGTTTTCCTGACATGCTTATTCCTTTTTAGTTACAACATTTATCAAAGGACCACCCTTTGTCTGATCTTCGAAAGATTACCAGACTTTTTAGCGCTTTACCTGCTCTGACTTTGCTATGATTGTATTAATTTGTGTATTTCTGAAATACACTTACGCTTATAATCTACAGATTCACTCGAATACCCAAGCGCGATGCGCTGAGTAATCGAAAACAGCTGGCGAAACCTCTCATCGTGATAAATAGAGGCACTGCAGTTAAAAGGATGGTTGCATGGAACAGTCAACGACAGTAATTGATATCGATTTTGGGATGTCTCAGCTAAGTGGTAATGAAAAGCTACTGTTCACCTTGTTAGGTAAATTTACTGATGAGTATCAGTCTACGGATACGGAACTTCAGGCGTTGGTAGAAAAGGGCGAATTTGATGAAGCCTATTCACTCGTTCATACCCTTAAGGGCGTAACGGGTAACTTGGGACTTTTTGCACTTCACAATGCCAGCAAGCCTGTTGAAAGTAGTATAAGAAATGATAAGCGCATACCTGACGATTTTGACCAATTTGCCAACTGTCTTCATGAAACTATTACTGCGGTAAAGGTGCTTACAGCGGCCCCCTCTGAGCAAGCTAGCACAGGTAGCAATACTGAAAATGAAAGCGCTGCAGCGCAGCAAGCCAAAAAGCAACTATTAGCTGCGCTTAAAGCCAGTGAATTTATTTCACAAGATAGACTCGACACTTGGCTCGACACGATAGGTTTTGACAACGCCAAGCGCACCGCTATTGTAGATGCGGTTGATGAGTTGGACTACGAACAAGCCATTGAGAAATTGGAAAGTAACTAGGTTCAAGCATTGCGCGACATTCCCATACTTTACGAAGATGACAATCTGTTGGTTGTTAACAAGCCTTCAGGCGTCAGCATGCATGATGACGCCAAAAATAACGCAAGCTCTCAACAGTCAAACAACAGCGGCGATTTAGGTGCAGGCGTAGTTACTTTATTAAAAGCGCAACTGGGTATCACCCAACTACACCTATGCCATCGATTAGATACGGGGACTTCTGGTTGTTTGTGTCTTGCCAAAACTGACAACATGGCGCGGGAAATTGGTGAATTATTCGCTTCGCGACAGGTCAACAAATATTATCTTGCGCTAAGTGCGCAAAAGCCTAAGAAAAAACAAGGGATTGTTATTGGCGATATGAAAAACCGTCGAGGTGGCCAGCGTATCTTGCTTAAAAGTACGCAGAACCCAGCGATTACCCAATTTTTTAGTCAATCAGCCAGCCCAGGAATTAGAGGCTTTATCGTTAAACCTTATTCGGGCAAGACTCATCAAATTCGTGTAGCTCTCAAAAGTATTGGCGCGCCAATATTGGGGGATACATTATATGGTGGTCAAGATGCAGACAGACTGCATCTTCATGCCTGGAAACTGGTACTTCCTCTATCGCACGATACTGTATCAGTGACCGCTCAAATGCAAAGTGGCGAGATGTTTCTACGCGAGGATGTCCAAACGTGGTTTGCATCACTGGATCAACCTGAAGCATTTCCATGGCCAAACGTACCTGCTCGCTATCAACAACAAAGCGTTTCAATACGCGATAATAGTGAACTAAACGAAAACAGGGATTAGCGATTATGAGTAAGCTTCATATCGTAGGTGCAGGTGCCGTAGGCAGCTTGGTTGCCGCAGGCGCGCATAGAGCTAACATTATTTGCGCGCGATATCCTCGAACGCTTGATACTGCACCTAGCATTGCAAGGTGGTTGGATGGAACTCAGTTTCCACTGCCTCCAGCACAATCTTCTCTTGAAGTGTTAGGCGAGGATGACGTGTTACTTTTACCGTTAAAAGTCTATCAGCTTAGCGAGGCGCTCACTGAATGGCTTCCTTTCCTTAAGAATAAGCCCACGGTTGTGTTACTGCACAATGGCATGGGTGGACTTGAAGTTGCACAGCAGGTGTTGCCCCTCAACTATCCCTTATTACTTGCCACTACTAGCCATGGGGCGTTTAAGCGACAAGATGAAAACAATAACAATGTGGTGGTATACAGTGGTGCAGGTACAACACAAATTGGCGTCCCTGTTTCATCCGCTGAATTAGATCATACAAAAGAGATGGATGTGCTCACACCCAAACTGCGTAAGGCAATAGCCTTACTTAATAATACTTTACCTGATGTTACCTACACGCCAAATATATTGCGGGCGTTGTGGCACAAGCTAAGTGTGAATGCAGTTATCAACCCTCTTACCGCCCTTAACAATATTCAGAATAAATGCATTGTTCACGACCAGTTTAGCTATCTACGTCACGCGGTTTGCCAAGAATTTGTCGATGTTGCCAGTGCATACGGCTTCAAGTTTTGTGCACAAGATGTTCATCAGAATGTCATCAAGGTGGCAAAGGCAACGGGAAATAACTTTTCAAGTATGCATCAAGATGTAAAGTTGGGGAGAAAAACAGAAATATCAGCGATCAATGGCTACATTGTAGACATGGGCACAAAAAAGGGCATCGACGTTCCCGTCAATGCCCTCTTGGTAGACAAGGTAAACGCGCTTTAATCTGCACGCTTGTCCTTACTTTATTCCTCTGCGTCTTGAGCGTCTTTAGACACTTGCGGCTTCATGTGAGGGAATAAGATAACGTCTTTAATTGTTGAGCTATCAGTAAATAGCATCGCTAGACGGTCAATTCCGATACCTTCACCCGCCGTTGGCGGCAAGCCGTACTCAAGCGCGCGAATGTAATCGTCGTCAAAGTGCATAGCTTCATCGTCGCCCGCATCTTTCTCTTCAACCTGCTTAGCGAAGCGCTCTGCCTGATCTTCTGGGTCGTTTAGCTCGCTAAAGCCGTTCGCTAGCTCGCGTCCACCAACAAAGAATTCGAAACGGTCAGTAATGAACGGGTTATTGTCATTACGACGCGCAAGCGGCGATACTTCCCACGGGTATTCAGTAATAAACGTAGGTTGAATAAGCTTCTCTTCCGCTGTCGCTTCAAAGATTTCGCAAAGGTACTTACCCGCGCCCCAAATACCATCAACTTCAGGCTCCTTAATGTGCAGCTGTTTTGCCATTGCTTTAAGGGCGTCTAGATTCGCCTCAGGGTCGCGAATTGCAGCTTCATTGGCTTCTGGCCAATATTTCAGAATAGCTTCGCCCATGCTTAAGCGGTCAAACGGCTTACCGAAGTCATATTCAACTTCACTCGTCACATTACCTTCAGCATCTTTCGTGGTATTGGTAATAATAGTCGTACCAAGAATATCTTCTGCTAATGTACGAAGCATGTCTTCAGTTAGATTCATCAAGTCGTTGTAGTCTGCGTAAGCTTGATAGAACTCAAGCATAGTAAACTCTGGGTTGTGACGAGTTGATAAACCTTCGTTACGGAAGTTACGGTTAATTTCGAACACGCGCTCAAAACCACCCACTACAAGACGCTTAAGATAAAGCTCTGGCGCAATACGCAAGTACATATCGATATCAAGTGCATTGTGGTGTGTAACGAAAGGCTTCGCCGTTGCACCGCCCGGAATGACTTGCAGCATTGGCGTTTCGACTTCTAGGTAATCACGCTCTGTAAGGTACTTGCGAATACCATTTACGATTTTACTGCGGATCATAAAGGTTTTGCGCGTTTGCTCACTGGTGATCAAATCTACATAACGCTGACGGTACTTAGTTTCTTGGTCACTCAAGCCATGGAATTTTTCAGGCAATGGGCGAAGTGCTTTAGTCAGCAATTCGTATTGCTCCATATTCACATACAAATCGCCCTTACCTGACTTGTGTAGGTCACCGGCAACACCAATGATGTCACCAATATCTAGCGCACCATATTTGGCCTTAAGGTCTTTTTGGGTTTCTTTGTCGGCGTATGCCTGAATACGACCAGTCATATCTTGTAATAGCAAGAATGGGCCACGTTTAGCCATAATACGGCCAGCAATGCTTACCTTGTTGCCTTGCTCTTGCAATGTCTCTTTGTCGAATTCACCGAACTTAGCTTGAAGTTCATCAGCGTAGTTTTCACGACGGAAGCTGTTTGGGAAGCCATTTGCACGGCACTGTTCGCGAATAGCGCTTAACTTTGAGCGGCGCTCTGCAATCAATTTGTTATCGTCAGTTTGTTGGTCAGTCATAACCTTGTCACTTCGTTGTTCGGTTTACAGCCCAGATTTCAGGCTGGCTTGAATGAATTTGTCCAAGTCGCCATCTAGAACGGCTTGAGTGTTACGTGTTTCCACGCCTGTTCGCAAATCTTTAATGCGAGAGTCGTCTAGTACGTAAGAACGTATCTGACTACCCCAGCCAATGTCTGATTTGCTGTCTTCCATCGCTTGTTTTTCGGCGTTTTGCTTTTGCAGTTCAAACTCATAAAGTTTGGCTTTTAACTGCTTCATCGCCTGATCTTTATTTTTGTGCTGTGAGCGGTCATTTTGACACTGCACCACAATGCCTGTCGGTTCGTGAGTAATTCGCACCGCAGAGTCTGTTCTATTTACGTGCTGACCACCTGCACCTGACGCGCGGTAGGTATCTATACGTAAATCAGACGGATTAATCTCAATATCGATATCGTCATCAATTTCAGGGTATACAAACGCTGAAGAGAACGAAGTATGACGACGGTTTCCAGAGTCAAATGGTGATTTTCGTACCAAGCGATGTACGCCAGTTTCAGTGCGCAACCACCCAAATGCATACTCGCCCTGAACGCGAAGTGTGGCACTTTTAATACCTGCTACTTCGCCTTCCGATACTTCTATCAGTTCGGTTTTAAAACCATGAGCTTCACCCCAGCGCAAGTACATACGCAATAGCATGTTTGCCCAATCCTGCGCTTCTGTACCGCCTGACCCCGACTGAATGTCAATATAGCAGTCGTTCTCGTCATTAGGGCCAGAAAACATGCGGCGAAATTCAAGCACTTCTAGTTGCTCAATTAAACCTTCAAGCTCACTTTGGGCCTCAACGAAGGTATCTTCGTCTTCAGCTTCAACCGCAAGCTCAACCAAACCTTCTACGTCTTCCGTACCTCGGTCAAGTTTGTGAATAGTTTCTACTATTTGCTCTAAAGCCACTTTTTCTTTGCCAAGTGCCTGCGCTCTGTCTGGCTCGTTCCAAACATCGGGGCTTTCTAACTCTCGGCTAACTTCTTCTAAACGCTCTGACTTTGCATCAAAGTCAAAGATACCCCCTAAGCGCTTGTGTGCGCTCGCGGATATCTTTTATCGCATTAGTAACGGGGTTTATTTCAAACATAGTCCGCTTATTTCATTAAAAATTTAAGACCGCGGATAGTACCGAATTTACGTTAAATTTGATAGTGGTTAACGCAAATAAGGTACATTTGTTATGTGATAATTTAGGCCTCGTGCCTTCACGTTGACATGAGGCGTAAAGGGCAGCGAGATATGACCTTATCGATGCGTTAATCAAAGTCGTTCAACAGTAAAATCTTACCGATGAATTGCGGCCGTTAAGGGTTGTATACCAACCGTTAATGCCTATATCTTTAACATACTCAGAAAAAACGGACTGTTTCAGTTTTTACACCAATGTCTCTAAATAATTTATCTTCAGCCATTATTGGTGTGCTTATTGGGCTGCTGCTATTGGCAATCGGTCCAATGGTGGAGTGCGATAATCTCGCTGGCTCTGCAATGACTTTGCAATGTCCCGACGGCGTGCCAGTGTCATCAGTATGGCCTACTCTATCCGTTTTAGTGGCGGGTATTGGCATTGCAAGCTGGCTTTATCGCAACAGAAGTAAATAGTATTTTTACCCACCTATTTGCGCGATACTCCACCAAATCACGCCACAAAACTATTAAATGGCACAGGTAATATCTCTTCTAGTAGATAACACTTTTGAATACCATTTAAGTTGCCTAAGTAGATAGGCATTTTGGGATCGTAAAACTCAGAAATTACCTGTAAGCACAATGCACACGGCGGAACTGGCTCGTCTTGGTCGGCAACCACAATGAGATATTCCATATCGCGCTTACCCACCGCCGCTACGCCGCTCCAAATCGCATTACGTTCTGCACAAATAGTGGCGCCGTAACTCGCGTTTTCCACATTACAGCCAACAAAAACATCGTCACAATCTTTAAATTTAACCGCAGCACCTACCTTAAAATGCGAATAGGGAGAATATGAATTGTCCCTCGCGATTAGGGCTTTTTTATAGGCGGTTTGAACCTCTGGGGCTAGTTTATTTGTCAATTTTTTGTACCACTTTTTCAAAGGGGGTATGAAGACTAAAGACATTTAAAAAGCGATGCAACACTCTCTCATTCGTTTGCACACTATCTACACAGCATGAACACAAAACAATTCACTTGATCTTTTTTCATTCAAGCTTACACTTGTTCGCTCAATCAGCGTACACATGTGCGCTCAAATTTAATTTTCGTCTTTTTAGGTTTGACAGACGCCGTGAATGCTATTTTCAACAAAATTACTCATCAGCTTTTTCATCACACAACGTGGAAGGGGTATTGGGAGCCCATCATTCAATTATTCCTTCCAGCGTGGCGCGATAGCTATTACCGGGCAAAAGTAGTAGCGATTAAAAGTCTAAGAGCAGATGTCGTTCAGTTAACGCTGTCGCCAGAAAAAAAATGGCCAATACATAAGGCTGGGCAGCACATAGCGTTGACCGTTGAAGTTGATGGGAAACTAATCACACGCATTTTTACCATCGCATGCGGTACAACGACACGAAAGAATCAAGGCGTTATTCGTCTTATTATTAAGGTAAAAGATAATGGAGCACTCACGCCTTTTCTGAGCAATTTTGGCAAGGGCAATTGGGTAAACATTTCGCCCCCGATGGGTTCGTTTTTACTTCCACATAGTGAATCAGTACTGATGATTGCTGGCGGGTCTGGCATAACCCCATTTCTCGCGATGCTAGAGGACTATCAAGCCAATAAAAAAGGTAGCCTAGAGGATAAACAGCCCATTCATCTTATTTACTATGCCAAACCACATGAGCACCTTTTGGTTGAAGAGTTAACCGAATTTGCAAACCACAATGAATCTTTCAGCTTTCAATTGCTAAGCCGGATGCATGACGGCGATATAGAACCTTATCTTGTTCAACATGGCACTTCGCACTGGATGGTTTGTGGTCCTTTCGAGCTGCATCAACAAGTGGCACAGACCGCCAAGTTAATTAACGTGCCGGTTGATAGTGAGCATTTTGTCGCATTCCCGCATCTAACTGACAACACTAATTCGCCGAAACAACAGCTTATTGTTAAACACAACAAGACCACGCTGACTGTGAGTAATAAGGAAACACTGCTAACACAACTACAAAAAGCAGATGTCCCCGTTAGTTATGGCTGTGGCATGGGTATTTGTCACCAATGTCAGTGTATTAAGAAAAGCGGTGTTGTGCGCGACGTTCGCACAGGTGAATTATCAGACAGCGCAGAGCAGCTTATTCAACTTTGTGTATCGCAAGCTGCTACCGATTTGGAGTTACAAGCATGAGCACGACCGTCCTTCGAGAACAACCACAACCGGACCACTCGGTGGCCTCTACTTCAACAACAATTTGTGAAAAGAGGATGTCAACTCAGCCCAATTTTGATCTACTCGCCGTGCAGCTTGATGAGTTGAAAGCTGACGTAAAGCGCAAAGTTGGCCAAGAAGATGCCAACTATATCCGTCGAATCATTCGCATTCAGAGGCTTTGTGAATGGACGGGACGTATTCTATTAATGCTCGGTTTTTTACAGCCTGCTTTATGGGTCATTGGCGTATTGTCCCTAGCCGCTGCAAAAATACTCGACAACATGGAAATTGGTCACAATGTTATGCATGGTCAATATGACTGGATGAATGACAAGCATATCAACTCAAAGTCCTATGAGTGGGATATTGCCTGCGATGGTTCAAGTTGGAATAGAGTCCACAATTATGAGCACCACACGTACACCAATATTATTGGTAAAGACCGTGATTTTGGCTACGGCCTATTACGCCTTTCCAATGATTTTCGCTGGCGAGTAAAAAACCTATGGCAACTGGCGACTTACGCCGTGTTAAGCATAATGTTTCAGTGGGGCGTGTCTTATCACGAAATGGCCGCTGAGCGCGTATTTTTTGGTAAGAAAAAGGAGAATCGAAAAAACACGCTCACGCACGAAGAATTAAAGAGGCGTTTTTTTAGTAAAGGCGCTCGCCAACTAGCCAAAGATTATGTGCTCTTCCCACTTCTAGCTGGCCCTTTATTTTTATGGGTACTAACGGGTAATCTCGTAGCAAATCTACTTCGTAATCTATGGACATCAACCATCATATTCTGTGGCCACTTCACGGGCGATGTGGAAACCTTTAGCGAGGCAGATTGTAAAAATGAAACACAGGGTCAATGGTATTATCGACAAGCACTGGGGTCGTCAAACATTAAAGGTGGTAACCTATTTCACGTGCTAACGGGTCATTTAAGCTTTCAGATTGAGCACCACCTCTTTCCAGATATTCCTGCTAAACGCTATAGAGAAATGGCACCAAAGGTACGGGCAATTTTCAAGCAACATGGCATGCATTACAATACTGGCAGCTTTATGCGCCAGTACGCCAGTGTAGTGAAAAGAATAATACGCTATTCTTTTCCTTAGGCATTTTTAATAAGCATGCCAACGTTTTAGCAAAGTCACTTAAGAAAAGTTACTTGAAAAAAGTTACTTGAGAAAAATTACTTGAGCAAACTACGATGGGCGGGCATCGTGGCGAAGCAGTTGGAATCCAAGCCATCCCGCCATTGCACTAGCACTGGTTAGAAAGGTACCCCACCCCCAATCTATCGCCATGATAAAGAGTGTAAACCCGTCTATTATGCTGTAGGCAGTAAGGTTGTATGCGCCATAACTCGCCAGTCCTAACAAAGCCCCATCTATGCCCGCATAAAGCAGTGACTTATCTCTATTTGCAACCACAGCTAAGACAAATACTACAAAACCATACATCAGATAAAAGACTAACCAAGGCCAGGTAATAAACTCACTGCGAAGCAATGGCGCCATTTCAGCTTGGTACCAACTGTCAGCAAGAACGCCAAGCCATAGAAAATCAAGCACAGCAAAACAAACAAAAATCGCCAATAACGACGCAAAAATACTCTTCGCATAGAGCATAATTTTAGACAACATCTAACATCTCCCTGTTGCAACCTTAGTAATTGGAATACGTTAGTGTGTCACGATAGGACTATTTACAACAATAGCGCCGACCAAAATTTCAGTATCGTTAGTCGACGCACAGAGTCGGTTCTACCACGCCGTTAGATACATACGCACGACAACCAAATAGGTCTGTATTTTCAAGGCATATCCCTGTTGTGTGCTCACCGGCAACGGCCTCACTATTGGCCACAACACAGCCAACCTCACACTCTTTATTACTTGAACAGGCTTTGCCGCCATCACGAGTGTCGAGAATGCACGCATACTGCTGTTGCCTGCCTACTCTTTGCCATCGTCCATTATGCTTTTCACAGACTGACTCACTTTCTATTGAGTAAGCTTGTTGAACTAGCGGCAGCGATGTGTCCACTTCAAACTCAAGCTTTTCGATTTCTAGAGGACTGGGTATATCGACAGGTGCTTGTGCCCCACATCCTCCTAATAAAAACAGGCCCAATAAATATAATCGTCGCACAACAAAATCCTTTAGTGATTTAGGGGGGTATAAGAGTATGACCACGCAATCTGAACAAGTTCTTGTATCACATGAATAATAACGCAAAGCAAATGGCTTTTTACGATGCTTTTGAGCAAATAATTGAAAGATGAATGCATTGAGCAAGGTCTATATTTGCCTGATGTACTACGCGGAATAATGATGACACTTAAACAGACAGAAAATCTCGTCACTTTCTTACTGGTGTTTAGCCTAGGCTTATTAGGGCTGACATTTTTGCTTGGCGCCAATTCTGGCTCAGTAAAAGCGACACTCCATTTTTACGGACTATCAAGTGCGTTTTCAGACGCCACAATGGGTGTTATTGCAGGTATAGCGTTTTTGATGATCGCTCTTTTAACGGTAGCCGCTAGGCTCAAGCTCGTCTCAATAAAACTCGCTACCTTATTTACATTTATCATCGTAAGCATACTACTATTAACCCTACTTTCGCCGAGTAGATGGATGGCAGACCTTGGAGGGTTCCCGATTATTGGCAGCGGTCAGGGCATTATCAAATACGGTGCTGTTTTCCCGTTATTTTTCTTTCTTTTTTATCGACATAAGTTTACCGATAAGCAACTGGCGTGGGCAAATTATGCCCCCGTGGCTATGGTACTTTTGTGGATTGGTGGTATGAAATTTTATGAATTTGAAGCAAACGGCATAGTGGGACTTATCGAAACATCACCCTTCATGTCATGGTTGTATACACTATTTAGTGTTCAAGGTGCCTCAAATGTTATTGGTATATTCGATGTCTTTTTTGCCCTCGCATTAGGTATTGGTTTATTGCTCAATCAGAAAACTATCATCAAAGTAAGTGGACTTGCTGCCCTGTCAGTTTTCTTAATGACGCAAACCTTTATATTTACGGTTCCAGATACGCTTAGCAGCGAGACAATTTTTAATCGCCTAGGACAATTTGTCATTAAAGATCTTTGGTTTATAGCAAATTTAATTGTGGTGGGATATTACACGCTTTGGACCAGCGCGACTAAAAGTCGCAACTAACAAACACGCTTTCTGCGGGCGAAAGGCGCTAAACCGCCGCTCGCGCTTTCGTGTGTTGTAACAGTCTATTGTGACAGCGAAAGTGTTGTCCAAACTAATCGGTGATCTGAACTTGCTTGCCTATCTTTAACTAGCCTATGTAGATCACTTGTTTTCGCGGGCCAAAACACACCGGCGTCAACAACCTCAAAACCGTATGAAGAAGGTAGCACATAATCCGCTCTAGCCCCCCAATAGGCGGTGTAACGTTCACTGTAGGTTTCTGCAGATGATTGAGCACCGCCGGCACTTTTCGGGATCACGCTATTGTTGACGTACGGGCTATTAGTTAGCTGCTCAATCACTCCTTCACGGTATTTATCGCCAATATCTGCGGCATTAAAATCACCAACAAGAACAAAACGCGAGTCCGCTTCTAAAGTGACTTTGTTGCTATTATCATCGTAAATATAGATTCCTTTATCGGGCGTTAGATAATCGGCCATCAACCTTATTTCATCGGCATTGCGCTTGCCGTTTCTGTCTTCTTCACCATCGAAGTTAGGTGGGGTTGGGTGCATCGCCAATATATGTACAACGTGATCACCTACGTTAATGGGCACATCCCAATGAGACTTAGAGCTAAGTCGAAAAGCTTCCCATTCTTCTTCGTCATACCACGACTCACTCTCTTCCATCTCGCCGCTTGCGCTAGGTAAAAATGGCTTTTGCGGGTGCGGCATATGGTGCCATTTGAAAAATTGAAAGGTGCGCACGTGAGTTTCATCTATTGGGTATTTCGACAGCAGTGCCATTCCATATTGCCCTTCGTACAAGCCGTAGCCAAAGGCATCGCCGCCAAACCGCTCGACTTTACCATTATTGTCGAGGTCAAAGGATGTCGGTGCGCCCGTGTTGACAGGCGCTATGTACGTATACGGATAGTCAATGGGTTGCTGCTGCGCCTGAGACACATTCAAGTAGTTCTTCACAAACGCATTAACGCCCTTATTCTTGTCTTTAATGTAATCAAATTCATTGAGTAAAATAATGTCAGGCCGAACGCGTTGAATAATTTCAGCTATATTTCTAACTTGGGGGGGTTCGCCATTGCTTAGTATGTGCGCCAGTACTTTATCGCTTGGCGCCATGCCCAATGACTTGTAATTAGTCGACTCCATACTTACGTTGAATGTAGCTACCTTGAGCGTTTGGGCAAAAAGCATAAACGGCATTATTGAGAAGAGCATAAAAAATGCTTTTGTTTTCATAAGATGACCAGTGCAGTGAAGGAACATTTAAGATATCAGGGTCGTCAAATCTGTTCTAGTTTAAGATTTCCATTCCTCTGTGTCCCCTTCATTTGAGGTGTTATCAGTTTCTCGCTCACCACTCACTTCTTTTTTCGACTCAACCACCATCTCTATGGTTTGCTCTACTTTAGGATCGGGTAAAAACATTTGAACTAACATGCCAAAGGCCACTGCCGCTCCTTTTTGCTTTTTTGCCCATTTGTACATCAGTGCAAAGAAGCCAAGACTAAGAAGTGTGCCCAGACATACCAATAAACTCATCAAAATTGTATACGTTTCTAAACTCATGTTGCTCCCAGCACCCGCAGCTTTCCGTGATATATGTAATGGGTTTATTTTCAGAAAAGACAATGAACAAAAAACACACACCAAAAAAAATTACTACACTTTTAGCCATACGAAGAAATTTTTACCTTAAAACATCCTTAAAACTATAATTTTTTAGGCGTTTTTACTCATCCAACATTGATATTGTAACTAGGACCTGTTGATGTTTGTTGCACAGTAAAGACCAACAGGCCTTAGACAAAAACGCAGGGGAGAAATAATGTCAGACTGGGTAACGAAAGCCATAAAAACCATAAATGCAGATTACCAACGCTCTGCGGACACGCATTTAATCAAGCTAGAACAACTTACGCTTCAGGGTGTAGATATCTATTTGAAAGATGAAAGCACCCACCCTACCGGCAGCTTAAAGCACCGTTTGGCTCGCTCGCTTTTTCTGTATGCCTTGTGTAACGGAAAAATTAATCAAAATACCACGGTAATAGAGGCGTCATCTGGCAGTACCGCCGTATCAGAAGCGTACTTTGCCAAAATGATTGGTGTTCCATTTGTCGCCGTTATGCCCCGTTCGACGGCGCAAAGTAAAATTGCGCTTATTGAAAAGTATGGTGGCACATGCCATTTTGTTGAGTGTCCAACGCAAATGCACTGTGAAGCTCAGCGCATTGCACAGCAGCTAAACGGGTACTTCATGGACCAATTTTTGTACGCAGAGCGCGCGACAGACTGGCGAGGAAATAACAATATTGCCGAGTCAATATTTGAACAAATGAAAGCAGAACCTCACCCTATTCCTCACACAGTCGTGATGAGTGCAGGTACTGGTGGTACGTCTGCGACTATAGGCCGTTATATTCGTTACAAGGGCTTACCCTCTAAGCTTATGGTTGTTGACCCAGAACACAGTGTCTTTTTTGATAGCTATCAGCAAAGAGATTCAACGCTTACCGCCAGCAGAGGAAGCCGAATTGAAGGCATAGGACGCCCAAAGGTAGAGGCTTCATTCCAGCACGACGTTATTGATTCTATGATGCGAGTACCAGATACAGCCAGTATCGCTACGATGCACTGGCTCAACAACACGATGGGGATTAAAGCTGGCCCTTCGACGGGGACTAATTTGTGGGGCGCATTACAGGTTGCCGCCTCGATGATAGAAAAAGGGGAATCTGGATCTATCGTTACGCTCATGTGTGACAGTGGAGAGCGCTATTCAAATACCTATTACAACGCCGATTGGGTTAGTAGCGAAATAGGTCCAACCGAAGAGTATGATGAGCACTTACAAAAAATAAAGGTGGCATAGCCCACCCAACTAACTCAATGCTGGGGTAGCCCTGCTCCAAGCGCTATTCAGACTCTTCAGCAGTATCACTTTTCATTTCTTTTAGGAGATCATCATAATCTATATCTTCTGCATCTTCGTCAGAAACATAGCCATCTTCTGCATATTCTATGGTGACGCCCCATGATGCACTATCGAGTACCCGATATTCCTGCGGAAATAACATTCCAAGCATAGGCTCCCCTTCCGGGTTACCCCATGCTTCTTCTAGTACACGCTTTGTGTCTTGCGGTGACAGATAGTAGTAATCTTCGGGTACGCTAAGTGTTGCCTTACCGCCTGGCAGTGTAATTTTCCCAGTTTGATAAGTGAGCGACGCTTCAAACTCTTCTGCCCACTTCAGGTATTCTTGCTGTTTGATTTCATCTTCGGATAGCGCGGTGATAGGCTCTACAACGTCATTCGGCGTTTCAGTTACTAATGCTTGCCCATATAGTGCGGTTGATAAAAAGAGCATTGAGCCAAGCCCGAGTGCAATAAAGGACTTTTTCATAGGACATCCCTGTTATTCTTATAAGTATTAGACAATTCAGGCACAACAACACAAAAATCACTATTGCCTCTACTCGCTAATGTCTATTAGATAACCTACCTTGTCAGTTTTTTGTTTAGCGTCTTTTAAGAGTATGGCTTGGAAAACGGTTGAGCTGATTGCTACACTGATGAGGGCAATGGAAATAAGGTATCAGGATGATGATCAAGACAACGGGCACAGTACTCATCAGTGTATTAGGTTCACTTTCGGCACTAGCAAATAACCTACCTACTAAGCCTGACACTCAGGTTGAAGTGATAGAAGTAACAACGTCAAAACCACTTACACTTCTGCGTGAACAATACGAAGCCGCAACATTTGCTGTATTTGACACGTTTAACACGTTAGTTGGCGACTCTGATTTACATTATGTCTGTGAGAAAAAGAAGCGTCCGAATTCACGTTTAACGTATACTGTCTGCCAAAATGCCTTTGAAATTAGAATTAGAAATACGCTTTTCAAGCAAAAAATGGTGTCTAATCGCTCAAACTCGTTTATGGAAAGAGCATCACTTGCTCAAGCTTCAGCGGAAATGGGAACTGCTGAAATTGGAGAACTTGAAAAGTTAAAAGCAACGTTAGTCTATGAACTTGCGCAAAAAAACAGTGTATTCAAGGAGGCCTTAGTTAACTTAAACGCTGCCAAACGGAAGTACGAAGAAGCGCATGTCGCAACCTACGGCGAATTAAGTTCTTTTACGTCAGAAAACGAACCGAGCGAGAAGTAAATTCACATAACGAGTAGTTTCACTTCTCACCCCATTTTACGACCTTTTCCATGGCGACGATTATTTCAGTTACAAACCAACATGTTTAGCTAACCGCAACGCGATGTCGCCCACTTTAATTCTGGCATTATTCAAAGACGCTTGATGTCGTGCATCACCAAACTCTTGATATTCCGAGGCAACTTCATAAATATTTTCTACGCCTAAATAACGGCTTAACGTGCGAAGATGAGGAACCAAATGGCTGGCCTCTTCGTTAACTCCTCCTTTCTCAAATCCGAACTCTCCACTTGATGTCACTATCACGAGGGTTTTACCAGAAAAGAGAGGAGCCAGAGGTTTATCGCCACGAGATAGATCGAAATCAAAAGTTTTATTAATACGAATAATTTGATCAAACCATGCCTTTAACTGAGCAGGCATACCGTAATTGTACATGGGTGAAGAGATGACGATGATATCGGCCCTTTCCACTTCGTCTATTAAGGTATTCGATTGAAGCAACAATTCGCGCTGCTGTGGCGTTTGCTGTAGCTCTGGTGTAAATACGGCACCAATCCATTCTTGGGTAATAAAACCCGGAGGGTTCACACCAACATCACGATAAATATACTCATCTATAGCATTATGTTCTTGAAGTGCTGAAACTAACTGCTTAGCTAGACTTTTAGAAATAGAATTATGATCGGGGTTGGCGTTCGAAATATTTCTGACGCTTGAATCAACATGTAATAAAACACTCATTTTAGGCTTCCTCAGCTATTAAATATGTGTTTTATTTTTGCGCTTACGCTACTAGCTGACAAACGACTAACACGCATTTACAGATGAGTAAAAATCACCTATCTTTTAGCATTCATGTAGCACGAGTAGAGAAAACCTATGCAAGTGTCCTTACCTGCCCTTAAAGCCTTTGAAGCAGCTGCTAGGCTCGGCAGTTTTAAGCGTGCTGCTGAAGAGTTATCGCTAACCCCCACGGCGGTATCTCACCACATAACTAATCTTGAACAACGATTAGGCACAACGTTATTTGTCAGGCGTGCTAGACAGATAGCATTAACCGACAACGGCAAAGTGCTGTCATCAGCGACCACTCAAGGGTTTGCTACCATTACTACTGCGCTAGAAACGGTTGTTGCCAGCGAAAAAGACATTAATGTTGCCACTACCTCTTCATTTGCGGCACTTGTTCTTATTCCTGCACTACAGCAGTTCTACACTGAACACCCTGAAATCAAGGTAAACATAACCAGTGGCGAAAGTATTGAAGCCAGTAAATTTACGTTGCCAATAAGACTAGGTGATCTTGATAAACAGATACCTTCGGACATGCTTAAGCGTGAACGATTTAATCTGTTTTGCGGCCCTAACGCAGAGCTAGACTTCAGCCACAGACGCCATTTACCTATCTATACAACAGAATGGAAAAACAGC
Organism: Alteromonas sp. McT4-15; assembly: GCF_020515205.1. Classification (NCBI taxonomy): domain Bacteria; kingdom Pseudomonadati; phylum Pseudomonadota; class Gammaproteobacteria; order Alteromonadales; family Alteromonadaceae; genus Alteromonas; species Alteromonas sp. McT4-15. Next base: position 53,375 of record NZ_JAJALG010000021.1, read on the forward strand.
GCGCTGCCTAAAGTCCCTTTACAAGAGTGGATCCTCACTAATAACCTTGATCATCAACAATTAAGCGTAAAGTACTTCGACCAAGAACTTTTCGGGATTCAGCAAGCACTACTAGAAAATGCCTACGTTTTTTGTTCACAAACGCTCGCCCAGAACTATCTCGCATCTGGCGTACTTCGCGAGGCGCACACCACTGCTGTAAACTCGTCGCTTTGCTACTATATCGCAAACAAAGAAGCGCTCACTTCACGGCACAATGTAAAGTTTATTGAATGGTTAGAGAGCGTGCTTGAAGTGCGCTAATTCACATTTACGTTGCACTGCTGTTTTGTAGGCCTTCAGACATACCTTCTTTGAATACAACAACCTGATTTCGGCCTGAACGTTTAGCTGTGTATAAGGCGTGATCTGCCTGGCTTACTAAACCATCATCTGACATACCATGTGTCATAGTCGACACACCAACACTACAGGTGACTTCTATTTCAAAGGGTAAAGACAGTTTTTCAACACCTATTCGTATGCGCTCAGCGAGATCGATAGCGATGCTCTGTGGCGTTTCTGGCAATATAACGAGAAACTCTTCACCGCCATAACGGCCAATGGCGTCAACTGAGCGGATATTATTTGAAATACATTCTGCCATTAGCGATAGCACCTCATCACCTGCTTGGTGGCCATGGGTATCGTTTACATCCTTAAAGTGGTCTACGTCTATCATCAGAATTGAAAAAGGACGGCCGTACCGTTCGAAAAGCCCGCAGTTGTGATTAAGCGTTTCCATAATGCAAAAGCGACTTGCTACACCGGTCACTGCGTCAGTGTTAGCTTGCTGTTCCAATTCTAATGTTCTCTCTTTTACCTTTTCTTCAAGAGAGTGGTTAGCTTCTTCTAGTTGTGCTCTAAGTTCTTCTAACGCTTTATTGCGTTCTTCCAACATAGTAATGCTTGGTATGTTGATAAAAACAGGCATCAGTTTCCACAAATAGTAGGCCGTTACTATTGACACAAAACCCGTAGCAAACTTAATTGCTCCTTCTATAAAATAGTAGCCATTCCAGATATTGACGATACCAGCTAAATGCGACAAGCCACAAAATGCGATAAAGCAAGCGAATAAGGCTGCTAAACCATCAAATTTGATGTCTTTTCGTTTATATAGGAAATAGAAAATACCAAGGGGGATTACTGAATATGCGACAACTGTCATCAAATCGCCACCGAGATGCAGAAACAACAAATCCCACCGCCAAAGTAAGCAATGACCATGTGGCATTAGACTACCGTCAAATAGTCTGTCGAACATCAAAGCCTCCGTTCTATCGAATCAGGTACTACGAAAGTTTAAAGTCTAAAGTTTTTTATTTTAGATTAGTCACATAACGGTATTTCAGCCAATTAAAAAGCATGTATTTTGTTTGGCTGAATGCGATCGATAGCAAAAAAGTGGAGAACCTATTTTGGAATCATTTTACTTAACAGTTTGCGATGCGAAAAAGTCAGCAATAATGTCTCGTGTTTTGACTGGGTCGATAACGGCATCTATTTCTAATACTGACGCAACCTCACTCGCCTGCCCTTTTGCATAAGCCTGTTTCAATAAGGTGTCAAAACGTGCATGTCGTTCTTCATCGTCAGATATTTGTTCTAGTTCAGCCTTAAATCCAAGCTTTACTGCGCCTTCCAGGCCCATTGCTCCGAATTCACCACTTGGCCAAGACACCGTATAATCAGGTTGTGATGTGCTGCCTCCTAACATGGCTTGCGCCCCAAGCCCATAGCACTTCCTTAAAACAACGGCGATAAAATGCACATTCAAACTAGCCCCAACTGAGAACATACGATTCAGGCGTCGCACTGCCCCCAGCTTTTCGTGCTCAGGCCCTACCATAAATCCAGGCGTGTCACACAAACTGACAACGGGCAGCGAAAAACGCTGGCAAAGCGTAAGAAAATCAGCGCATTTCTCGGCGGCATCAACATCTATTGCCCCGCCTAACACTTTGCAGTTACTCGCGATCATGCCCACCGCTTTACCTTTAAAGCGACAAAAACCAGTAATAATTGCGCCACCGTATTGTGCTTTTAGTTCAATAAAACTGTTGGTGTCCACCAATGTATTAATGATCTGTCGAACGTCATAAGCAAAACGGCGATCATCCGGTAACAACGAAAAAATGTTCTCTTGCGATGATGCTTGCCAATGCTCAACATCACCCTGAAAGAAGGATAAACAAAACTTGGCAATATCAATGGCATGGTTTTCGTCATTAGCGACAATATCGACAACACCGTTTTTGGCTTGGGTTTCAATAGGGCCAATTTGTTCTGGTGAAAACACACCGAGCCCACCGCCTTCAATCATGGCGGGACCAGCCATACCAATACTTGACGATAAAGTGGCAATAGTGATATCCGCAGAGCCAAAAAGCGCCGCGTTGCCTGCAAAGCAATAGCCGTTATTTACCGCTATTCTAGGCACAACGCCCGATAGGGCCGCCCAATTTGAGAACGACTGGCACTGAAGCCCCGAATTAACGGTAGTAATATCAGTATCGCCAGGCCTTCCTCCCCCACCTTCGGTAAACATGATGACAGGTAGGTTTCGTTGTTTGGCAACGTCTATCATTCTGTCTAATTTTAAGTGGTGAAAATACCCCTGCGTACCTGCAAGCACGCTGTAATCGTTTATCACCAATGCCGTTGTGGTTTGTCCGGAGGGAAAAGCCCCTGCATTAACATGACCGATGCCCGTAATCACGCCGTCGGCGGCGGTATCAGACTTTAGCTTTTCATAGTCTTTGCGTTGCCTTTGTGCAGCAACGGCGAATTGCCCGTACTCTTGAAATGTTTGCGTGTCACAAAGCAAAGCCAGGTTTTCTCTAGCGCTGTTAAAACCTTTACTTTTTCGCTTTTCGATATGATGTTGACGGCCTTCGTCAGAGGTTTGGTGGATACGCGCATTAAGCGCTAAAAGCATGTTTTGCTTTACGTTATCATTTTCTTCCATGGCTTTGGTAGCTCCGCATATAACGCGCAAGGTAGATTTCTACCCTACGCGTTTTTTGCGTAATTACCAGTATTAGCTAAGTTTAGCCGCCATTTCAGCAGTTTCTTTACCTAGATTTTTCAGCTGTTTAATGGTTTTTTCGTCAGATATTTCGCCATCATCATTCATTAACGTGTTCACTTTGGCGATAGCTTTTTGATTAGGAATAACCATAGTGCCCAGGTTTTCCAACAGCATTCTTAGCACGACTAGAACGCGCATGCCGCCTAATCCACCAGCAGATGCAGCCATAATACCAGCGACTTTGCCGCGATAAGCTTGTAGCGGCTTTTCACCTTCACTCATACGCGATGCCCAGTCGATAGCATTTTTGAGAAGAGCGGGATAGCTTGAATTGTATTCAGGAGAAGCGATAAGGAAGCCATCATGGCTCATTAGCAGCTCTTTGAAGGCCTGCGCTTTTTCAGGTGTGCCAAATTCAGCTTCTTCATCTTCGTTGAATAGTGGCATTTGATAATCGGCTAAATCGATGACAGTGACTTCAGCGCCAGCTTCGCGCGCACCTTCTGCTGCGACTTTCATGATAGCTTGGTTAAATGAGCCTTTTCGGGTACTGCCTGCAAATGCAAGGATCTTGGTCATGTGGGATTCCTGTCGTTATTTTTAATGTTTTTCTTTATAGGTAACATTAGTACTAATGGTTCTGTGAAATAGCATATATTTACGCCACAGACACTATTAATAGCTAAGCATAAAAAAAGCTGACAATAATTGTCAGCCTTTTTCGATATCACCGTACGTGTTGTACCGCGAACACTACATTTTTTCTAGTGTTTCAATACCAAGTAGCGTTAATCCTTGCTCAAGTGTTTTGGCAACCAACGCTGACAGAGCCAGACGGCTATCACGAACCTGAGGCTCAATCCCGTCTTTTAACATAGGGCATGCTTCGTAGAAAGTCATAAACGCAGAGGCCACATCATAAAGATATGTACACAACACATGCGGTGTTGCTTCACGAGAGACCATACCAATCACTTCTTCAAATTGAAGTAGTAATACTGCAAGGGCATGCTCTTGCTTTTCAGCGACAGTGATGTCCACTGGCATGCTTGCCATATCCACACCCGCTTTTCTGAATAAGCTCTTCACACGAGTGTAAGCATATTGAAGGTAAGGTGCGGTATTACCCTCGAAGCTCAGCATCGAGTCCCAGTTGAACATGTAGTCTGTGGTGCGGTTTTTAGATAGGTCTGCGTATTTAACCGCGCCAATACCCACTTTACGCGCCACTTCTTTAAGCTCGGCTTCCGTTAGGTCATTATCGCGTTCGGCAATCAGTTTACCCGCACGTTCAACGGCTTCATCCAGCAATTCCACCAACTTTACCGTACCGCCAGTACGGGTTTTAAATGGTTTGCCGTCACTGCCTAACATCATACCGAATGGGCAGTGTTCGTAGGTCTGTTCTTCTTTCATAAAGCCGGCTTTACGACCCACAATTTCGGTTTGCTTGAAGTGCAGTGCCTGACGAGCATCAGTAAGAATAAGGGTACGATCAGCATTAAGTTTGCCGCTACGATAGCGCATCGCAGCAAGGTCAGTGGTTGCGTACAAATAGCCGCCACCTGATTTTTGTACAATATAAACCGCAGGGTTGCCTTCTTTATCGGCAAGTTCGGGGATAAACACCACCTGCGCACCTTGGTCTTCTACCGCAATACCTTGTGCTTTTAGGTCGCTAATAACATTGGCGAGATCGTCGTTGTAAGCCGATTCACCCATAATGTCTTTGCGCGTTAGGCTAACATTTAGCTTATCGTACACCTCTTCTGAGTGTGCAATTGATACATCGATGAATTTTTCCCATAGCGCTAGGCACTGGGCATCGCCACCTTGTAGCTTAACCACGTATTCACGTGCACGATCGGCAAAACCTTCTTCTTCGTCAAAGCGCACTTTGGCTTCACGATAAAAGTCTTCAAGGTCAGACAGGGCTGTCTCAGCCACCTCGTCTTGAAGTTTGTCAGAAAGGTGCGCGAGTAGCATACCAAACTGCGTACCCCAGTCGCCCATGTGGTTCTGACGAATTACGTTATGCCCTAAGAATTCAAGTACTTTCACCACTGCATCGCCAATGATAGTGGTACGTAAGTGACCCACGTGCATCTCTTTGGCCAAGTTAGGTGATGAGTAATCTACTACGATGTTTTGTTCTTGTGACTTTGCAATGCCAAGACGCGAATCGTTTAACGACAATTCACACTGGTTTGCAAGCCAAGCATCGCTGAGGTGTACGTTGATAAAACCTGGGCCGGCGACTTCAAGTTTGCTGGCAATGTCGTCAAGCTTTACTGTTTCAACGATCTTTTCGGCGATATCACGAGGCTTCTGTTTTAGCTGCTTAGCCAGCGCCATGGCACCGTTGAATTGGTAATCACCAAACTCTGGTCGAGCGCTGCGCGACACTGGCACGGGTGCATTGTCTACGCCCATTTCTTGTAGTGCATCAGTGAAACGGTTAACTAATAGTGCATGTATATTCATAATATATTTTGTCTTTTTTTGCTCTTTGCTCGCTTTACTCTTTGCAAGCTTTGACTTCTACAAGTTTAATTTTCGCGCGTGTTTGTAAACTGGATATCTGGATAACGCTCTTGCGCTAGCTGCAAATTAACCATGGTTGGCGCAATGTACGTCAGGTTGTCGCCACCATCTAGCGCAAGGTTTTGCTCGCCTTTGCGTCTAAACTCATCCAGCTTTTTCTCATCGCCACTGTACACCCAACGCGCGGTGGCGACGTTTACATGTTCGTAAAGCGCATCAACGTTGTATTCTGCCTTAAGGCGCGCAACTACCACATCAAACTGCAGCACACCAACCGCACCAACAATCAAATCGTTATTCGCCAGCGGACGGAAAACCTGTACCGCACCTTCTTCTGACAATTGGATAAGGCCTTTTAATAATTGCTTTTGCTTAAGCGGATCTTTTAAGCGGATACGTTTAAACAATTCAGGTGCGAAGTTTGGAATACCGGTAAAGCGATAGTTATCGCCCGAAGTAAAAGTGTCACCTATACGAATAGTACCGTGATTGTGCAAACCGATAATATCGCCGGCATAAGCTTCTTCAAGTAGTGAGCGGTCACCTGCCAAGAAGGTCAAAGCATCAGAAATACGCACGTCTTTGCCTAAACGACTATTGCGCATTTTCATGCCTTTTTCGTACTTACCCGATACAATTCGACAGAAGGCAATACGGTCACGGTGTTTGGGGTCCATGTTGGCTTGAATTTTAAATACAAAACCGCTGAATTTGCCGTCTGTACTTTCAATTTTGCCTTCTTCAGTGTCGCGGCCTAGTGGTGCAGGTGCCCACTCCACTAAACCGTCTAGCATATGGTCTACACCAAAGTTACCCAATGCTGTTCCAAAGAATACTGGTGTTAACTGACCTTCCAAGAATAACTCTTGCTCGAACTCATTCGACGCGCCGCGCACAAGCTCAAGTTCATCACGAAGCGTTTCAGCCAGATCGCTGCCTACTGCGGTATCAAGCTCTGGGTTGTCCAACCCTTTGATAATACGGACGTCTTGAATGGTGTGACCTTGGCCGCTTTGGTACAAAATCGTTTCGTCACGATGTAAGTGGTAAACGCCTTTAAAGCTTTTTCCACAGCCAATAGGCCACGTAATTGGCGCACACAAAATATCAAGCTCTGTTTCTACTTCGTCAAGTAGCTCCATAGGGTCGCGGATATCTCGGTCGAGTTTGTTCATGAAGGTAACGATAGGCGTATCGCGAAGACGCGTTACTTCCATCAACTTACGCGTTCTATCCTCAACCCCTTTCGCGGCATCGATAACCATCAAGCATGAGTCAACTGCCGTAAGTGTACGATAGGTATCTTCAGAGAAGTCTTCATGCCCAGGTGTATCCAGTAGATTGACGAGGTGATCGCTGTATGGAAACTGCATGACAGAGGTGGTAACAGAGATACCACGTTCTTTCTCCATTTCCATCCAGTCTGACTTGGCATGTTGACCAGACTTTTTACCCTTTACGGTGCCGGCAGTTTGTAACGCGCGTCCGAATAACAATACCTTTTCAGTAATGGTGGTTTTACCCGCATCGGGGTGCGAGATGATAGCAAAGGTCCTTCGCTTATTGATTTCATTAAGAAAATCTTGGTTTGCCATGTATAAATTCTTTTAGTTTGTACACGGATTTGTACACACTTTTGGAAGTACTCTCTTTTCAGTTCTTCGCTTGTCAAACCCGTCGTGTTAATCGTAATTGGCCGCTATTTTCGCTGATCTTGACTTTATAAACAATCAATGGTTATCTAATCGGTTACCATTTACTCTCAGCGTGCGCCAATGCTCAGTTGTAGCTGTTTGCAATCGTTGCTTCTTCAGCTCATGAACAACTGTGGCTAAACCACAAATTCCTTCGCTACCAGAAATCGATGATAGCTTGTCGTACTACACCGATGATGGTGCAGTTGCCGTTGATCGGTATTGCAGGGTATTGCGGGTTCAAAGGTTTTAGGTACTTCTGTTCACCATCAATAACTAACTGCTTAAAGGTTGCTTCTTTCGAATCATCCAAACGCGCAACAACCAATGAACCTGAAGAGTAAGGTAACTCAGGATCAACAACGATCACTGCCCCCTCAGGTATGGATTTTTTTCCGCTTGGATTTTCCATACTGTCGCCTTTTACGCGAAGTGCGAAACAACCCTCATGTGCTTTCCCAGTGACTTCACGCCACTCCTCAGCATCTTCATGGGCAAATCCCTCCGCTATTTCAGTCCAATCACCGGCCTGAACCCAGTTAATGAGAGGAATTCTTCCCTTAATATCAGGCCCGACTTCTACATTACCGACCCCCAAGCCAATCTCGCCATCACCTGTGGCGAGCCAATGAGCATTCACGCGAAGCGCCTCCGCGATCTGCATGGTGTAACGAGACCTAGCCGATTTACCAGAGCAAATCTGGCTGATCGACTGCTGTTTGATACCAATGCGACGAGCCAACTCAGACTGAGTCACCCCAGTAAGCTGCAAGGCATGGTTTAGTCGTTCGGATAAAGTTTTCATAAGCCCGCATTCTACAAATAAAACTGTAGTCTTTCAACAATTTTAACTGTTGACTTATCTACAGTTTAAACTGTAACATTCAATCTTGTAACAGTTATTATTGTAACAGGAGACGGTATGGAAGTGTTCAACACGACACAAAAACATCTCCGCCGTGCCATTGACTTGGTCGGCGGGCAATCAGCATTAGCACGAGCCATCAACTCAAAACAGCAAAACGTCTGGTTTTGGTTGAATAAATCAGGGCGTGTGCCCGCTGAATTCGTTTTACCCATCGAACAAGCTACGCAAGGACAGGTAACCCGATCCCAGTTAAGACCGGACATCTATCCCGAATGCCCAAGCGAGCTGAAAGCCAGTAACCAGTAGGATTAAGGGCAAATAATGGTCAGCATTTTACGTAAACACAAAAGCGAGTTCCTCCATGCGTGATTATGGCAAGGTCTATACCCGCTTTTGGCTAAAGCAAAACGTTTTGTCCTGGAGTGACTCAGCGAAGTTGCTAGGACTGTATTTGCTTACATGCCCACATTGTAATTTGCTTGGCTGCTTTCGATTGCCGATTGGTTACGTTGCTTCTGACTTGAACTGGGATGAGCAACAGGTTGCCAAGGCTCTAAATGAGTTAGAACAAGATCAGTTCCTCATTCGTTGCGAGGAATCCGGTTGGACTTTGATTCGGAGCTTTCTGAAGCACAACCCAATCGAAAACCCGAACCAAGGTAAGGCCGCCTTTCGGTTGCTAAAAGATGTACCTGCCGACTTCGTTGGTATGGCATCGCTTTTGAAATCTCTTGCCGGTTTTCAAGCTCGGCTTCCAGAAGAATTTTCATCATTGTTTATGCCTGATGGCAACCCGGTAAGGGACTCTCAACGGTCGGATGACTCTGAGAGAAGCAATAAACCAACAGTTAAAACTGTTGGCCACATACAGTTTGAAGACTTCTGGGATGTACAAATACGCAAAGAAAAAAAAGCGAAAGCCAAAGAAGAATGGCTACGCATGGGCCTCAATGAAGACCATGAACTCGCCTTGGAAGTGCTAACACGCTGGAAAGAGCAACGAGACAACCGATTGCAGTATCAAGATCGGACTAAGACCCCTATGCCACATAACTGGCTTTTAAACCGGCAATGGGAAGACGAGTACGTTCGCATTGATGAAGTACAGCAATCATCGACGAGCCTAAAGGGCAGCAATCACCAGTTGAACATTGAAGAAAGCAATCGCCGCATTGCTGAAAGCTGGGCCGGACCAGGTATTCGGGAGGTTCGTTCAAGTGCAGGAGGTTGATAAACGCGAGTTTGCTGAAGTTTGGGGAGCTGCTTGGGCCATGTATGGCAAAAGCGTATCACCACAATTGCTATCCATCGCATTTGAAGCCCTTCGTGCTTATAGCATTGAAGAAGTGCGAATCGGTCTGACTCGGCATATTCAATCACCGGATACTGGGCAATTTTTTCCAAAGCCCGCTGACGTCATCAAGCATATCGATGGCAACTCGGGTTCAAGAGCCATGGTTGCTTGGAACAAAGTTGACAAGGCTGTTCGTCAGGTTGGCGCTTGGACATCCGTGATGTTTGACGATGCGCTTATTCACCGCGTTATTTCAGACATGGGGGGATGGGTTGAACTCTGCAAGGTAGATGACAGGGAATACCCCTTTAAACAAAAAGAGTTTTTAACACGCTACCAGGCTTACTTGTTGCGGGACGAAGTGGGTGAATACCCAAGGCTATTACAAGGTATTGCAGACCATCAGAACCAGCAAAAAGGATTTGATATGCAAGCGCCGGTTGCCGTGGGCGACTGGTCAAAAGCAGCACAAGTTTATACAAGAGGCATCACCGACTTTAGCGCAGTGCCTTTGAAAAGAATAAGCCCGAAAGCCATTCAGGCGCTTCTCGGAAATCAATTAGAGGACAAAAATGAAAACGATTAAATCAAAAACCATTGCCCTAGTGATAGCCATGTCCGCAAGCACTTCAGTCTATGCGTTTCCGGGCTATCAGTGGGAAAAAGCAGCACAAAGCGTTGGTATTGATCCAGTCATGCTCTACGCCGTTGCCTTGGCTGAGTCGGCCTCACATCGTGGTCTCAACATGACCAGTCCATGGCCATACGCAATTCGCAATGGTTCAAACGCAACCTACGCCAAATCTAAGACAGAAGCAGAGAAACTGTTAAACCAAGCACTGCAAGAGACTGAAAAATATCAGCTCGATATTGGCCTTATGCAAATCAATTTGCATTGGCATGGGCATCGGGTGAGCTCAGCAGCGGAACTGCTAGACCCCATCACCAACCTTACGGTCGGCTCAAGTATTTTGGCCGAAGCAATCAAGTCTTCACCAAATGATTTAGAGCTTGGCATAGGCCGCTATCACAGTTGGAACGAAGAGCGTGCACGCTGGTATGGGCAAAGAGTGCTTTCTATCTATCGCAATATTTTACATGAACTGGAGGTCCGTCAATGACAACCAATCAACAAGACTTCTATCAATTAAATTTGGCGTACCTACACGCAGCACGAGAATTAGCGCGAATTGATCCGCAAGAGGCCGTCTTGCGCTTTGGACTTACACGCGACGTGGTTGATGCTTTGATTAATGCTGGTGTTGATGACCTGCAACGAGTGGCGACCTCATCATTCATGCTGTTTCAACCAAGGGGTAACCAAAGCCAACTGATTGAGATGGTGAAGAGCAAAGGCACAGGTATCCCAAGAATCGCTTATTTATTATCAACCCTAAACAACAAGGGGGATGCATGATTGATAACCTGTCCAAAAGTGAGCTATTTACCCGAGCCTCGCTGCTTATTAAATACGGATTTCGAACAACCATTATCGCGCTCGATACAGGTTTGCCAATCCACATTATCAGAAGGCTCCATAAAGAAGTGACTGGCAAGTCACCTTGTCCTGGTCAATTGCCAGAATCTGATGCCATCGTCAAAAGCAGAAGAGCATTAGTTGAAGGCTCCCTGCTTATGGCGCTTTATGTCAATATTGGTGGTGATAATGTCTACAAGCAATTAAATATCGATGCTTTGATGAAGGCTTACGATGCGTATTTGGTTGCAAGAGAAGAAGCAGATCTTCCAGCTGAGATCCCCTGGAAAAAACTGACCATCAATGAAGGTTGGGTTCTAGCTCGTGATTTAAGATCACAGCTTGCATCCTTACACCGGTGTCGATGCGGCAGTCTGTATTTGACGGTATCACAACAGCGCATTCAGCTTAAATGCCCTGTGTGTGAGATTATGGCCGAGCAAACCACTAGAGCACTTTTTGAGAACTAACATGCTGATGCATGATTTGATTGTGCACCGTCTGTGCACTTTGAGAGTACTAAGAAGATGACAAACTTACTTAAATCTTTACCAGCACGCTGCTGGTTTATATCACTGGGGCTTTTTCTGGCGACTTTGGCAGCGGCTCATTTCTTTCCATCAGAAATATTAACGGCATCTGCCAAGTTAGCGGCTTTGCCATTTCTGTTCTGCACCGTCGTTTTTTTCAGCTACTTGGGATTCAAAGCGACCTGTAATCCCATCGGACTTATAGCCATAATCACTATGCTTGTAGCAATCGCATATTGGCAAGCGAGTTGGACAATTGTTGGTTTGGGACTCTTTTTCTTAGCTATTTGTACTGGAATTAGATTCTTGAGTAGCCAAGTTAAAGATTCGGGTAGAACTTTGAGCATTGAAGAAAAATGGTATTGGTATAAGCTCCATTCGTTTTTTGATGGCTTTTATCCAAGGTATCCCAAAAAGCCAAAAAAATAGCCAGCCCATCACAAGCTGGCTACCTTCTGTTTTTAGTTCCTTCCTGAAGCCTGGTTATAGGCCCTAATATCGATCAAGTTGTTCTGAGCATAATCTCCAGCGAGGGATGCATTTGAGATCACTGCAATCTGCTTATCCACAAATGCTTTATCTTCTTCGGACACACTGTCGGGGATGTAAGCACCGCTCTCATCTTTTTGACGATACTCATTTAGCATTTGCTCCCTTAGACCAAGCATTTCAGGCGACCAACTCGATGAGTCTTCAGAGTTGAAAACGCGCCCCGCCAAACCTTCATTGAAAGCTTGAGCGAACACTTGACTTTGAATCGGGGTCAATCCCATTCTCTGCCCTTCGCTGTATGCTTCCTGTTTAAAATCATCGGCATACTGTTCTAAGAACTCACCATATCGATTGTTAACTGCCGCACCGAATGCCCCAGCCAACATGGCTTCAGACTTAGTACCCCAGTTTACTTCGGAGGCATACTGCGAACTCGATCCACTGTATGCATCATTAAACGCCGTCAATGGGTTTTCCAAAGAGGTTCCGGCGTCAACGGCTGCTTTTAAGCCATCCCAGGTTGATTTACTGGCCACCGTTGCATTGTGCAAGAAACCTCGTGAGCTAGGGTCTTCAAGTGCTTGCTCCTTGTAACTCTCATAGTCTTCGCCAAAGTGATTCAAGGTATGCAGTGCTGCATCAGTATGCTTGCCACTGAAGTCACCAATAGCACTGGCGCTGTTGAAGAACATTTCAGCACCAGAAACTCCGCTATCATCAGCCATAATGCGAGATCGCCACTGAGAGCCAGCTTCACTGTTTAGTCCAGATTGATAGGTACTTGTGTCAGAAACTACGGCCTGTTGGGCTTGTTGTTGATGCGCATTTAGTTGTCCATCAACACCAGACAAATTAGTTTGGTAAGCTGATTGAGCTGCGTTGAACTGAGTTTGAACAGTTGCAGCATCCTCGTAGCCGCCCAATACACCCGATTCCACTTGGCTTTGAGTGCCACCAAAAGTAGGTGCAGTTGATGACAAGCCTTCATTAGAGCGTGGCTGAATAGATCGTAAATCGGCTCCGGTAGCCATGGCCATAACAGTCATTGCTGCTTGATAGTCATTGTCTCGTTCAGCGGGCGTCGAGGAGTTGCTATAGGTTAAAGACTCCATAGCTGCGGCCACATACGCCTGATTATCATCAGGTAGCAAGCGCTGATACATTGGAAGGTTTTCACGTAATCGGTTACCTGCTTCAACATGCTGGTTCATATAGCGACCTAAATAATCCATGACTTCAGGATTATCCGCTGCTAATCGAGTTAACGTCGCACCATCCGTGTTCCTTTGTCCTGATAGACTGTAGCTGGCCTGATCAAGCTCACTAAAGCGGTTTGATGCCGTGATAACGTCTTGTGCTGAACTCTGAAGTGACTGATAGTCTTGATTAGACAACGACATCTCAACGCCAGAGCGTCTTGAATCTGAAAGGTCCTTAACCATCGCATCGCGAAACTCAGCACGTCGTGAATCACTCGATGCCAAGCTTTGCATCTCCCCAGTGAGCGTATTTGCGGTCGTAGACCGAGAACTGCCTTCTGACGACTCAACTTGGCCACTAAAGTTACCACCTAGATCCAACCCAGCTCGTACCCTTGATAGTTTTGGTACACGAGATGAATCTGGCTTATCAACTCCAGGCAAGTTGCCCTGTGGAGAATCATTGCCGCCAGTACCAAGAAGCCTTCCAAGAAAGCCCTTATCAGCAACTTCTTTCTCACCGGGATTAGTAATAGTTCCATCGCCACCGACCCTTAGGCCTCCCGATAGCACGCCCGATACCAAGCCACGTACAGCATCTTTTTTATCGTCTCCAAAACCATACCGAGTTTGCAGGTCATCAGTAACCTGATTAACAACGGCGCTAGATGCGGAGTTAGATGAGCCGATCTGACGTCCAACCGAAGACAGGTTGTCGTAACTTAGCTTTTCACCAAAAGTTCGACTCATAGTATTCCCAACCTGACGACTAAAGGCTTGGGTTGCTTGAGTCATGGATTCTTTTGCAGAGCCAACCATTGAACCCACTGCGTTTCCTACAGAGAAACTGCTTAGTAGGTTTGACGCGCCGGTCATAGCAGAACCAGTGAGGGCTGAATTTTGGAACATTGACTGTGATTGCATTACCGGGGCATTTTTCGCGACATCTGGACTTGTCATCTTTTCATCAATGGCATCACCGTTTTGAAGACGTCCAGCCAAGTGGGTAGCGGTTATTGCTGAGCCATAAACGAGCATGAGCGAAATCGCCGGAACACTCGACGCCAACATGCCGCCAGTCGCTATCCAGGTTTGCAGCACTGAATCCATCTGCATCATCCCGGCAAAAGATGGCACTTCTGTACCTGCAAAGGCATCAAGAGCCGACATTTTCCCTGCAACGGTTAAATGAATATACAGGTTAATGATGGCCATGACAGGCATCCAAAGTTGAATCCAAAGCAGGATTAACAAGTACTTCCCAGCCATTCGCATCCCGATTTGGCCAAGGGCTATCACAAAGGCCATCAAAGGGGTGATGGCGTAAATGAAACCCTCAAAAAACGTCATCATCGGACGAACGATACTTTGGAACAGGGTCTGCTCCGCCGCCCATTGTGTATTGCGCTGTTCAATCGCTTGGTTAACCATAACGGCTGCGGTGAAAGCTTGATCATCCATATACTTGCCCGTCACGCTTTGCTCATAAATAGGTAAAAGCACCGACGCGGTCATGTACTCTTGGGTGTTAACCGAGGCCAAACCAAGATTATTCAGTGCATTTCGGATCACGTCATCAGTATCAGTGGCTGACGAAGTTCCCAATGAGGCTGACAGAACCTGTTTAAGCCTTGGAATGAAGGTTGATTCTGTCATGAGTTTCAGTTGGCTATAGGCATCGGTGCAGTCCAAATCGCTACTGCTACCACTGAGCATGATGCGCGTGCCATAAATGCGCGAATCAAACCTAATCGCAGTCATCGGGTTAGGATCACTCAGCACCTGATCGAGGTTCTTTTGGCCAATGTCGATACCAATCAAGGTGCACTCTTTAATGTAGTTAAACCAAGATTGCTCGATATCCGAGCCGCCGACACGATTTGCATCACCCAACCCAGAGCGATCCATCACCTGTTTTCTCACTTTAATCAGTGTCTGTAAACTGGATGCAAAGCCGTATTCCGTCATGGCGGGAGTTGAGAACGCCGTTTCAAACAATCGCGTGATTTGAAATCCAACAGTCGAAATTGTACTGCCTGCGGCAGCAACACCGATGGGCACATTATCAACCACTCGAACTTGTCCCGTGTACGCATCCTCAATGCTCACACGGGTACTGGGTCCAAACATGGTTGCAAAGACTATCCATGAGACTAAAACGTGCTGAAAGTTAATCCCTCGACCACCTTGCATTAAGGCCTGAACAGAGACCATCAATACCCCAATGAGCAAGCCAATGCGAACCATTGAAGTAAAGTCGCCTGTACCAGTAATCATCGCGACAGCGTTCAAGACCTGCTCTAAAAATGCCGAATCCCCGATGGAATAGATCTCCCACATGACCTATTCCCCCAGTGCCGTAGATTTAACGGTGTAATAACGCTGCTTGCGAATGGTCTGAATCACCTGGTTAAAATGCGCCAGCAATTCTTGCTCTGAACCGTATCTTCGCTGTAACGCGGCGTATTCCTCATTGATTTGGCGACGTGCACGTTCAAGGTCTTCCGTTAACAACTTCGCATAGGCATGATCTTCCACACCGGAGGTACTTCTAGCTGCATTGAGCATGTCTTCAACCAATGCTCGGGCCATCTCAACAGCAATAAATGGCGCAGCTCTTGAAGCAAACGACCTAGCAGCCCCTTCATTTAATGCAGAAAGTGTTCGAATCATGCCGCCAATACTTGCAGGAGCCGAGGTCATAAAAGCCTTTTCGGTGGTGCTAGCTGCCCCAGTATTTCGAGCAAACTTAAATATAATGCCGTTACTAGAACCTGTACCAAGAAGTAAATTTTCGACCTGAGTTGATAACCCGGTTAGGGTCACGTTAGTGATTGTCGGATTTAGACAGCCGTCTTGTGTCACTGTGTCACATCGGTACATAGCGACGTTACCGCCATGAATTAGATGCTCAATAGTCACTTTATTGCCATTCAGTCTGGTCAGTTTTGGGGCTTTACCTTGACCATCAGCCGCATTCGCTAAATCACCAACGATGATCGAGCCCGTCACGGACATAACCGCTTCAAGAAAACGGTCATCCCCCGATGCAAACCAGCTTGATGCCGAGTGACGTTTCAGTGCTCGCCAGACCAAGTTACCTTTAATCGTTTTGTTCACATCAGATGCCGCGACACTTGAAGCATTCTCGTAAGGGTTCTTACCATTGGACTCACTCCAACTGGTAAAAATGTCTCCAGCCCCTTTAAGTGAGCTCAACATGCTGGCCTCTGTTTGCCCCTTCTTACCAAAGGCGGCCAGGGTATCGTTCACGACTCCCTGAGCCATTTGACAGGAATTGCCAAAATACTCGTTCAACTGCTGGATTTTCTTTTGCAGTGTCTCCATGTGCTGGGAGCATTTCTCACACATAGCACTGAGCGCCAATTGGAATGCGTATCCCTTGGCATTTGCCGCTACAGAGCGAAGTAATTGAACAAACTGATCTGCATTAACAAATGACAAACTTCCAGCGAACATATCAATGCCGCCACAACCGGCTTGGAATGACGGAGGCACCATAGAGACGAGGTTCTCGTTCATGATCCTGTTACGAACAACAACACTTCCACCAGATATAACGCCACGCCGCTGACTCTCGAATACACCAGGCGCAGTGGTGTTGGTCATTGAACCAAACAACTGATTCATCTCCTGTTGCAAGCTTGCTTGGCTCATAGATGAAAAACCAATCGCACAGGCGATTAGCGATACTTGGAATACTTTTTTCATCGTTATAACCCTCCTTGTGCACGCAGATAGCGAACAAGGAACTCAGGGTCCTGTAATATTTTTTCGTTAAGCTCTTGGGCTGACATCGCGAGTGAAACGCCGGGCTGAACAGGTCTGGTGGCATAGTAAGTTTGATCGTCAATCCAACCGGCTTGATGGGCTGCAAGAATGATTCGATTATTGAGCTCATCAAGGCTCATTGCGCCCTGGCCAATCGGAGTGATGACATTAGGCGGGTCTACTAAGAAGACCGCAGGAACAGTCGTAACGGACAACGATTGTGCTTGTCCTGAATCGACTTTGTAATTTGGAAATTCTCCACTTGGTAAAGGCAAGCCATCGACAGCAATAGCAAACACCTCGAAACCGTAGTTCAAAGCCATGGATTCGATGATAGGCGCTTGAGCATGGCAATAAGGGCAATCCGAACGATAGAAGAAGAACAAGCCAGCCCGTTTTGCTACTTCACCTAAAGCTACATCACGTTGAGCGCCAGCTTCTCGATCCATCCGATTGGCAGCATAGGTCGCCAAGGGTCTGCGACTGATTTCATCTAAAACAGGATCGCCCATGACCACCTGCTGACTAACATCAGCAAACTGTGAGCCCTTATCCATCATGACTCGCTGGAGATACAGATAGGCTCTGACATTCTCATTCGTCGGCTCATCAATCGCCTTGTCCATAAACGACTGCATGTGCTCACGAAACCAAGCTGCACTGAAAGGCTTTAGTTCGCTCTGACTGGACTCCACGACACCAGATTCCGGCTTTGTAAGCTCATCAGGCTGTTCAGGCTCAGCTATAACCTGATACCAAAACCAGCCTTCCTGACCACGCTGATAGAATGGCCCATCATTAGCATGGGCGGGCAAGATGAATACAAAGAAAATAATGATTGGGATGGTCACCCATAGGATAAACCAAGGTAACAAAGGGGTTCTCATTGTCAGCTCCAGAAAATTTCATAGAGCTAACATGCTAAAGGTCCCCTTTAGAGCGATAGGCCAGATAGATGAAGGAATCGTGTGTGTTTCTGACTAGCTGTCTTGACCAGTAACAGCTAACTTTAATAAGCCAAAAATATGGTTTTCCGTTTTGAGCTAGGAGCGGACATCGAACTATCATACTTTGCAGAGGAAATATAGCTGTGGGTTAACTTTTAAAGAGTGATCGTGTACATTGTCCAGATTAAATCAAGATGACACTTTTTTATGGCAGTAGAGACTATCAATAGGGAAGCTGGAGACTCTGGCAAAGGCTTTAGATTACAGCTCATAAGGGCGATTAAGCTCATGCTGCAAACGATTCAGCAGGATAGAAGTACTGTATTTTTTACTGCGGTGGAAAATCTCGAAGATGTTTCCCATCAGACTATTGTAGATGGAGAAGTCAGTAATTACTTCGAAGAAGACAAGAATTATGACTTGAATGGCAATTTCACAATTTTTAGTCCTCCGGTTATAAATACGTTGGTCAGTTTTTATGACATCTATGTAGATCAATTTCGCACCAGCAACAGCGTATATTTGGGCTTTTACACGACGAGGGATGTCGGTAAGGAAAGAAAATCCAAGCTCAATAGCGGTAAAGAAATAGCTCTACCAGAAAAACCAATTTTAGAAATTCTTCAATCGTTTGATGATGTTTCAGACGATACAATTAATTTAGTAAAAGAAATTCTTGTTGAAGAGTACGCTTCCCAATATAAAGAAAAGTCTAAGTCAGGAAACTTAGAAACGCTTCGGGGTCTAAGTGCTGATAGGTTTAAAGAGTTTTTGAGGAAAATTTTATGGCATTTCGGTCAGGAAGATGAGGATGCTCTCAAGCAGACAGTTTTAAAGGATATTGAGTATTCACCACTTCACAACAATGCTCATATAGGCAAAGAAAAAATAATATTTTGTTTGTTAATGGATAAGCTGAGTGAAAGGCAAAATAGTAAAAACTTAGTCGATAAGTTGGTTCATAGTTCAGATGTAAAACTGATTTTTAAAGAAGCAGAGTCTCAAATTCCAGACGAGAGTATAGACCCTACTTGGCGCTATATCGCCGAGCTTGAAAAGGATGTGACCGACAAGCGAAATCTGAAGGAAAAAGTACTTTCAGTAATAGAGGATATTTCAGATCGTCGAATTAGACTGTTAGCAAGAAAAGCAAGTGGCTCTAAGTATGAAGAGCGTGAAGCAGACAAGTCTTTTTTGTCTTTGAAGTATCGTGTTTTTGAAGCTTGTGAAGAATATTTTTCAGATGATGGATATGTAGCCCCTGAAAGCGGCAACGACTTGGATGCTGTTCTTCAAACGCTCTTATCAAAAGCAGTAGAAGATATTTCTAAGTTAAAGACCGATTACAAATATACGATTTCTAATGATAAAACAATAGAAGGAATTATTTGGAATTTATTTGATGGGTGTTTTTTAGCTTTTGATGAGTGTAGTGATGAGTGATGTAAGTACAAAGAAAAGGCTAATGTACTTAAGCGGTGAAGATTTCTATCTTTATTGCTATTCCGTTCTTGTTATTTTGGATTCTTTAGGTTGTCGTGATGGGAGATTTTTTAGAGACTACAGGAAGTTGGCTTTTTTAACTGACATTATCAGTAATGATAAAACAGTCTATGTGGTTTCTCATTCTTCAGCGGAAAAAATGAACCCTAAAGATTATGAGTGTTTACTTGACAGCTATTCGAATGGATTAACTAGAAGAAGTGAAATTCTTAAGTTGTTGTTTGTTCTTGAGAAGAGAGGCTATGTGACTTTGAATCGAGGTAAAGCACAAGAAATTGATGTTTCTTTGACTAAGGATAACCTTCCTAATGACTTTTTAAACAGCAATGTTTTCGAGTCGGAATCTAAGAATATAATAAAA
>NZ_JAJALG010000022.1:0-63184 GCF_020515205.1 Alteromonas sp. McT4-15
GGATGAACCTTTCAGGCAGCAATTGTTTAGCATTTATACTGCGTCTGCGCACACTTATGTAGATGGCTACACGACGTGTGCACTTCCTTGTCTAAATGCCAAACACTTTGCTGTAAAAACGTACGACAAAGGTCAACACGCTCTAGGTGTTGTTGATTGACGCAATTTCATGCCACGACTATTATTTTTGGTAACTCTCTGAAATAGATGCCAGAATATTATGTATTGCATAATGGTCATGGAATTGCGTCAATGTCGCATAAGATAAAACCCAGTACGCCTCAATCCCCTGCCCGTCGCACGCTTCTCAAAGGCGGCGCAGCACTCGGAATTACCGCAGGGGTTACTCCCTTTGCCATTGGTCAAGCAAAACCCACACTTAGGGTATTAGGCACGCATGTCACGTTACAAGAAGAACTTCGACAACGTGCCATGCAAGATTTAGGGATAAATATTGTTTTTGAACCCGGCGGCAGTGCGGCTGTACTTCAAAAAGCATCAATGAACCCAACATCGTTTGATCTCTACGAGCAGTGGTCAAACAGCATTAATGTATTATGGCGTGCAAAAGCGATACAGCCGATTGAGAAAAAACGAATTGCGTATTGGGAAGAGATTAATGATCTGTCTAAAACGGGCAAGCTTACTGCAAACGCAAGAATGGGAGCGGGCGACGCACCACACAAAATTATCAATGTGCAAGACAACGGAACGCTAGGTGAACGCCACACAGATACCATCAGCTTTTTGCCTTACGTACACAATGTAGACTCCTTTGGCTACGATAGACGCCTGCTCCCCCTAGAGCTTCAAGGTGAAGCCGAAAGCTGGGGGTGGCTGTTAGATAGTCGATATTCTGGTAAGGTAGCGATCGTAAATGACCCCACCATTGGTCTTTTTGACTTAGCACTCGCCGCCCAAGCGAAGGGTTTTGTTCAATTTGATGATATTGGTGCAATGACCGAAGTTGAACTAGACAATCTTTTCAGCGTACTAATAGAACTCACACAGTTAAATCACTTTAGCGGTTTTTGGACTTCAGTTCCTGAATCGGTTCAATTCATGAAAAGCGGCAGAGTTGCGATTGAAAGCATGTTTTCACCTGCGGTATCTGCGCTAAACGGCCAAGATATTCCAGTGACATTCGCCGCTCCCAAGGAAGGCTATCGCGGCTGGCACGGGGTTATGTGTTTGTCATCCGCTACCCACGGAAGAAGCAAAGATGTTGCTTATGAATACATGAATTGGTGGCTGTCTGGTTGGCCAGGTGCATTTATTGCCCGCCAAGGCTATTACATTTCGAATCCACAGCGGTCCGCAGAATATCTATCTGAGGCCGAGTGGAATTACTGGTACAAGGGACAAGTGGCGACGGCGCCACTCAAAGGTACCGATGGCATGATAAGTGTCGAAAAAGGAGCGCAGAGGAATGGCGGTAGCTACGAAGAACGGTTTAGCAACGTGGCAGTATGGAATACGGTTATGCCGACTTACGAATATAGCCTGCAAAAGTGGTATGAGTTTATTACGTCATAGACCCTTCTTGTCTTTGTGTTCATGAGATAGGACTTTACTACCATCATGCTATCATCAATTCGAATACAACTGATTGCCGTGCTAGTCGCTCTTGTAGCACTCATACTGGCACAGGGATTCATTGCCAGAGAAAACCAAGCCATTCTCAATAGTGGTGTGTCCGCGGCTGCCAAGGCAGTTATAGATGTGGGGTTAGTGAAAGAGCTTGAACGCGATGTCGTAGACTTACAACGCAATGTGCTCATTTTTAAAGAAAACGCCAGTCAATCAGCCATCACTCGTTTTGGCAGATTGATGGTAACGATCAACTCCAAACTCGACCAGTTAGCAAAAGCCGACTCACCTGATGTTCGAGCCGCTGACGATTACATTTTAACGCGCATGCGTGAGCACCTTACGGCGTATCAAGAGAATTTCAACCAAGTGGTTGATGCGCGCTCAGAGCGCGATAATTTAGTCGCCTATGGCACATTGTCTGATATCACAACGCTAGAGCGAGCACTTCAAGATGCATTAAATAAAGGTGCATTAAACGAAGCGTCGATTGACAGTGCGCTGTCGCTACTTTTGCGTGCGGAAAACGCCATGCTTAAATATTTGTCTAAGCCTGACATTAGCTATACCAAGCTTTTTAACGAAGCCATTAATGATTTCCAATCTTTACCATTGTCTAACGACGAAGCAGTTCAAGGTCGTATTGTTAGACTGACGGAAAAAGCAAAGGCCGACTTTTTTAAGCTCACTCAAATAACCCAAGGTAATTTATTTTTAGTTAATGTAGTAATGGCAGGGTCTGCCAACGAATTCTTGTATTTAAGTGGAGAGTTAGCAAACAAAGTAACGTCTGACTCAGAAATCATAACCAAACGTACATACGCGCTTGCCAAGAGCACGCAACAAAATGGTGAGCTATTCTCGCTTTTTGCCATTTTATTGGCATTAATTGCAGCCCTCTTCTCTACGCTTCGCATTTTGGGCCCCATTCGTTCCATAACCGAAGTATTCAACAAACTTTCGCGCGGCATACAAATCTCTCATATTCCCGGCAGCACACGTAAAGATGAAATTGGGAAACTGGCTAGGGCAGCGTTGGTGTTCAGTGATAAAAATCGCCAAACGGAAAAACTGCTGGCAGACACACAAAATATGAATGCCCAGCTTGAGAATCTTAATAAAGCGCTAACTGACTCAAAAATTAAGGCTGAACAAGCTACGGCCTCTAAAAGTATCTTTCTTGCCAATATGAGCCATGAAATTCGCACGCCGATGAATGGGATCATAGGCTTGATAGAACTAGCGCAACAACAGGATTTAAGCCCAACAGTTAAAGGCTACCTTGATAAAGCTGCCTACTCAGGACAAATATTATTGAGTGTTATCAACGACATTCTCGACTTTTCGAAGATAGAAGCGGGCAAACTAAAAATAGAAGAAGTTAGCTTTTCCCTTCATTCTTTGTTTGACAATCTTATTGCTGTAATCGCACTTCGAGCGAAAGAAAAGAACTTGTCCGTTCATTTTACTGTTAACCCTAAAATTCCACCCCAAGTGATAGGCGACCCGTTACGTATTGCACAAATCATTATGAACATTGGTAATAACGCTGTTAAGTTTACCGAGCAAGGAAGAATTGATATTGAGTTTGACGGTGAATTAAATGCGAGCGGTAACGTCTTGTCACTGACAATGCGTATTACTGATTCTGGTATTGGAATGAGTAAATCGCAGCTTGCCAGAATTTTTAACCCTTTTACACAAGCCGACGGCTCTACCAACAGGAAGTACGGGGGTACGGGTTTAGGTTTAGCTATTGTAAGTCAACTCACTGAACTTATGCACGGCCAGCTGCACGCCACTTCTGTACTGGGCAAAGGCAGCATGTTCGAGGTTTCATTACCACTTAAAGCATTTAAGAATCAAAGTGGTGTATTAGAACGCGTGCCCGAGTTACCGAGCGATTGCGTTTATATCACCAAAGAAAAGCTTTTGCCCCGCAGTTATTGCAAACAAATTAATGTAAATAGCAGCGCGATAATGTCAGTTGAAGAGGCTAAGCAGGCTGAATCATTACCCTCTCACATACTCGTCGACATTCCAGAGTTTAGTGCATTCAGGCTCAATATTGCGTGGTTAAATCAGCTACTAGAACAAGGGAAATCCATTGGGTTGATCATGGAAAGTGCTGGCAGTGCGTTGCAGTCAAAATACGCCTCATTGTGGAAAGGGCCGTTTATTATGCACCCATTCACACCGGCACAGTTCGAGCGTTTCGTTAACCAAATGATTAACAATGACGATGAAGCTGCGATGGATTTTGAGGATGACAACCAAGCAGTTAGTCTTGAAGGCCATGTTTTACTTGTCGAAGACAACAACATCAACCAATTGGTCACAGGAGAAATGCTAACTAACCTGGGGCTTACGTTTGATATTGCTGAAGACGGTAAACAGGCGGTCCAAAAAGTCGAAAACTCCCCGGAGTACGACCTTATTCTGATGGATGTTCAAATGCCCGTGATGGACGGTTACGAAGCCACCATCTCATTAAGAGAAAAAGGGTACAAACATATCCCTATCATTGGCCTGTCAGCTAATGCAATGAAAGAAGATAAACAGAGCGCAATAGAAGCAGGTATGGACGACTACCTGACCAAACCTATAAAACAAAAGTCTCTGGTAGCACTTTTAACGCGTTACTTGACGAAACAAAGTGGCCAACACCGAGCGTAACGTGTGGATTGTATTAAAATCAGGGCAATGACATAAAGAAAGGGCTGTCTATAAGACAGCCCTTTTTTTCAAATAGCACAGTTGCCAAACGTTACAGCGCCTGAATTGTCTCGAACTGCTCTTTAAGCTTAGCTAGGGCTTTTTCACCCTCCTCTAACTTAGCACGCTCTTTTTCAATAACGGCTTCTGGTGCGTTGCTAACGAACTTTTCGTTACCCAATTTACCACGAGTACGAGATACGTCTTTCTCGATTTTCTCCATGGCCTTGGTAATACGAGCAAGCTCTGCGTCTTTGTCGATAAGCCCCGCCATTGGGATGAGAATTTCCATCTCACCCACAAGCGCTGTTGCACTGGCTGGCGCTTCTTCACCGTCTTTCAATACCGTTACGGTTTCAAGTTTAGAAAGCTTATCAAGGAACGCTTTAGCGGCATCAAGTCGACGCGCATCCTCATCACTTACGTTCTTAAGTAACGCATTAAGTGGTTTGTTTGGAGAGATATCCATTTCACCACGGATATTACGAATACCCACGATAAACTTCTTCACCCACTCAATGTCGGCAAGCACTTTATCGTCTTGCTTCGCAGCATCAACTTCAGGGAATGCCTGAACCATAATGCTTGCGCCCTCTTCTACCTTGAGCGCACTTAACGGCACAACACGCTGCCAAATAGTGTCGGTGATAAATGGCATAAGCGGGTGCAATAATCGAAGCAGGCTTTCAAGCACGTTAATTAGCGTATGACGCGTACCGCGCTTTTCAGCTTCGGTGCTAGCGTCATTGTTAAGCACTGGTTTAGTCAGCTCTAGATACCAGTCACAGAATTGGTTCCATGTAAACTCATAAACCGTTTGCGCTGCAATATCGAAGCGGTAATCTTCAAGGGCCTTTTCAAACTCAACCAGTGTTTGTTGGAACTTTGCCCAGATCCAGCGATCGGCCATACTAAGCACCATCTCGCCGCCGTCACGACCTGTATCGTGCTCTTCTGTGTTCATTAATACAAAACGCGATGCATTCCAAATTTTGTTACAGAAGTTACGGTAGCCTTCAACACGGGCCATATCAAAGTTGATATCGCGGCTGGTTGACGCCATCGCTGCAAAGGTAAAGCGCAACGCGTCTGTACCGTAGGCTTGAATGCCATCTGGAAATTGCTTGCGAGTACGCTTAGCAATTTTTTCAGCAAGCTGCGGCTGCATCATACCCGCGGTGCGTTTAGTCACTAACGACTCAATATCAATCCCGTCGATCAAATCAATTGGGTCTAGAACGTTGCCCTTCGATTTTGACATTTTGTCGCCGTTCTCATCGCGGATAAGGCCGGTAATATAAATATCTTTAAACGGGATTTTGCCAGTAAATTTCTTGGTCATCATGATCATTCTGGCAACCCAGAAGAAGATGATGTCAAAACCCGTTACCAATACTGAAGACGGGACAAACGTTTCCAGATCTGGTGTTTCTTCTGGCCAGCCCATGGTTGCGAATGGCCAAAGCGCACTTGAGAACCAAGTATCAAGAACGTCGTCATCTTGTGAAAGGGAAACGTCACTACCAAGTCCATGCTTTTCACGCACTTCCTCTTCGGTACGGCCAACAAAAACGTTACCGTTTTCGTCGTACCACGCAGGGATACGGTGTCCCCACCACAGCTGACGTGAAATACACCAATCTTGAATATTGTGCATCCACTGGTAATACGTTTTGTTCCAGTTCTCTGGCACAAATCGAATTTCGCCACTTTCTACTGCTTCAATAGCAGGCTTTGCAAGAGACTCAACGGCAACATACCATTGGTCAGTTAGGTATGGCTCGATGACTGCACCGGTTCTGTCGCCGCGCGGTACTTTTAGCTTATGAGGTTCAATCTTAACCAGTGAACCTTGTGCTTCTAGGTCTGCAACAATTTGCTTACGCGCGTCGAAGCGATCTAAACCACGGTATGCTTCTGGCGCATCATCGTTAATTTTTGCATCGTCAGTAAGAATATTGATCATAGGTAGGTTGTGACGCTTACCCATGTCGTAGTCGTTGAAGTCGTGAGCTGGCGTAATTTTAACGCAGCCTGTACCAAATTCTTGGTCGACATAGTCATCGGCAATCACTGGAATTAAACGACCAGTAATAGGCAGCTTAATTTCTTTGCCGATAAAGTCTTGATAACGCTCGTCATCTGGGTGTACTGCAACCGCTGTATCACCTAGCATAGTCTCAGGGCGGGTAGTCGCTACAACTAACTCACCGCTGCCATCCGCAAGCGGATAGCGCATGTGCCACATGTGGCCGTCTTCTTCTTCGTTCAGTACTTCTAGATCTGATACCGCAGTGTGAAGCACCGGGTCCCAGTTTACCAAACGCTTACCACGATAAATAAGGCCTTCTTCGTGCAATTTCACGAATACTTCTGTCACAGCTTTAGACAGGTCTTCGTCCATGGTGAACACTTCGCGCGACCAGTCAGGTGACGTACCCAAACGACGCATTTGGCCGGTAATAGTACCGCCGCTGTGCTCTTTCCATTCCCACACTTTTTTAACGAAGTCTTCGCGACCTAAATCGTGGCGAGTCTTACCCTGTGCGTTAAGCTGACGCTCAACGACCATTTGTGTTGCTATACCCGCGTGGTCTGTACCCACTTGCCAAAGCGTGTTGTCACCTTTCATGCGGTGATAACGAGTAAGGGCATCCATAATAGTTTGTTGGAAACCATGGCCCATATGAAGGCTACCCGTTACGTTAGGTGGCGGAAGCAAAATACAATATGGGTCGCCACTGCCTGAAGCTTTAAATAAACCCGCATCTTCCCATGACTTATAGCATTGCTGCTCGATGGACTGCGGTTCAAAGGTTTTATCCATTACTTACTCTCAAATTGAAGCTGAATGCGAATGACCTATGCAGACTTAAACTGCATGTTGCAACCAGCTTGCTGATAGTTTTTATATCTTACCCGCGCCGCTTGCTTAGCGTTTTCATCCACGGGTACAAAATCAATAATTTGGCGATGTTGGTTGGGCGAAGGCACCATGCCAGAGCCCACGTTTACCACCATTTGTCGTCTGGCTACCTGTTGCGGTTGCCAACAAATTTCTACCGGCGTACCCGTTTGTGGACCTTCACCGTGAAGGTTATGGGGAACAAAACGGTCTGACGGTAGCTGCCACAACAATTCATCAACCTGCTCAGCCTGCGCCTGAGTGTCGCACAATACGCTAATTTTTTGTTTATTAGCGTATGCCGATGCAATCACTTCACTGGCGCGGCCTGCCACACCGTTGTCGCTACTGGTAAGTTGATAAAAAATAACCTGTGGCATGAATAATTAGTCCTCTAACTTGATGTCAGCGCGGTTCATTAAGAACTGAGACAGCATAGGCACTGGACGGCCCGTTGCGCCTTTGTTCTTGCCACTGCGCCATGCTGTACCTGCAATATCAAGGTGCGCCCAGTTGTACTTCTTGGTGAAGCGCGACAAGAAACAGCCAGCGGTAATTGAACCAGCAGGACGACCGCCTAGGTTTGTCATATCGGCAAACGGACTTTCAAGCTGCTCTTGATAGTCGTCCCATAGCGGTAAACGCCACGCACGATCTGAACTTTGCTCAGATGCATTAAGTAGCTCGTGTGCTAGAGGGTTGTGTGTGCTCATTACCGCTGTTGCATGGTGACCAAGCGCGATAATGGCCGCCCCCGTAAGGGTAGCTACATCGATTACCAACTCTGGCTCAAAACGCTCAACGTAAGTTAGCGCATCACAAAGCACTAAACGGCCTTCGGCATCCGTGTTTAACACTTCAACCGTTTGGCCCGACATTGTCGTTAAAATATCGCCCGGACGATACGATTTGCCGTCTGGCATGTTTTCACAGCCAGCAAGTACACCAATAACGTTAATCGGCAAATTCAGCGCCGCAATGGTATGCATGGTACCTAGTACCCCTGCTGCACCACCCATGTCGTATTTCATTTCATCCATCGCTTCGCCAGGCTTAATTGAAATACCGCCTGAGTCGAAGGTTAAGCCTTTACCAACAAGCACGATAGGCGCTTGGTCAGCAGGGCCACCACGATGGTGCATAATACTCATCATGCTTTCATTCTCAGAGCCACGACCAACCGCCAGATAGGCCTGCATGCCAAGCTCAGCCATTTGGGTTTCATCAACCACTTCAGCAGTAACGCTATCGTATTGGCTTGCTAATTCTTGTGCTTGTTGCCACAGATATTCTGGATTACAGATATTTGGCGGCATGTTAGCCACATCTTTGGTTACTTTGGCGCCGCGAGATACTGCAAGACCATGCTCAACGGCACGCTCTCCTACCGTTAGCTCACGGCGAGTAGGTACATTAAATACAATTTTGCGCAGGGGACGACGAGGCTCGCCTTTTTTAGTTTTAAGCTGCATGAAGGTATACAGCGTATCTTCAGTCGCTTCTACTGCTTGGCGCACTTTCCAATACGTATCGCGACCTTTAACGTGTAATTCAGTTAAGAAGCACACTGCTTCCATTGAACCCGTTTCGTTCAGCGTTTGGATCGTTTTGGCAATGATGTTTTTGTACTGGCGCTCGTCTAGTTCACGCTCTTTACCACAACCGACAAGAAGGACTCGCTCGCTCAGTACATTTGGCACATTGTGTAAAAGCAACATTTGACCTGCCTTGCCTTCTAAATCGCCGCGGCGTAGCAAGTTGCTGATGTAACCTTCACTGATTTCGTCTAGCTGTTCAGCCACTGCCGTTAGGCGGCGCGGCTCAAAGACACCCACAACAATACATGCACTGCGTTGTTTTTCTGGACTGCCACTTTTTACACTAAACTCCACGATATCACCTCGCTTTTCGTCGTTTATGGTTTGCACGATGACTAAAATCACGTAACGTTTCGCGCTGCTTTATGTTTTAATACACAGCATAACTATTGATTACGCTGCAAATCACGCAAAACGCCCTATGAAATATAGGCTATTTTTGCGTCAAAACACCATGCAAACGGTTTATGATTGCAGGCAAAACTTGTAAAAACGGTAAGTTTAAACAAAATTGTGCATTCTTTCACTAAAATTCCTAATTTTCCGGAAGGACTGAGATGCTGATATTCCGCTATTTACTTAAGGAAACGCTGAAATCTCAGTTAGCGATTTTCTTCATCTTAATGGCAATTTTTGTCACCTTGAGGTTTGTGCGCGTTTTAGGCGACGCTTCTGATGGTGATATCCCTGCAGGCCTTGTTTTAGGCTTTTTAGGTTTATATGCCCCAATACTCTCATCACTCGTGTTACCCATCAGTGCGTACTTGGGCATTATGTTGGCCCATGGCCGATTGTATGTAGACAGTGAAATGACCGTCATGCGTGCCTGTGGTATCAGCGAATGGTACGTCACGCGGGTTATGTTGTTTTTATCTGTGCTGATAATGGTAGTCACAGGGGCCATTACGCTATATTTCGCACCACTGGCGGCGGAAAATGAATACCAACTACGCGAGAAAGCCCGCAGTGAGGCAGGTATTTCTGCACTTATGCCTGGACGATTCCAGCAAACTGGCAATGAAAAGGCCGTTATTTTTGTTCACGACGTTGATAGCAATAGTGACAATGAAGACCAGTTACTTCGCGTATTCTTGTCGCAAAATCAGACCGAAGGTAATGATGGCGAAGTGCGGGTAGTGTATGCACAAACGGGCGAAGTAGCCAACAACCCAGACGGCACGCGAAACCTTGTACTTAAACAAGGTGTGCAGTATGAAGGCAATCAATCTGAAAAGGCTTATCGCAAAGTTGAGTTTGATGAATACCAAATTCAGATTGCAGATAAACCCGCTGATGAAACCCGTAAAAAAGTGAGCGTATTACCCACATCAGAACTATGGGAAGATGACAGTATTGAGGCACGTGCTGAGCTTCAATGGCGTATTGCCATTCCATTATCTATTCCATTTTTGGTCCTAATCGCGGTACCGCTGAGTGCGGTAGATCCTCGTCAGGGACGCTTTGGTAAAATGTTCCCCGCAATACTGTTGTACTTAGGGTATTTCTTGTTATTACTTGCAAGTAGACGCGTACTCGAAGATGGCAAAATGCCACCTCAATTGGGGCTTTGGTGGGTGCACACAATCATGCTAATAATTGGTATTACCTTGATTGCTCGAGATAGAAAAACCGGCACACAATTTCGTGCGTGGATATTGGGGAAAAAGTAAATGTTTAAAATCCTCGATCTCTATATTGCGCGCACACTATTAGGCACAATAACGGTCACACTAAGTGTCCTTATCGGTTTAAGTGCACTCATTAAGTTTGTTGAGCAGCTAAGAAAAATCGGCGAAGGTGACTATGACATGATGGTTGCTTTTCTCTATGTTTTACTGAGTTTACCACGCGACTTAGAACAGTTTTTCCCGATGGCAACCTTGCTTGGCGGCCTGATTGGTATGGGCGTGCTGGCGAGCAATAGCGAGCTAGTGGTGATGCAAGCAGCGGGACTCAGCCGCTGGAATATCATTAATTCTGCCATGAAGTCGACATTGGTCATGATTTTACTGGTAATGGCTGTGGGCGAATGGGTTACTCCCTACAGTGAAACCAAAGCCAAACAAATTCGTACCGAAGCCATTTCTGGCGGTAGCTTATTTTCATCTGACAAATTAGTGTGGGCTAAGGATGGCGAGCGATTTGTGAGTATTGGTCAGGTGCTTAGCCAAGACTCGTTAAAAGATATTAGTATCTTTAATTTTAATGATGATTTATCTCTGCAAAGTATTACCTATGCCAAAAACAGTGAGTTCGATGGCGATGGTTGGTGGCTAAGCGATGTCGAGGTAACGCAATTTAGCGATACTCAAGTAACGCTTGAGACCAGCGATAGTATGCGTTGGAACTCCACACTCACTCCAGATAAGTTGGGTATAGTTGCAGTTAAGCCAGAGGCATTGTCGATAACTGGCTTATTAGATTACGTAAACTACCTTGAGAATAACCAGCAAGACCCTGCTCGTTACGAATTAGCGCTTTGGCGAAAGATCTTTCAGCCCATATCGGTTGGCGTTATGCTGTTAATGGCGTTGTCATTTATCTTTGGCCCATTGCGCAGTGTTACTATGGGCGCACGCGTGATCATGGGCGTGCTAACAGGCTTTGGCTTCTTTATTCTAAACGAAGTATTTGGGCCGGTAAGCTTGGTGTATCAACTTCCGCCTTTCTTGGGAGCCTTACTCCCTAGCTTACTTTTTGCTGCTATCGCAGGAATAATGTTAAGGCGCTAATTCGCGCCTTACGCTATTTACCAACTTTTGTGGTCGTTGGCTTCTTTGGTGAGCTTTAACACCTCGGTCTTCGCAAGGCGGTCTTGCAGTGATTGTTTGTTTTTAAAATCGAATAAAACAAGCAATGTACCCAAACCGCCCAACGATGCTATTAAGCGT
The DNA here is from genome assembly GCF_020515205.1 of Alteromonas sp. McT4-15. Lineage (NCBI taxonomy): Bacteria > Pseudomonadati > Pseudomonadota > Gammaproteobacteria > Alteromonadales > Alteromonadaceae > Alteromonas > Alteromonas sp. McT4-15. The sequence goes on from NZ_JAJALG010000022.1 coordinate 11,700, forward strand.
ATGAACAAGCGCGGCCACGTCATTGGCTCTTCAACCGTGCTATAAATGCGCAAACGCCATGCACGCATGCCTAGGGTTTGACCGCCTCGGCGCCAGAACCACAAGAAAAAACCAACTATCCACACGCCTACCCACGTTTGAATAAGCAGTTTATAGCCAAATGACGCCTGAATAAGATCAGCAGGCTCAGCATAACCTTGTAAGTCAAGCACACCATTTTTCAGCATGACCACCAGCGTTACGATCATCACCATGGCAGCGCACATACCCACGGCAGTTGCCACTAGCGTATCGTAAATCATTGCCAACAGGCGACGCAAAAAACCTGCTCGCTCCATTTGCTCAGTATTTTGCGTTTGAACTTCGTTGTCATTGGCTTGAACAGCACGTGCTGCTTTCTTTTTTCTGTCTCTGGCCATGAATAACCCGTTTTAAAACTTCATTGGCGCGTAGTTTGCCACATTAGCGTTAATCTACAAGCAATCATAAGTGAATCAGGTGATTAAGCATTTAGTCAGTATGAATATGAGCGATACGTCAGCAAAAGCTTACAGAGTTACTGTTCTACCGGTTTTCGCAGCCTCAAATATCGCATTTACAATTTTGATATCAGACAGCCCTTCTCTACCAGTTACCATTGGCTGTCGCCCGGTTAGTATGGCTAAGGCATCGTTATCCATTTGAAGCGTTTGCTGCATACCGTCTATAGGGGGGAGTATTTTCTCGTCTGACGTCGTGCCCGTTACACCGTTATAGCTCTGCATGGGCTTAAGTTGATACCAACCGTCTTCGCAGTCTGCTTTAAAGTGGTTGAATCCTTTCACAACACTCGTACCACAGTCAGCCACCAGCCCGCCCCCAAAATCCATGGTAAACAAGGTAGTTTCATCAACTTCGGTAAATTTCTCAGGAAAGCGTTTTGGAGGGTGATTGCCGGTAACCGCCACTGGCTCGCGGCCAGTCAAAAAACGCGCACTGTTTATCGCATAAACCCCCATGTCATAAAGTGCACCGCCTCCCATATGCTTTTTCATACGCCAGTTGTCTTTTGCTCTCCCCTGCCCGGCATAGCCCGCGAAACTCGATACCCCCGTTATATTTCCATAGGGCTTTGTCTTCAGATACTGACGAAAAGTGCGTGTATTCGGTTCGTGCTGCATGCGATAACCAATAGACAAGGTAACATTATTGCTTTTACAGGCATCGATGATAGCTTGGCACTCCTTGCTATCCATTGCCATAGGCTTTTCACACCACACGTGCTTTCCGGTATTTGCAGCTTGCACCGCAAAATCTTTGTGTGTTCCAGTGGGGGTAACTACATAGATAATGTCGATGTCATCATTGTTCGCAACCTCGGCCATGGTGCGGTACAGGTATACGTTGTTATCCTTGATACCATGCTTTCTTTGCCACTGAGGAATTTTTCCTTCGCTTCCTGTAATGATGCCTCGCAGCTCACAATACTTGGTGTGCTTTAGCGCTGGTGCTAATAAATTCGTGCTGTAATTGCCCAGCCCAAGCAAAGCGACGCCTAATTTCTTTTTAGGGGGCTGAGCTAGTAAATAAGGGCTGTGCGCAATGAGCAAACCTGAGCCAGTTAATTGAAGAAAATGACGGCGAGTGATGCTAGGCACAGGTACTCTCCATAAGAAAAAGATCCACGTATAGTTTTAATAGTGTCCGCTCTGTATGGAAAGATCACTCTGCTATTTCTTCAAACTCACCTTTATATTTTTCGCTACAAATACTGCGTTCATTAATTCAGAGTTTCTTCGAAGTGCTATACATAAATAAGTGCGCGATAAAGACATCTCATTTAAAGCTAAGACATGGATAACATAAGCCTTACTTAGCGTCATTTAATAGTGCAATAAGCACGTAAGCTTACAGAAAAATGTTCCCATATTCGTGCATCCATTAACCATTGTTAATCGTTATTGCTATTACAAATGGATAATGGACGTAAATACGGTGACAGCAAAAACTCTGGTAACAATACTTATCGCTAGCTCATTTTCGCTCGACATGTGTACTGCAATGGCATTAGACGACCCCGAAGGTGATATTGAGCATATTCGAGTACGTGGTGACTCGTCTGTAAAAGATGGTGAGTTTATCTCAGCTTCGCAAGGGTGGGTGTCTGGTGACACCTTAATTGAGCGCCCAATGTTGCGCGCCGGTGAAATACTTGAATTTATTCCAGGCATGATGGTGACCCAACACAGCGGTTCGGGGAAAGCCAACCAGTACTTCCTGCGTGGTTTTAACCTCGACCATGGCACCGATTTCACTGTACGTGTAGATGGCATGCCAGTGAATATGCGAAGCCACGGACATGGCCAAGGCTACAGTGACCTTAACTTTATTATCCCCGAATTTATCGACAACCTAAGCTACTTTAAAGGCACCTATTATGCCAACATCGGCGACTTTTCGAGCGCTGGCGGGGCGTTCTTCAACTTAAGGAACTCACTTGAGCAAAACCAGTTGTTCTTAGGCGTAGGAGAATTTGGGTTCAAGCGAGCCGTCGCATTAAATCACTTTGAGTCTGGAGAAAGCCGCGTTATTACAGCTTTGGAATATCAAACCTATGACGGTCCGTGGACTGACGTTGACGAAGATGTAAAAAAGAAAAACGCCCATATTCGTTATATTACGCCCTTGCTAGACGGCCAACTCGCCATTACAGGTATGGCCTACGATAATAGTTGGAACGGTGCTGACCAAGTACCTGAACGCGCTATTGAAAGCGGCTTAATTGACCGTCTTGGCTCTATCGACACCCAAGTTGGCGGCGATTCGTCTCGCTATAGTCTCTCCGCAAACTATACCAGTGATACATGGAATGCCTCACTTTATGCCATAGATACAACGCTTAGCCTTTTTTCTAATTTTACTTACTTCCTTGATAACCCTACGACTGGCGATCAATTCGAACAGGCCGACGACCGAAAAATTTACGGTGGTGAAATATTCACTACCCTTCCATTGGCGCTTACGGATGGAAGCAGTATTACGCTAGGTGGCCAGTGGCGTTTCGACGATATTGAAAACGTGGGTTTGTATCGCACCCAAAACTTAACCCGCTTTGGCACTATTCGAGAAGACGAGATTAAAAGCAACAGCTATGCACTTTTTGCTCAATCAAACATTGTATTGAGTGACGCACTAAGCCTGTCATTAGGTGCTCGATACGATTACTTAGATGTGGACGTTACTAGCAATCTTGGTACTAATTCAGGAAGCGAAAGTGACGGTATATTTACCCTTAAAGCGGGCTTGAAGTACAGTGTATCAGACCAACTCACCGCATTTGCCAACATTGGGCAGGGCTTTCATTCTAACGATGCACGAGGAGCAACAATTAGCATAGATCCAATAAGTGGTGACGCTACCGAAGCAGCTCCCTTATTAGTAAAGAGCCTTGGCTACGAAGCGGGCGTTAACTATACCGATAATAAAACCTATAACCTATCTGCTGCCCTGTGGCGCTTAGTACTTGATAGCGAGCTGGTATATGTTGGTGATGCAGGCTTTACTGAAGCCAGTCGCCCCTCAGAGAGACACGGCATTGAAGTGAGTGCCTACTACTGGATGAGCCATCACCTAACTGCAGATATTGAAGCAGCGTGGACAAAGGCACGATTTAGCGACAGCGTCGAAGGCGAAGGTCATCACATTGATGGTACCGTACCAGGTGTGGTGAGTGCGGGGCTGACCTACTTCCAAAAAAGTAATCAACTAGGGTTCAGTTATACCCTACGAGGCCGTTACTTAAGCTCTCGCACCGTAGAAAGTTTCGATGAAATATCACCGCCATCAACATTTTTAATTAATGCTCAAATTGCCTATCGCCAGCCAACATGGGACGTAACGCTAGAAGTACTCAATGCCCTAGACAGTGGCGATCACGATATTGATTATTTTTACGCATCTAGGCTGCCCGGAGAGCCAGACGAAGGGATTGAGGATTTGCATTATCACCCTGTAGAGCCGAGAAATGTTCGCCTTACCTTTTCAATAAAGTATTAATACATAAGCGCTATGTTGTTTAGAAGTCTGTCTATTGATTAGGTAATCATTCAGGTAGTTGTATATAAAACATGCTAGTTTAAGAAGTAGCCGCCAAACAGTTAAAGCAATAAATAAATGGCCGCACCACAACGATAAAAATAGGAGCAACAATGGAACACGAAACTCTGTTTCCTCTGCTGTGTAAAACCGCAGACGGCGACAAAAAAGCGTTCGCAGAGCTTTATAAGATAACAAGTCCACAGCTCTACGCTGTTGCTTTAAGGCTTTTAAAACGTCCCGAACTTGCTGACGAAGCCACCCAAGACGCCTACATCAAAATTTGGCATAACGCCGGTAACTATCAACGAGGCAAAGGTACGGTACTTACCTGGATGGTCAGTATAGCTCGCTATCGTGCGCTCGATTTAATCCGCTATCACAATGTTAGAAATGAAGTCGAATTAAAAGATGATGCACCGTCAGGTATGGAAACTACGCAATCAATAAAGTTAGAGGCAGAACAAGCAAAATTAGCCTCTTGTTTAGATGAACTTGATGGACCACAGCGTCAAGCTATCCATTTAGCCTATGTGAATGGTATGTCACATCAAGAGGTGGTGACTCACTTGGCGTCACCACTTGGAACCATTAAAAGCTGGATAAGACGAGGCTTGCAAAGCTTGCAGAGGTGCCTATCGCTATGAATTATTTAAAAGAAGAACGATTAAACGCTCTCGCGGCTGAATATGTAGTTGGAACGCTGCGCGGCAAAGCGCGAACGCGCTATCAAAAGCTAATGATGCAGTATCAGGCTGTTAGCGATGCAACCGCACAATGGGAGCAATATCTTACTGGGTTTGCTGAAACCTTGCCTCCGGTGACACCACCTGACAGCGTGTGGGAGAATATACAAATTAAGCTTGGCCACAAGGCGGCCAATGATACAGAGTATGTCGATCAAACGACTAGTACTAAACCAAGTGGCGACAATGTAGTTGCTCTTGAAAAAGTAAATCAGAAGCGTTGGAAGAACTTATCGTTCATATCCACAGCTGCTGCAATGGTGTTGGCCGTATTGCTTTTCGTCATGCAACCTGCGCCTACCCCAGAGGTTTCCCATATTGCCGTAGTCAATAATGCTGATAACACGCCATTGTGGGTGATAGAAGTTTCTGACACGACTATGAATGTTAAGGTCACCGATGCATTTGTCGCGTTAGCAGACAAAGACTATGAGCTTTGGATGGTGCCGGCAAACGGCGAAGCACCAATTTCCCTCGGCTTAATGCCTGAGGTTAATGGCGACACGCGCGCGACACCAGATATCTTGCTAGATCAAAGTATCGCGGCGTTAGCAGTGAGCTTAGAAGCACCAGGCGGCTCGGTAACAGGCGCACCAACGGAAGTGCTATATATAGCGCCGATTGTTTCCGTGTAATTTCCCGCGCTAAGCTGCATACCAAAAGGCCACGAAACGTGGCCTTTTACTTTTCATAAAAACTTTTTTCTAATTTTTTAAACAATTTTGCATCTAAGGTGAAACCTCGGTCGTTTGGTCTCTTGAACTCATAAAAAACAGAGAGACTCGACATGATACAATTTAAACGCAAAACTTTGTCACTGGCTATTGCCGTGACATGTGCAGCTGTAACTGCTGGCGCAATAGCGTCAAGTCACCGAGAAGCACCGAATATCACTCGCCACCCAGCGTTAGATAGCACCGACTTTTATGCTTTCAATAGCTATGAACAAGGTCGTGAAGATTATGTGACTTTCATAGCAAACTATATTCCACTGCAAGATGCCTACGGTGGTCCTAACTACTTTGCTATGGATCCCAACGCGCACTACGCGATTCATATTGATAGTGATGGCGACGCGGTTGAAGACCTAAGCTTTGTTTTCAAGTTTAACAATATGCTTGCCGCCGAGAACGAAGGTATTGCCCTGCCTATCGGCCCTGAAGGCGAACAAAAAATGGTGAAAGTGCCGCTTAAAAATGTAGGCGGTATCAGCGCAGATGATTCAAGCGCAGCGAATTTTTCAGAGATGTACAGCCTTACTATGGTGAGCGGCGACATGCAGACAGGCACGCGCACTACGCTTACTCCCGCCATGGGCGATATGTTCAAAAAGCCGCTTGATTACATTGGTAACAAAACCTTTACCAGTGAAACTGAATACGCGCGTTATGCTGAGAGCTTTATTTACTCATTCAGTATTCCTGGATGCGATGATATGGCCAAAGTGTTTGTTGGTCAGCGTAAAGACCCCTTCGTTGTTAACTTAGGCAAAACATTCGACTTGGTAAATTATGTACCTGTTGAGGGCGACAGCGCACCGGGCGCAGGTGATGGCGAGGGTTTTCCTGGCGGTATAACGCAAAGCGCGATGAATGACGACTTAGCCGATAAAAACGTGACAGCGTTATCTATTGAAGTTCCAAAAGCGTGCATCACTGGTGAAGGTAACGGCGTAATAGGTAGCTGGACCACGGCAAGTTTACCGCAGGCGCGCATCCTAAACCCAGATGCCACTTTTGCGAAACCTGAGGCTAATGGCGGCGCGATGACTCAGGTGTCTCGTTTAGGTAGCCCGCTAGTCAATGAGCTTGTTATTGGCATTGGCGATAAAGACAAATTCTCAACTTCTCACCCAAGTGCAGACGGTCAATTCGCTGATTATGTAACCCACCCTTCTTTGCCAGAACTACTGAACATTCTGTTTAAAGATGCAGTGAATACTACGCTGGGCACGGATATCGAGACCCTTGCGCCGACTAACTTCCCGCGTATGGACTTAGTGACAGCGTTCCTTACAGGTTTCCCAGGTGTTAACCAGCAAGCAACGGTTACAGCATCAGAAATGCTGCGCCTAAACACAGGGATCCCAGCAACGCCAGCCGAATCACAGTCAGCATTTGGTGTTGCAGGCGATGACTTAGCAGGATTTCCTAACGGTCGCCGCCCTGGTGATGACGTGGTCGATATTGCCCTTCGCGTAGTTATGGGCCGCTTGTGCTATCCCATCCCGGTAGCAGTTGAAGATACAGACCTGGGCCTTTGTACACCAGAAGACGCTAGTGTGGGTAATGTACCTTTCACTGATGGCGCACCTGTAGATGCAAGTATGATTGATTCATCATTTCCGTACCTAAAAACACCACTTGCTGGCTCTGAATAAGGAGATCCATCATGTCCATGAAGATTAGGTTATTTAACAAGAATCCAAATGCACCCGCGTTTGTGGGTTCGGCTCCAGCCCCTTTCCTAAAGCACAAAATGTGGGTCATTTCTGGATTGGTACTAGCGCTATCTGGCTGTTTCGATAGTGATGACGATAACGATTATCAAGCGCCAGAAGAAAATGCAGCGCCCGTAGCCGTTGATGAAATGCTGACGACACAAGCAGATATTGCCTTTGAGGGTACGTTGACAGCAACCGACGCCGATGGTGATGCGCTTACCTTCGGGCTTGGAGAAAACGGTACATTAGGTAATGCCAAAGTTAATGCTGATGGCAGCTTTACCTACGCACCTAACGCTCAGGTAACGGGTATTGATAGCTTCACATTCACCGTTTCTGACGGCGTAAACCCAGAGGTTACGGCCACCGTAAGCGTTACGATTGAGGCTCAGCAGGTATCGTTCTCTAGCTATACCCGTGATGCCTTTAATCAAGCACCCATCGATGAACCTCTGCCAATTAACGGGCGCGAGTTCACTCAAGATGCTGACGAGACCACGTTCGATGATCTATTGATTGGTCAATAACGAACCGTCAGTACACAGTGTCAACCGCAAAGCCAAGGACGGCTTTTTTAAAGGAAGTTCTAATGAAGTTTTTAAAGCATTCAGCTCTGCAATTCGCTTTAGCAAGTGTATCGCTGGCCTCGATAGCTTGTTCAGCGTATACCCAAACTGGAAATCTAGATTTTAATACGGTTATCGCAACATGGCAGCCTGAGCAGCTATCAATAGAGAGTATAGATGAAGCGGAAGAGGTGCTGTCTTCAAGTCGTTACCTTTCAGCATCTGGAGATGAAAGAGAACGAGTAACGCGTTTTGTAAACTTCATGCGAAACGACATTAGATTACTAAGTGCCGGACAAAAAGAGCGTTTAGTGTTATTAGAAGCTCGATTATTACAGGGCATTCATAAATTTGAGCAAGCTCAACAACACCTTAAAAAAATAAATCACTCTCGCTCTCCAGCTGCACAATTACTGTTGGCAGATATCAATATACAACAAGGTAATATTAAAAAAGCAAAAGAATACTGCGAGAAATTGGTAGGTCAAACAAGCTTTTTGATAGCCTTTACGTGCATGATAAATGCCGATTTTTCACAAAATAGAGATGTAAAACTGCTCAATAAACTTAGCGCATTTGAGCGCTACACCAGTAAAGCAAGACCTGCTGAGCGCCAGTGGTTTTATGAAGTACTATCAGATATGGCACTGCGACTTGGTAATCCTGAAGCAGCAATTACATATCTAGTAAAAACTAATTTTGAGCAGCTTCCCATAAGCGCAATGCTAGTTTGGGCCGACGCTCATTTTGCATTGAAAAATTACGAAACGATAACCTCTACACTTGCCGCCGTCGTGTCTGATATATCGACAGCCGACGATGGCCTACTTCTTAAATGGGCAATTGCCGAGAGAGCACAAGGTATTGTGTTATCTGAAGTGCAAAATCAACTTGCTAAGAACATGGAAATTCGAGTATGGCGCGAAGACAGCTCTCACGCTGCACGAGTTGCCACGTACTTTTTAGAGATAGAACCTGATTATCCATTGGCACTCAAATTTGCTGAACTCAATTGGCAGTTCGCACAGTCACTGGATGACCAAGAACTTTTGAAGCGCGCTCGCCAAGCTAATGGTGTCTCAACCAATGCTTAACGCTTTCAACTACTTTAGTGTACGAATCATGAATAGATTTATCGCATTTTTTATTTTTGCAGCCTTCAGTGCTTTCACATTTTCACACGAATTGAGCAACGGCTATTTAACGCTTAAAAACAGTTCAAGTGAATCGCTTTTGGGCGAACTTCTACTAAAGCCTGAAGATATTGGACGAGCCGCTGGTTTGGACATTAACAACGATGGGAGTTTGACTTGGGGTGAGGTCAACAGAAACCATAATGTAGCAAACGACTACATTCAAAAACACTTAGTGATACGAGGCAGCGAAACGCGATGCTCCATTAGCGTAGCCCAACCCTCTCTACGGGAGATATCTGCTGAGTCGCTACTCGCATATCCACTATCAGTAAATTGCGCTTCTTTAAACGAAGTGTCGATTCAGTACACCGGCATAGTTAATAACTTTCCAACGCACAAACTACTCACAACACTAACGTTAAGCGACCACACAAATGTGTATGTCCTAACCGATGAGCGACCTCTTATAACTATATCAGCTGATGAAAACAACTGGATTTCTCAGTTTAACGAGATGGTTTATCAGGGAATTTGGCACATCTTTATTGGTCTAGATCATATTCTGTTCTTAGTGGCTACGTTGCTTACCGTGAATCTTTATAGAGAAAATAAAAGCTGGGTAAAAAAACATAGCAAACAGCATATCATCAAAAGTACGGTAATTTTAGTGAGCACGTTTACCTTAGCGCACTCAATTACGTTAACCGCAACAGCATTAGATGTTATAACGCTTGATAGCCGTATTGTTGAGTTAGGTATTGCCATTTCAGTGGTTATTACTGCCATCAACAATGTGTACCCAGTCATCATGCGCTTAGGGTTTATTACTTTCGGGTTCGGCCTACTTCATGGAATGGGGTTCGCCAGTGTTTTTGGCGACCTTAATGCTCAGTCGAACAATTTGGTAATGAATGTTCTCGCCTTTAATTTAGGCGTTGAGATTGGCCAACTCGCCATAGTTACACTGCTATTACCTTTATTAATCTTACTTAGAAACATACGGTTATATTCAAAAGCTATTATGCCCATTGCATCGTCAATAATTGCGGTAGTAGCGATTAACTGGACACTCCAGCGTTGGTAAAGATCATGCTCTGTTGAATAATAAAGAAATGAATAAAGCAAAATACGCTTTTGAACAATCTTTCGGCACTTAATCACAAAAAGCTTAAAAAAATGTTGTATAGGCGCGCGGCATCGCTATAATGCCAAGCATCAACTCCACGTTGATAACCATACACAATGCCAGTGTGATGGAATTGGTAGACATGACGGATTCAAAATCCGTTGCTAGCGATAGCGTGGCGGTTCAAGTCCGCCCACTGGTACCATCTTCTTCTTTTTGAAGTTGATACTGAAACCGACCTTTGAGTCGGTTTTTTTGTGCCTGCAATTCGACAAATCGCTACGCAAGCTTGTCGGCCGAAGGTCGGTCCCATTAAGCCTACGTTTTTTGTCACCCAGATGTCAGTTTAGGCAAAAACGAATTAAACTCCATTTAACAGCTTCAAATCGGTATAATCGCGCGCAAATTATTGAAGGAAATAGAATGAAAGTTTTAGGTGTAGATTTAAAAAGTAACGACGCTACCGTATGTCTATTGTCGTTAGTTGACGGTGTATTTCATATTCCAGATTGTCGCTCTCGCCGCTTAACACTTGCAGACACTAGCGCTAAGGGTTTAAAGAACTTTCAGAGCACGTTTGCCAAATTAGCGGCTGATTATAAAGTGGATGCTGTTATCATTCGTCAGCGTCAGAGCAAAGGCAAGTTTGCAGGCAGCGCCATTGGTTTTAAGCTTGAAGCAGCCATTGAGCTTATCGACGATTTAGACGTGATTGTCTTCAGCCCAACTGACATAAAAGAATCGTTACGCAAAAATCCTTTGGCAGTGCCGTTCTCTGAAACAGGTTTAAAACAATTTCAAGAGCCCGCATTTACAACTGCTTATGCATGGCTAATGAAAAATGAGCACGAGGCTTAAGGCTGGGTCAGATAAATAGACAATAGTGAGATCCAATGCACCTGCAGAATATTCGCAGATGCATTGGATTAGCGTAGTTAGTTAACTTCAATTGACCAATCAGCACCGTCATTAGCAGCCGACCAGTAATAGTTCTTTGGAACAGCGCCAGCTTCTACAACCCACACTTGAGCCACCAACCGTTCAACATCACCACCAATCGTGAGCTGATATTCAGCCGCACCAGCAGGCAATGTTGTGCGCAACTGACAGGTAGTGTAGTCAACTTGCACTACCCCATTCACCGTTGAAAAGTTGTTGCAAACATTCAAGTACACTCTCGATGCATCAGCATTATTATCCAGTGACAAAGTTAGGTTGTTTTTGCCTATAAAGTCGAATTTTTCATCACTAATAATATCACCTGTTTCTTCTGGCTCTTCCACCGGTTCTGGCGTAGTAGTGGGCGGCGGCGTACTTGCCGGAGGCGGTGTGCTCGCAGGAGGCGCAGACTGCCCATTACCACTAGAACTTGAAACTGACGTATCGCTACCGCTACCACCGCCGCCACAAGCGACTAACACTGCAAATGCTGGAATAAGTAAAAGATGTTTCATTGTCAGCCCCTTAGTAAGAATAAACTTTTGATAAATCAGCGTTTTCGCTCTTAAACCATGACTTTTTGTCTTGGCCATTAGAGCTTACAAAGTCTGCAAATTGAGGGTAAGCTCTTAAAATATCCACATATTCTTGAGGATGAAGCCAGTTACTGTTCGTGCTTGCATTAATGGCTATAGCCCAAGGTAATCCATTTTCTGTTTGATAGGTGGCCCCAGCTCCCAAGTCTGTGGCATCTTCAGCTAAACCAAAGTAACTTGTGTTTGCTAACGCTGTAGGTGTTTTGTTTTTAAGATGAATCTCCAAACCGCGCCCTGGATTACTTGCAAAGGCATCTCCATGTTCGGTCCCCTCTGTGGCAAAGATGAAGGGTTTGTAAGGAGCCTGAGGGAAGTTACTTACACTCACATCACGATTGAACTGAAGCGAAATTGCAAACTTAAATTCATATTGGGATGTACAGCCTTCCTCAGTTTTATAGAACCAACAACCACCTGCTGTCACGTGATCCCATAAATCGTCGCTAATTTTTAATACCGCATACTCGGTACCATTCTCTAATAGAGGTGTCGCCACTTCGGCGCCATTGATATAAAAGCGAATTGTATCAGTATCGATATCCTCATTAGTGATACCTTCAAGTTGAATAGCAAACCCATTGTTATACGACGCTCCCATAGCGGTTAATTCACCGGTGAGGCTCAGTTTTTTAACGTGGTTTTGTTGCGAGACAATCATTGACGAGTTAAGACGAATCACAACATCGTTAAAATCATAATCACCGGTTTCAGGCCAGTTGTCTTCAAAGGCCAAGAAGTATGGCGTATTGTTCACTAAACTGTTGCCTGAGTTAACAACCGCTACTTGATAATCTTCCACCTCACCATCAGTTACACCACCGCTTGGTCCAACCCCCGCCGTGGTTGTATAGCGCACACGGGCCCAAGTTACACCTGAGGTGACCTCTAATGGAGTATCTTCGAAGAGGAAGTGCGTGCCTGAAGTTAAGCTTTTGTCAGCAATTAATTGCTCGCTCGCGTCGAACTTGCCATCCTGATCCCAGTCGACCCACATACTTAAAAAGCCGTCGCCTTCGACTGTTACTTGCATAAAGCTTTCTAGACCAGCTTCAAACGCAGTAATAAAGTTTACCCCGTCTTCATCGCCATTGGTTTGCTCATCAGTGAACGGTGAAACATGCGCATCATATTCAGCATCTATAGCATGACCCAAATGAATGCCTTCAACCACACCGTGTCTTGCGCCATTGCTGGCAAGTGAAGTTAAATACGAATCTGGCGCATCGCCGAAATCAGTAGTCGCAGGCACAGATTCATCGGTGATGGGTGCCATCGCACAGCGCGCACCATCATTATTGCCAGAACTTGGGCCATAGGCGAAAAGCTCAGCCTTTGGATTATTCCCGTCAACATCGATACGGAAAATGTTTCCATCTGAGTTTCGGCTAATGTAAAAGGTGCCGTTTACGTCAAAATACGCCGCGCCGAAGGTTCCTCGTTGCCCCACGTTGCTTACTTTCGACTTACTACCCGTGCTAACGTCTATTCGATATAAGTCACCATATTTGTCTACAGCATAGGCAAAACCGTCGGTGGGATGAAACGCTAAGTCATAGATTAGCAGTGAAAGCGAAGCGCCATCGATTACGCGCTGCATGTCTAAATAATCGACATCATCTTCATCTAAAGAAACTCGATACAAGCCATATTGACTGCCTTTCTTATACAGATAATAGGCATTTTCAGTAAGCGCCACATCACCAACAAAAAAGTTCGCTCCGGGCTTATTGGTTACTGTTAACGGCTCAATTTGGTAGTCGTTACCAATTCGTACGATAGTGTTGTTTTGATAACCCCAACCATAAAGGTATCTGTCGTGGTTACTGAACCCAAAACCATTAATCCGGTCGTTCGTGCCCAGATTACTTGAAAGTAAATCAACGTTTCCTGTAACGAGATTCACCCCGTATAACTGGGCGGTAGTGTCTTGCATTAGAAAGGCTTGTGATGGACAGCTGTCAAAAGCGTCTGCTGCTACGTGGCATGATGAAAATGCCATTAACATTGCGGCTGCTAGCTTACATTGTCTCTTCATTTAACTTCTCACAATCAAAGGATAATAATGACTGTGATTACAAGTTGCATGCCAGCATCAAGATAAAACTAATCAGCATCAATAAATTAATCATTTAAAACAATATCATATAGAAAAGCCCATCTGATTATCACGTCTATTTTATTGAGTAAACACACCTCATTTTTTCAATTTGCGAATTGCAAAATCAAAGAGATTCGCAATAAGAAAATCAATTCAACGCCATCACTCAGCACTTTTTTCAACGAACAATGCTCGAGGAAACAAAATGTCACATTTTTTTTACCTTTAGTGATAGTGTAACCATACCCGTGTTCAATATACTGGGTTATCAGACAACCGTTTTTTATTCAGTTTGCCTGTAATATTTTGAAGCGTTTAACGACTAACGCTAACAGACAACTCATTCAGTAAGCTAAGTAAATTTAAGTTTTAAACAAACAAGGAAATAGATATGAAACTAGCAAAAATCCTCATGCCTGCGCTTTTAATTGGTTTTAGTTCATTGGCACACGCTACCGATGCAGATGAAATTATCTCTACATACCATGAAAATATTGGTGGGGAAGATGCACTTAAAGCAATGAAAGGTATCAAGATTGTTGCCGAAGTATCGCAAGGACCGATGAAGTTCCCATTGGAAATTGTCCAACAGTCTTCGGGCAAGCAATACACCAAAGCAACTGTGCAGGGTCAAGAAATCATGCAAGGCGTATTTGACGGTGAAACGCTTTGGAGCACTAACTTCATGACTATGAAAGCAGAAAAAGCGCAAACCGAAGAAACCGAAAACATGAAGTTAAATATGAACGACTTCCCTGATTCGTTAATGGATTACGCTGAAAAAGGCTATCAAGCAGAACTGATGGGCACTGAAAGTGTTGACGGCGAAGACACCTATAAGGTGAAACTAGTTAAAGAGCCTATTACCGTTGAAGGCGAAGAAATACCGTCTATTGAATATTATTACTTCGATGCAGAAAGCATGGTCTTAGTGATGATGGAAAGCGATATTCACAGCGGTCCAATGAAAGGCCAGGTTCAACAAATAAAAATGAGTGACTATCAAGAAGTTGACGGTATTTATTTCCCGTTTGCTATGACACAAGGCATTAAAGGACAGCCTGCTGCTACATCGCCACTAGTTATTAATGAGATTGAATTAAACCCAACTGTTGATGACAGCGTGTTCGCGTTTCCAGCTGCACAATAAATTGGTTTTATAAGGAGATAAACCCATGAATCAACTCCCAAAACGCTGGGCGTTGGCAGTTGCTATTGCAATCACTACAGCAGCAAGTGCACCCGCACTTGCTGTTGACAAGGCAAAAGGCAGCCCAATTTTTGGCGACTTACAAGCACGTCACATTGGCCCCGCGCTAATGAGTGGTAGATTTGGCGACATTGAAGGTCACCCTACGAATAGCCGAGTGCTTTACGCTGGCGCGGCAGGCGGTGGTGTGTGGAAAACTGAGAATGGTGGCGCAACTTTCCAGCCCATCTTCGAAGATTTCCCTCAGTCTATCGGTGCTATTGAGGTAGACCCGAGCGACCCTGACAATACCGTATGGGTTGGTACAGGTGAGATCTGGACGCGTAACAGTGTATCGATTGGTGACGGCCTGTTCCGCACTAGTGACGGCGGTAAGAACTGGGAGCTCATGGGTTTTGAAGGCTCTGAAAGAATTAGTAGCGTTATCGTAAACCCGCAAAACAGCAACGAAATTTACGTTGGTGTGTTGGGTGGTTTATGGGGTGACAGTGAGCAGCGCGGCGTCTACAAATCAACAGACGGCGGCAAGACGTGGGAGCAGCAGCTTTATGTCGACGAAACGACAGGTTGTGCTGACCTTATCATGGACCCTCAAAACCCAAACGTTCTCTACGCTTCAATGTGGGAATTTAGACGTACCGGTTGGTCATTCAACTCTGGCGGTACCAATAGTGCACTGTATAAATCAAGTGATGGCGGTAAAACGTGGAACAAAATTCACCAAGGCTTCCCTGAAGGAAAGCTTGGTCGAATTGCCGTAGCCGTTGCACCTTCTGATCCGAACAGACTGTACGCAGTGCTTGAAACGGAGAAAGATGAAGAAAAAGGTTTATACGGTTCAAATGATGCCGGAGCAACATGGCAGCATCTTAATAGCGATTTTGGGTTAGTAGTAAGACCTTTCTATTTCTCGCGCATTACGGTTGACCCGAAAAACCCAGATATCCTTGTGAAAGGTGGCCTATTTGGTTCGATTTCAAGAGATGGCGGCAATACCTTTAGAAACATGGGTACTATGCATTCTGATATCCACGATATTTGGTTTGATCCTAACGATTCTGATCAAATGTTTGTCGCCACTGACGGCGGTATTTACCGTACGTGGGACGGCGGCACCACGATGGAAATTGTTGAGAATATTCCTGTATCTCAGTTCTATCACGTCAGTGTAGACAACGCACAGCCATATAATGTGTACGGTGGTTTACAAGACAACGGCAGTTGGTATGGCCCTTCTGCCGCCCCTGGTGGTGTGCGTGCAAGCGATTGGAATAGTGTCGGCTTTGGCGATGGCTTCCGCGTGTTAAAACACGAAACCAAACCCGTAATCTATTCTGAAATGCAAGGTGCTGAAAACGTTTGGCGCTACAACACCAAGCTAAAACAAATAAAGACTATTCAGCCATTGCCTATTGAAGGTACGCCTAAGTTTAGATTTAACTGGAATGCACCAATCACACTAAGCCCTAATGAGCCAGATCGTATTTATATTGGCAGCCAGTTCTTACATGTATCGGACGACATGGGTGATACGTGGAAAATTATTTCACCTGATTTGACAACTAACGATCCCGAAAAGCAAAAGCAACTGGAATCTGGTGGTCTGTCGATGGATAACTCAGGTGCTGAAAACCACTCCACTATTTTCACCATTGCCGAGTCGAGCTTTGATGAAGACATCATTTGGGTAGGTACAGATGATGGTAATGTTCAGCTTACAAAAAATGGTGGCAAGTCGTGGACGAACTTAATCGACAACGTACCTGACTTACCGAAAAACACATGGGTGTCACACATTGAAGCAAGTGTGCACGACAAGAAAACTGCTTATGTGACCTTTGAAGGTCATACATCAGGTGACATGAAACCTTACGTTTATAAAACGCAAGACTTTGGTAAAACCTGGACAGCGCTTCACGATGACACCATTGAAGGCTTCGCCAGAAACATTCAGGAAGACACAGTAAATCCAGATTTGCTATTTTTGGGAACTGAGTTTGGTCTGTTTGTGTCAATCAATGGCGGAAGGTCGTGGGAGCGTTTCACTAACAATATGCCTGCGACAGCGGTGCACTATATAGCGTTGCAAGAGCGTACCAACGATCTTGTAATGGGTACACATGGACGCGGCGTTATTATTATTGACGATATATCACCCCTTCGTGAGTTAAACGACGATGTATTGGCGAAGGCAGTACATTTCTTCGATGAAGGAGCTGCAACCATTATAGATGAAGAGCAAAGCTTTGGGGCTGGCGGCTTTGGCAGCGAAACCCAGTTTGTAGGGCGCAACCCAAATAACGAAGCTAAAATTGCTTACTATATGAAGAAAAAGCACATCTTTGGAAAAATGAAGATTGAGATCTTCAACGAAGAGGGTGAGCTAGTAAAAGCGTTACCAGCGGGCAAGAAGAAGGGGATTAACTTGGTCACATGGGATTATCATTTACCTGTCCCTAAAATTGCTACCGGAAAGACGTTTGCTCGCGGCGGTTTCGCGGCCCCTACCGCACCAGCAGGTGAATATAGAGTGGTATTAACCAAGGGCAAAGAAACCTTTGAAAGCACATTAACGCTTAAAAACGATCCTGACTCTGCCCTATCTAAGCGTGAGCGTCGCAAGCTTCAAGAAACCACGATGAAGCTATATGACATGACACAAGACTTAGCATACTTAGTTTATCAAGTTGACCAGTACCTAAACGCAGCACAAGGCAGTGAATCTGACGAAGTTACCGCGATCACCGATAAGCTTATGGCGCTGAAGGAGACCTTAGTTATCACTACTGGTGACAACTACGTTGGTGCAGCTGAACCTCAGCTACGCGAGAAAATCGCAGACTTGTACAGCAAAATTACGCAAAGTTTTGTAGCACCATCTAAGTCTGAAATGCAGAACCTTGCGCTATTAGAAGACATGTTTGATAAAGCAAAAAGTACTTATCAAGCAATGGAAAAGTCAGAACTACCTGCGCTTACCGCGTTATTGGAAGCGAAGCAAAGCAAAGTTGAAATAAAGTCATTTGACGATTTTGTCGCCGAATAAATTTCAGCACACCTAGTGCAGGCGAGTTATCGATGCTCGCCTGCACTTCCCTCTCAGCACTTTTTCTTAACGTATTGAAGAACCATGAAATAGTGTCATTTCGCAGTACCTATTCATTAAATGTTCAACTTATTCAATTTAGCTCTTTGACCAATTTGACATACGCTTTGTGAACTGCCATATTTTCGTTCAAGAAGTATATTTTATAAACAACATTGTACTGAGAAAGTAAGGTACATCTGAGATTTAAGGAAGAATGTTATGAAGAAGCTTTTCGCAGTAGTTTCCCTGCTAGTTCTAGCGCCTTTTAGTTTTGCAAGTCAGCACACTGGCAACGCTTCTTGCGCCACAGACTCTACGTGGCAGGAAGTTGGCTATAAAGCAGCAAGCCAAGGTGAGCCTGCAACGCAATTTTACAATATCGTACAATCGTGCGACAAGCCAGCAACAGCACAAGATGAAGCCGAGTTTGTGCAAGGCTACATGTCAGGCATTGAAAGCTTCTGTACCTATGACAATGGCTATGCGCTGGGAAGAGTTCAAAAAGCGTACCCGAATGTATGTCCAACAGCGATGGCCGATGACTTTATGCAAGGCTATGAAGTAGGATTACAAAAGCACAACAGTGTAAACAGTGCCAATTACCATGACGGTTTCAAGCATTCTCGTAAGCCAATTCACAGCGCGAACAGTAAACGCACCAACCACTTCTAGTTCAAGTACTTATTAGGCACTAAATAGGCACTAACAAATTTATCGAAAACCGACACAGACGTGTCGGTTTTTTTATGCCCTAAAAGTGCGTTTTATTTTCGTAATAGTCTTGCCCGCGCAAATCAGAAAACACCACTGTAATGTCTTTGTCTGTCCCCACTATGGGCCGCAAAATGTCATCAACAATAATGGCCACACTAGTTTTTACCTCTTGCCCTCTATCAAACCACAGTATTTCAATGAAAGGGTAAGCAGGCAACGCGCCACCCTTCACGATAAACTCACTGGGTATGTGTTCGACTGTGAAATGATCGGCAGGCGTATCAGTCACTTTAGCAATACTCTCAACAATATCATCGGCAACGCTCGTAAGCGCGCTAACGTCAATTCCTCTAGCTCGAATGTGTGGCACGTTGGCTCCTTGGTAAACTTCTCTTGTTTCTTTTAATAATGATACTAAATATTGGCAAGTAACTTGAAAGGTAAAGGTTAATTAAGAGCCAAAACCAGTAAAACAACGAGATTTTGACACTATGCGTTTACCTACAAAACAACTTATCACTAAGATTGAACACCTTTCTAGCGAACTATCACCGAAACAGCTAGCGCATTTTCTCGATATTATTGATGCCATGACGGCATTGGTCGAGGAAGCGGGCACTGTTGGTTTAGACACCCCAAAATACGATAAACCACCTATTGCACCATCATCATCGGCTGTCCACTAATAGTGAATTAGACGAAGCCCCTTACTAGCTCCATACGATACTCAGCACATTCCTTCCCCTGTGCCCGATAATAAAGCGACTATATTGTAGTGCAATTGATCAACGCGTTGTGAATTGTCGGGTTCATTAGTTTAAATTCGCTATCAAGCATTAACTACAACACAACACTGTTAGAAATTGAGCGTAGTTAGAAATAGATCGCGGTTAGAATTAAATAGTTACCTACACGACGTTTGTTATCGCCTGAACACTTATACTTTTTGTGACTACCAGTACTTTCATAAATTGAACTAGAATTAATGACAAGACTAGACGTTATTGTTTACCCTCATTAAGTTAGCTTCAAAATTAAGACGCTGTTATGTTGCTACTTATAGAGAATAGGCGTTGTGGAACAACTGGAAAGCGAATGTAATTGATGCTGTCATTGCGCGACAAAAAAGTTTCTAATTTTACCTTTATTAAGTTATTTGCACTCACAGTCGTATTAAGCGTATGCGTGCATTCGTTCGTCTTTGCTGAGCCCATTATATCCAATCCTCGATTCAAACAACTCTCCACCGAAAATGGTCTTTCACAAGACTCCGTCAACGACATGTTGGTCGATAGTGATGGCTTTTTATGGGTAGCGACTGAGACAGGCCTTAACCGATACGACGGACATCACAACAAGCAATATATTGGCTTACAAAATGAGTTTGCTGATGACGGTATCTATTCGCTATTTGAGGATAAGAACGGCGATATTTGGGTAAGTACATACAGCAGCGGCGTTTATCGAATTAGTCGCGCCACGGGTAAAAGCGAGCGTTTACTTGCCATAACCTATCAAAGCCAGCCGTCGTGGTATCAATATGCATCACATTATATTGAAGGGCCAGATAACACACTATTTATTGCTTTTGATCACGTTATTGTTCAATACAATCTGACCACGAATACATGGGAAACCGTATTCGATTTACTGGCCCCCGAACTCGCTATTTCAGATGACGAAGTCATTCTATATTTGACGTTACACGATGATGTACTTTTTGTGGCGGTTTCCACAGGTCTTTACACGTTTCACATCCCAAGCCTTACTATCAAAAAGGTTGAATACGTCAAAAACAGTGACTCGAACAAAGACAAAATGAACGCGAAGCTAATTCTAATCGACGATAGGCATCAATTCTGGCTAGGCACTGTCGATGGGCTATATCGATTTGATCTTGGTGAGTTACTCGCTTTTGCGCGAGGACAAGACAACATGCCCAAAAGTGTTAGAGCATTAACTTCACTCAATATTTGGAGCATGTTATCTATTAAAGGTAGCCAGTATTATCTGGCAACCAACGATGGTTTATATATTATCGACCTTAATACACTTCAGCTGCAGCACCTGTTTCGCCCTTCCAACTCCAATTTGTTAATGACTGACGATAACCTTACCAAAATGGCGCAAACGCCAAACGGTCAATTATGGTTGTCAACGAAGACGTCTGGTATGTTGCTGTGGAATCCTCGCTCAGTCCTTTTTAAAAACATATTTTCTGATAAATCGTCCCCCAACCAACTTAGTGACAATATGGTTCATGACTTCCATGTTCAAAATGATACTAATTTGTGGGTTGGGACGAATAACGGGTTAAACCTCTACAACTTAGAAACAGGCGATTTTGAACATTTTTTAGTATCATCGGATAAAAAAGCAGTAGCCTCTTCTGGCTCAATTTTTATTATTCGTGAAGGTGAAGACAATTGGGTGTGGCTGGTTACCTACGAGGCAATACTCAAATTTGATCTTGTGACTAAGCGCGTTATTCCTTTAAGTATGGATGCAAAAGCAAATGCGCTGTTAAGCTCAGACATGGCCTACGATATTCTTCGACTGTCGAAAAACAAATATATCGTGGCTGGCGAAGAGCAGTTTTATCTGCTTGACGGAATAAAAAACACACTAACAAAAGACGAAGTACTTTCAGCCACTTTAGATACCAGCCAGTTTTACACTTTCATTCCTGACTATGATGGCGAAGAGCATACTGTGCTGATTTCTATGACGGGTGGGCTATGGCGCTATCATGTAGCTACCAGCCAGTTAGAAAAAATCCACGAGGCGCGAAGTTTTCAGTCTGAATATGTCATTCAGCCTACTGAGGCTATTTTAGATGACTATAATACGCTGTGGGTTAGCTACCCAGGTCATGGACTTTACGGGTTAGACGCGACTACGTATCAACAAAAACACTTCTTCGATACTTCGAATTTGCTGCCTACCAATATCGTGTTTAGTTTAGAGAAAGACGATAACGGCTATATATGGATGGGTAGCCACAAAGGATTACTGCAATTTAACCCTAAGACGCTGGCTATTAAGCAATACACGACAAAAGAAGGGCTTATCAACAACGAATTCAAATGGGGGGCGAAAAAGCCATTAGACAATGGTGATTTGGTATTCGGTTCTCAAAAAGGCTTTACCCTCTTCAACCCCGATCAGTTTGTTCAAAAGAATGACATTACGTCTAATGTTCTGATCACAGATGTAAGCTTAATATCAAATCAACTTGAATTAGGTGCAGGTAACAAGAACGGTAAAACGGTATTTCTGCAACACAATGATATTGGTTTAACGATAAACTACTCTGACATGCAATACGACCAAACCAATGTAAGTCATTATAAATATGCCTTACTCGGAGGCGTTGATGTTACCTACCCCCCAACTAATTCAACAGAAGTTACGTTTCCCCAACTTGAACCTGGCCAATACACCTTTGAAGTGAGCCGGTTTAATGTTGCCAATAACACAACAGGCCCAGTTTCGTCTTTGCGTATTAAGGTACATTATCCCCCCTTTGCCTCTCCTTTTGCTTATCTTGTTTACAGCCTGCTAGTCATCTTGTTTTTAGTGATATTTTTCTGGCGAAGAAAGCTACACAGCGACAAACTCAAAGCTGCACACCTCGCAGTGCTTAAAAATAAAAACAGACTGTCCATGGCCCTCACAGCTAGTAATACAAAGGTATGGCAGTGGCGTGAAGACACCAATAACATTTCGCAAGAACGCATTGCTACAGAGCTTGGATACGACGCTTTAGATGGCACGATTGACTTCGACTCACATTGCGCATTAATTCACGAACACGACCTCAAAGCATTTAAATCACAGTGGCAACTTGTGCTTGAAGGCCAGCGAAAAAACCTTGACCTAACATATCGTTTACAAGCAAAAGACGGGCATTATGAATGGTATAGAGATGTAGGGGCCATTGTAGATAGCACAGAGACCAGTGACACCATAAAACTGGCTGGCACATATTCAAACGTAACCGAGTCAATTAACACGCAAACTAAAGCACAGCTCTACGGCGAAGCATTCGAGCACACCCGAGACTGGGTAGTAATTTTTGATGGCGCTTTTAAACCCATTGTTGCAAATCAGTCGTTTAAGGACGCACTTTGCCTTTGTCCTAACGAAGACATTGCCGTTCAACTTAGTCAGATTTTTTCTGATCAAAAAAGTGCATTGTTTGAATCGCTGCGCAATATGCGAAGACTTGCGCCTAATGAACACTGGAGCGGCGAAACTGAGATTCAAAGCTTAAAAGGTGATAAGTTTGTTGTGAATATTGGCATAACCGCCGTTACCAATGCGCAAGATCACAACGAAATAAGCCGCTATCTAGTCATTCTGTCAGATATTACTCAGCAAAAAGATGCACAAGGGGCTTTGGTACAATTAGCCAACTACGATAGTTTAACAGGGCTACCAAATCGCTCTTTGTTGCTAGACCGTGTTCAACACGCGTTTGATCAGGCTATCAGAGATAATACTTCCATAGGACTATTCTTCATTGATTTAGATCGATTCAAGCAAGTAAACGATAGCTTAGGCCACGACGCGGGCGATACCTTGTTGCGCGTCGTCGGTGAAAGGCTTGAAAACTTAATGCGTCAATCTGATACCGTTGCACGATTGGGCGGTGATGAATTCGTTGTCATGATTGAGAAAGTCTCTAAAGAAAAAGATCTCAGTCACATCGCAAATGAAATGATTAAAGAGCTATCGAAAAGCGTGATGCTGTCCAACCAAGTTGTCAGTGTTTCAGCAAGCGTGGGAATATCGGTATTTCCTGAAGATGCCAGCACACCAGCAGAATTATTGAAAAATGCAGATATTGCTATGTATCACGCTAAAGAGCTGGGCAGCAATAATTTCCAATACTTTACTGAATACATGAATGAACGGGCGCAAAACAAACTGCGACTAGAGAATGCCGTAAAACAAGCCCATGTCAACAAACAGTTTATTGGCTACTACCAGCCTATCGTGCACTGCAAAACGGGACGCATTTCTGGCTTTGAAGTGTTAATGCGCTGGCCCACTGAAAATGGCATGACACCACCCGATGTTTTCATTCCCGTTGCAGAAGATATTGGACTGGTCGAAGACATGACGATTTCGCTAATCGAGCAAGCAATCCCTACGCTTACCTCCCCCGAGTGGAGACAAAGTGGCTACTATTTGTCTATCAACTTAAGTGCAACACATATATCTAAATGCGCGAAAATTGATGAAATAGTTGTGTTGCTTGCCGCCCACGACATCCCAAACAGTGCTATCAGATTTGAGATTACAGAAAGCGCACTCATGTCAGACTACGAAAGCGCCATGCGTGCAATGGCAAAAATGAAAGAATGTGGTTTTGTCATTGCTTTAGATGACTTTGGCACAGGATATTCCTCGCTAAAGTACTTGAAAGACTTCCCTATTGATATTCTTAAAATAGACAAAAGTTTTGTACAGGACATCGGCTTTAACGGCGGTAATGAGGCCATAATTCTTGCCACACTTAGAATGGCAGACAGCTTAAATATTCAATGCGTAGCGGAGGGAATTGAAACCCAAGAGCAAGCAGCGTTCTTTAAGCAGTACGGTTGTGAATATTTACAAGGCTACTTATACGCTAAGCCTCTTCCAGAAGCTGACATGCTAACGCTTTTGCATGACAACGTGCTCAGCACATCTGAATAACCTGTTCAGATGTGCTTTGTCTCAATTTGCGAACCTCTTTAGGCAGCAAAAACGTACGGCAAAGATCAATACGCTCTAGCGTAGTACCACTTTATGCAACTCAAAGCGCACAGTACCATTTCGCAGCTGTTCAGAAAGACTGGCAAACTCTGATAACGCCTGCAATTTCTCGACACCATCTGAGGTGTCCCACTCAACCAACGTAATCTGTTGAGGCGCTAACGCATTGGAATCATGAGCACTTAGCACACTATTATTTATTTGATATACAAAGCGCCCCCCGACTTTATCTAAAAGCGGTGGCAGGCTGCTAATGTAGTTAAAGTATTCACTTGGCTTTTCAGGATTAGTCCATGCAAAAGCCAATGTATAGGTTTTATCTTTTTTAAACGTTAACGTTAGCGGTGCGTCTAACTCATGATCGTAAAGTCTTAACGCTTCCCATGCTTGGCGTCTTAACGATTTAACATCAGTGAATTGAGCTAGCGACTGAAATGCTTTTTGTGCTTTCAGTGAAGACCAATGGCTAACGACAAATACATTGGGCTTGAAATCGCCAAGTAAGGTTTCTTCAACTACAAGTACCCCGTCTTGTTGGTAGCCATAGTTGCGTGCAGTATCGCCATTTTTCTTAAAATAGCTATCCCGTAGTGCGCGTTTTGCAGGATCAGTTACCGGAGCAATAAGTTGCATAACAGCGCCCGGATAAAAATGCACCACCAATTCACCACTTTCTTCTTGCGCCACTGCGCTGGGCACTATGAGGCCGCAAAAAACAATAAAAACAATAACAATACAACACTTTACACTATAAAAACCTACACCCTTCATTTCTATCCCATACTTTCTCTGTTAGCTTTAGGTCACTTTACCAAGGTATATACTGGCTAACACGGTTTGTTTTTTATTCAAAATGGTGCATTATCGTTCCATGAATGACTGGAATGATTATGCACTTATCTTAGCGCTTCATCGCACAGGAACCTTGCGCGGCGCAGCAATTTCATTGGGCACCACACACACTACGGTTGCTCGACGTCTCGCGATACTTGAAAAACAGCGCAAAGCAGAAGTATTTGAAAAGATCCCAGGTGGCTACCGAGCAACGCCGTTCGGTGAGCAATTGGTGGCGACCGCCAAAAAAGTAGAAGATGTAATAATGACATCTGAACGCTTTGCTTGCTCAAATAGCGACGCGCTTTCAGGCCCAATCACGCTCTCATTAGGCGAACCTATGTCTCAGTTTTTGTTAGTGAAAGAGCTAGGAGAATTTTCGCGTCTATACCCTAATATTAACTTGCGTATTAAGAGCTCTACTGCCTTCGCTGACATCGATAAAGGCGAAGCTGATGTTGTAATACGCGGTGCGTATAAACTTCCTGATCACCTTATTGGTAGAAGATTGTGCAAGCTCGGCTTGTGTTTTTATGCACATAAAGACTATTGCAGTAACGTTGGACAAAAAGACTGGAGATGGGTAGCACCTATTGAAAACGAAGTTTGGCCTGAGTGGCTTGCAGAATCGCCTCTTCCTGATGTCCCCATAGGTATTTCTTTTGACGATATTATTTCGCGCTATCACGCTATCGTTCAGGGCGTCGGCATGGGGCGCGCGGCGTGCTTTATGGGTGATACTAATCCGGAATTGGTGAGGCTTGAGGGCAGTTCGCCCATTTTAAAATACGACATCTGGGTGCTCACGCACCCAGACCTTCATCATCAGCCAAAAGTAAAGTTGCTAATGCAGTTCTTAATTGATGCACTGCTAAAAAAGAAACCGCTTATCGAGGGGCAAGCTTCAGTTGACTAATTGCATAATTGATACAACATGATGTTTTCTAGCTTGTCACTAATAGTAACGAATGAGATTAATTTTAATGCGAAGTATTTTTACCCTAGTCACGATTTTGTTTTTAAATGGCTGCGCCAACCTGCCGCAGTGGTCGGTATTTAGTATTTCCGACAGTGAAATAGAACAAGCCTTAGACGAACAATTAGTTCAGTTACAAAAGAAGGCTTACTTGGCCGGTATTCCGCTTATGCTCAGCGTGGACGACTTAACTGTTGATATCGGGCCTAACGGAAGAGATGTGGTTTCACTTGGCACTCAGGCTAAAGCAACAGTCAGTGCGTTTGGGTTTAACTACCCCATGAAAGTCAGTTTGCTAATTGAAGGCACACCTTTCTACGACAGCGAAAAAAAGGCGATTTTCGTTCGTTCTCTCTCACTGTTGGATAGTACAATAGACGCAGGAGGCTACCGAGGAAATATTGCACCCGTTAGTGGTGAAATGATGATGCTAGTCAATGGATACCTTGCCTCAAACCCAGTTTACACACTAGACACAAGTAATGACGTTATTGGGCTGTTGTCTTCCGTGCCTTTAAGCCTTGATGTTGAACAAGGCAGACTTGTTCTACGCCCAAAGCGCTAAAAATTCAGAGACCTTGGAATTAAAATACCTTGAGCGTGTTTTCACAAATATCTTCGTCGTTTTGAAAGGTAACTTACTTTATGGCCACTAATACGCATTCACAGAAAACGCCCAGCGCAGATACCAATTTAGATACCAGCGTTAAGATAGAAACCATGCATGAGCTGGCACAGCATGTCGACTACTCATTGTTAAACACGCTAACGGCCGACCCGCAGGCAACTGAAGATGGTAACGATCACAAACCCCGTCAAGTTTTTAGCGGCCATTATGTACCCGTTACGCCAACGCCTATTGCTGATCCGCTCTATGTCGCTCACAGCCACGCCTTTTTTAATGAACTTGGTTTTGACGAAAGCCTAGCGCTTGAGCATGACTTTAAACGTCTGTTTTCCGGCGATATGTCTAATATTGACAGCAACATACATCCATATGGTTGGGCGACGGGCTACGCCCTGTCTATTTACGGAACGGAATATACACAGCAGTGCCCATTTCAAACAGGCAATGGCTACGGTGATGGACGTGCGCTATCTGTATTAGAGGTAGAAATTAACGGCAAACGATGGGAAATGCAGCTAAAAGGGGCTGGCAGAACGCCTTATTGTCGCGGCGCAGATGGACGCGCTGTGCTGCGCTCAAGTGTGCGCGAGTTTTTAGCTCAAGAGCATATGCATGCGCTTGGTGTACCCACATCCCGTTCGCTTAGTTTGTTTATGTCACAATCTGAAACAGTAGACAGGCCCTGGTACCTTGAAGGTTCAGACTCTCAAGACCCTGAAGTTATGGTGCCAAATTTGGTTGCGATTTCCACCCGCGTCGCTCCCTCATTCTTGCGCGTTGGCCAAGTTGAATTATTTGGGCGGCGCGCGCGCAGGCATGAGCATCCGAATGCATTAAATGAATTGAAAGCCATTGTTGCGCACCTTATTGAAAGAGAATACAAAGAAGACATCGATACCACCCTGCCCTTTGAAAAGCAGGTAGTCGAACTAGCCATCGCATTTCGAGAGCGACTAACAACATTAGTTTCACACTGGGTAAGAGTGGGATACTGCCAAGGCAACTTCAACAGCGACAACTGTGCAGGCGGTGGTTACACTCTCGACTACGGCCCTTTTGGCTTTTGTGAAATGTTCGACCCTGTCTATCAGCCGTGGACAGGAGGTGGTCGTCACTTCTCGTTTTTGAATCAGCCTATTGCTGCACATAAGAACTTTGAAATGTTGTGTAGTGCTTTGGCTGTCCTACTTGAAGACGCCGAGGATGAAGCCAACGCCCTATCACTTGTTGCCGACGAATTCCCTGAGGTGATGGAAAGCAAGATGCAAGGAATGTGGGCAGCTAAACTTGGGCTTAGTCGATATGATCACACGCTTCTTGTTGAGCTGTTGCAGCTAATGGTGCGCACGGGCGTTGACTACACCATATTCTTTAGAGAACTATCATCGCTTCCTAAAGATATTAGCGCCTTTTCACCAAGCTTCTACAACGCGCCGAAAGAGTTGTTGTTATCGCAGTGGAAAGCATGGCTCGGTGCGTGGCAAAAGCAGATTGAAAACAGCGGTGACAAGGAAGCTATCGCGGCGCAAATGCGGCGTACCAACCCCAAATACACTTGGCGAGAATGGCTTGTCGTGCCTGCATACAAGCGCGCCGAAACCGGCGACTTTACGCGCATTCATTACCTGCAAGACATACTAGGTAAACCCTATGAAGAACAAACCAAGGCAATAGAGCAGGAGTTTTACAAGCGACGCCCACTTGAGTTTTTCGGCGCTGGCGGTGTATCGCATTACAGCTGCTCTTCATAACGGCTTACTTCAATTGATGAGGGAGTCGTGAATATTAAAACTGTTTAAACATACAGTGTTTTGATTTATCCTGTAACCCTACATTACTCGGATAAGTCGTTATGCTATTAACATCAGAATTAAACGCTCAGCAGCAAGAAGCGGTTACCTTCGGTCTTAGTTCGAGTACGCCTTCTCACCATAACCCGCTTCTTATCATTGCTGGCGCGGGCACAGGCAAAACCAATACACTTGCACACAAAACAGCGCAACTCATATTAAAGGGGGTTGCGCCAGAGCGTATTTTGTTGATGACCTTTGCGCGTCGTGCCGCATCTGAACTCAGCTCACGGGCCAATCGCATTGTCGAGAGAACCTTACGCGAGAAACAAGCTGCCTATCACCCCGTAACATTACCTTGGATGGGCACCTTTCACTCCATTGCTTCACGGTTATTAAGAGAGCACGCCTCGTCTATTGGTCTTCAGGCCGATTTTACGGTAATGGATAGAAACGACAGTGCAGACATGATAGATCTTATTCGTCATGAGCTCGGGTTTAGCAGCGTGAACCGCCGTTTTCCAAAGAAAAAAACATGCTTAGAAATTTACTCTCGCTGTGTCAACGCACAAGCTAGCCTTGCTGATATTCTTGAGAGCCACTTCCCCTATTGCGCTGAGTGGGAAGACGAGCTAACCACACTGTTTTCCCAATACGCCAAGACTAAAATTGAACAAGTCAGTTTAGATTATGACGACCTACTGCTGTATTGCTTTCACATGGCTCAGGTCGAGGCAATAGCCACTGAGGTACGCAAGCAGTTTGACTATATTTTGGTAGATGAATACCAAGATACGAACGTTCTTCAAGCAGGCATATTAAAAGGCTTTTTCCCGACTGGCGAAGGGCTTACTGTAGTAGGCGATGACGCTCAGTCAATTTATTCATTTCGTTCAGCAACCGTTGATAATATCCTAAACTTCCCCACGGCGTTTTCATTACCCGGTAAAGTAATATCACTTCAGCAAAACTACCGCTCTCACCCGCATATTTTGGCGCTCTCAAATGCCTTGTTAGATGAAAGTAGTGAAGGCTATAAAGTTGAGTTGTATAGCGAGCGTAAAGCTGGCCCTAAGCCTAAATGGGTTACCGTTGAAAACGACGTTAAACAAGCTGAGTTTATCGTAGAGCGCATATTGGCAGCCCGCGAAGAAGGCATTGAATTGAAACAGCAGGCGGTACTGTTTCGCTCTAGCTATCACAGCGATCGACTTGAACTTGAGCTTACGCGGCGCAACATTCCCTTTGTAAAGCACGGTGGGCTTAAGTTCTTAGAAGCTGCACATGTGAAAGATGTACTTTGCATACTGCGCTGGGCAGACAACCCGAAACATAAAATTTCTGCATTTCGCGTGCTTAAATTGCTACCTGGTATTGGGCCCAAGATTGCCGATAAAGTGTTTAATTACCTTGAATCACAAAACTTTTTGCTGTCTTCGCTGCAGGCCTATGCCATACCTGAGTCTGCGAAATCGACGTTTAAAACTTTAGCTACCTTGCTTGAAGATATTCACAGCAACAAGCTAGTTTGGGCAGAGCAAACCAGTGCAATAGCAACTTTTTACAAAGAATTGCTGGAAGTAAACTACGACGACCATTTTGTCCGTTATGGCGATATAGAACAGCTATCGATGATTTCTCAGCAATTTACCTCTCGAGAGCGCTTTTTGACAGAGCTCACGTTGGACCCACCACAAAGCTCCGGCGACCTGGCAGGTGCGCCGCTTATTGATGACGATTACCTTATTCTGTCTACCGTGCATAGCGCTAAGGGGCAAGAATGGAAAAATGTATTTGTGCTCAATGTGGCCGACGGCAACTTTCCCAACGAATATGCCGCAGGCGATAAGCGCGCGTTAGAGGAAGAACGCCGCTTACTTTATGTGGCAATTACTCGGGCAAAAGATGAATTAAGCCTTATTCAACCGTTAAAGTATTGGGTACCGGAACAGCAAAAATTTGGCGACAAGCATGTATACGGTGCAAAAAGCCGCTTCTTCACTGACAGCGTATGCGCCCATATGGAACCAGTATTCTACCCAAAACGCACCGCGTCTGAGGGCGAGAAGAAAATAGCTAAAGGCGCCATTGCCGACATAAAGAAAAACATTCTAGGAATGTGGGACAACCAAGGCTGAACTAGGGTACATTTATTTTAAACGTTGAAACGCTGTATTGCCTGACCGAGAAAAATAATGAGCTACTTACACTACCATGTCGAAAATGGCATTGCCCATGTTGAGCTAAATCGCCCTGATAAACACAATGCCTTAAACGAAGGCATGTTTACCGCCATTGTAGATTGCATCAGTCGTATCAAAAAAGACAAAGCCGTTCGGGTGGTTATTGTGTCAGGCAACGGAGCCAGCTTTTGTAGCGGCTTAGATGTTAAATCGGTTATGGGGAACCCAAAAAGCGCGCTCAAGCTGATGTGGAAGTGGCTTCCTGGCAGCCCTAATTTGGCCCAGCAAGTCAGTGTTGGCTGGCGACGCTTACCGGTTCCGGTCATTATGGCAATACACGGAAAGTGTTGGGGCGGCGGTATGCAAATAGCGTTAGGCGGTGACTATAGAATTGCAACACCAGACAGTTCGTTGTCGGTGCTAGAAGCCAAATGGGGTCTGATACCCGACATGGGTGGCACGTTAGGCATGCGGGAGTGTATGGGTATTGACCACGCTAAACGTATTGCCATTACCGCAGAAGAACTTACGCCAGAAGAAGCACTGTCTATCGGGCTTATATCGAAAATTTCAGACTCACCCACAGAGGAAGCGCAAAAGTTAGCGCATCAACTTATGGCGCGCTCACCTGATGTTAATAAGCGGGTCAAACGTATGTATCAGCAAGTATGGGGAACCAACGAGCGACAAATTCTGGCCAAAGAAACCATAAATCAAATCAAAATTTTTATGGGCAAAAACCAAAAGATTGCCGTTAAGCGCTCGCTTGGAAATAGTGATTCGGAATATGAGCTGTAATCCACAACTTATTATTCGTGATTAGAACTCCACACGTTGATTCAATGCCGGGATAGTAGACTTGTACCCTTTTGACAGCATTGCTTTTTGAAGCGCTAATTTAGCATTGTCTTCGCCGTGAACTAAAAAAACTCGCGGTGTATTAGCAAAATTTGAGAGCCAATCAATTAATTGCGCTTGGCTAGCGTGAGCGGAAAAACCGCCTAATGTATGAATGCTCGCATTAACGGCAATGTCTTCTCCCACAATTTTCATACGTTTAGCACCATCGACAAGGAGCCTCCCTGGCGTACCCACCGCTTGAAAGCCAACAAAAATAACGTGAGACTGTCCTCGCCACAAATTTTGTTTAAGGTGGTGCCGAATTCGCCCGCCATTACACATACCACTTCCCGCGATGATAATCGCTCCACTAACCAGTTTGTTTAAGGCTATTGATTCTTCGGTTGAAGTTGTATAACTCAGAATGGGTAATAGAGAATGTAGGCTTAAGTTGCGACTATGTATTTTATGTGCTCCCTCTTCTATAGCATCAAGATCTTCATCGTTGTAAACGTCCTGATACCGATGATAAATCTCTGTTACAGCAATAGCCATTGGGCTATCTAAATAGACTTTTTGGTGTCTTAGCTTGCCTTGCTGGTAGAGCTCTCCTAGACGAAAGATTATTTCTTGCGTACGACCGACGGCGAAAGATGGTATAAGAATATTTCCACCATTTTGACTAGCTTGCAAAATAACCTTTTCAAACTCATCCAAAGTCTCTTCCATAGAGCGATGATTTCTATCGCCGTAAGTAGACTCAATCAGAAGAATATCAGCTTCGGTTATGACCTCAGGGTCTCGCAAGAGTGCGGCTTGTGAATTTCCCAAGTCACCTGAGAAAACGAGCTTTTTCTTAGTTCCCTCTTCTTCAACGACTAATTCAATGATGGCTGACCCCAGAATATGGCCCGCTTCTGCAAAATTAACTGTAATGTCATTGGTAATTGATATGACTTGCTGATAGCGGACACGTTTAGTAAGAGTCATTACGCCTTCCACTTCACCTTCCCGAAAAAGTGGTTCAATCAGCGTCTTACCTGAGCGTTTACGGCGCTTGTTTTCCCACTCTGCATCTCGCTCTTGAAGTGAGGCGGCATCTTTTAACAATACTTCGATAAGGTCTGCTGTTGGTCTAGTCATGAAGATAGGCCCTGCATAACCTTCGCGGACTAAAATCGGCAACCGTCCCGAGTGATCCAAATGAGAATGAGACAACACGACAGCATCTATGTTTTTCACATCTATCGGTAAAGGCGCTGAATTTTTCGCTTCTTCTTCCCTTTTACCCTGATACAATCCACAGTCTAGTAGGACCTTACTTTTTGTTGTTTCAAGCAAGTACATAGAGCCCGTTACGCCCTCGACCGCGCCTAAAAAAGTTAATGTTGCCATGGGATCTCCTTACTACTCTATCAGGTTCACTTTATTTATCGCTAATGGAGAGATGTGGCTGATTGATTTCATCTTCGACATACTGCAATCGCTCGAACGCTTTAAACCACCATTGAGAAATCTGAAAACAACATGCTATAGCGTCTGCTAGTTTGGTCATTTGCGATACTGAAATTTGGCTTCGAGTAGCACTTATAATTAAGTTTGATTTTAAGTCGTGATACTCTTTGCTTAGCAACTCCATTTGTACATTGAGTGATGCTTCGCTATCGAACTGACGCCACCGTACCATTCGTAAAAAAACTGACGTTGCTTCTATGAACTCAAAAACGCGCTTTTTAAGTTCCGAGTTATCTTGCATCGCTCCCACGCTATCACTCTCGATAATGCTTTTAGCACTGTGTGTACAAGAGACAAAATAATGTTCAACTCGCATTAGCGCAGAAAGGGCAATGGTTGTATCTTCATTGAGTGCAGCTCCCTCAACGTTGACAATGAATTGAGAAACATGGGAGCAGCGCTTTGTTATAATTTCTAGCTCACTCTGCCTTGTGTCTTGCTTATTCGTTTCCGTCGAAAACAGGCTTGGATATAGTGCTAAAAACTTGTCTGCAATGACTAGGAGCTCAAGGATAGTAGCATTGACTGCGAGAACGGGAGTTTGAGCAATGTTTTTATCAAGGTATTGAGGGTGTGACTCTTTTTCTTCAATCGATGTGAATCGTTGCTCTAAAAAATTCACAATCGTATCGTTGAAGGGAAACACTAAAAAGACACCAAGCACATTAAATAACGTATGGAAAAGTGCAAGTGTAATACCTGGAGCAGCAGGGACATTTAACCATTGCGTAAGCAGCGAAACCGTACCAAATAAGATTGGTAGGGTAACGACGGCCACTAGCGCGGTGGCGACGTTAAAAAGCACTTGTGCAGCGGCAACTCGCTTAGCACTGGATGTTGCGCCTACAGAGGCTAAAAGTGCAGTTGAAGTTGTTCCTATGTTTGCACCAATGACCATTGCACCAGCGGCGTATAATCCAACAATCCCCGACGTAGCTGCAGTTATCGTCAACGCTATGGAAGCACTTGATGATTGGGTTAACACGGTCATCGTTACGCCTATGAGTAAGAATGTAACAAAACCTGTAGCACCTTCGGCAGTTATCTGACTTAGATCCAATGTAATCACTATGCCTTCAAAGGCAGCTTTCAGAGTGTCTATTCCAACAAAAAACAGTCCAAAGCCTGCAAGCGCAATGCCTATTGAAGCAAGGCGCCCTTTTGGATTGAGCAATTTTAGTATCATGCCAATCCCAATCATCGGTAATGCGAATGCGGCAATATTGATTTTGAATCCTACTGCGGCAACGAGCCATCCAGTCATTGTAGTGCCAACATTCGCTCCATACACGATACCAAGTGCATGGCGCATACGTAATAAGCCAGCATTTACAAACCCCAATGATGCAACGGTTACTGCACTCGACGACTGAACAATTGCTGTCATAATGGCGCCTGAAATGACACCTTTAATAGGAGTATCACTGTACTTAGCAAGTAGTCCTCTTAATGAATTACCTGCGGCTAATTTTAGGCCTTCGGTCATCATTCCTATTGCCAATAAGAACAACCCTAAGCCTCCAATGACACTTCCTAGCAATATCAGGTTTTCCATGGTCCCTCGTCAGCAGGCCTACGACGCGCGTTAAATCACAAATCTAGACCGAAGTTGCTAATAATATTGCTTTGAGTATAGTCACAAGGCCGACAGACACTTTGTTCTTAATCAAGAAAAAGCCATTCGCCAGCTACGAAAAACAAGAGAAAACATGCCCGTTTGAACGCCATCGCTTTGGCTAATAAGGTAAGAATATGGCTCAACTAGTGTGTATCGGGTTGAAACACTGTCATTAGGGCGCTTGTTTGGTTACCACCTGCTTGAAGCGCACCACCAATAACGTAAATACGTTTGTCCACGGTTAACGCTCCTAACCCATGTCTTGGGTTGGGCATTTCGCTAATCGCTTGCCACTTATCTTTAGCTATATCGTATTCCCACACCGTTGAATACACGCCACCGCCATTATTAAAATACTCACCACCAAATACATATATCCGGTTGTTAAACGAGGCACATGCCAACCCGCCTTGGGCATCTGGCAGTGGAGAAAGGGATTCCCACTTTTGCGTAGTTAAACTGTACACTTCGTGCGTGTTCAAGTTACCGCCTGCTGCGGTTCTGCCGCCAATGGTGTGAAGTGAGTTGTTAACAACAACACTGCATGCGCTGTTTCGGGCGGTCGGTATGGCGGGTGCTTGAGTAAAAGAAAGGGTTTGAGGGTCAAACACGTAATGCGTGTTTACGTCGATTTGATCATTCCACTGACTATTTTTAGCCGCTTTAGAGGGAGTTCTACCACTGACCAGGTGCACTTTATTATTGTGCACCGCTGATAGTGTTTCAGCTAGAGGCGCAGGGAGCTTTGCCACTTTATTCCATGTTGCACCTGTGTTGCTTCTTGTGTCATCTTTTCTTATGAGTTCAAGCACATCAACGCTGTTATGCCACATGCCATTGCTATCTTGAACAAAACCACCAAATGCAAATAGCCGTTCGCCTACCACGACTAACATGGGATGATGACGTGGTTCAGGTAACGCAGGCCATTCAATCCATAGAGAGCTTTCGATATTAAATGCAATAACCCGTTTGGACACACCAATTTTGTTTGCGTCTACATCTGGCGATAGCCCTCCGGCCACAACAATATGGTTTTCAAAAACGGTTGGATAAATCTCTTGCACTCTGTAGGGTAATGAAGGTGCATCCTGCCACATGTTAAGAGCGCTCACTTCATCGACAGTATTAGCTAGAGCCACCTGCGACGTAAACATGAAGGTGATTAGTGTCAACAATATACTCGGTTGTAATAAGCGATTTCTGACCTTTTCTTGCATTGCGTTTTCTTTGAATAATCTAATGCGATATTGCTACGCTAGCAGCGGTGGGTTTACTAAGCAATGATATCGATTGAATATGCGTTGTTAAGCAGTGCGCCAAAAACATAACGTATTAAAACCAAGATGTTTCTTCACCTGATATACCCCTAGTAAATTCTGTGAAGCTACTCCGCAGGCATACGCTATTGCGGCTCCAATGACGCCATATGATGGTATTAACGCTAACCCCAGCGCCACTGTTAGCGCGCCACTTACTAGCACATTATCGCGCACTTTTTTCTCAAGCCCAGTCATGCTTAGCAAATAACCCACAGAACCTGTGGCGATATTCACAAATTGCCCTGCGGCCAAGATCATTAACGCATAAGAAGCAGCCCTAAATTCCTCACCGAATATACTCATCAACCATTCAGGGAATAAAAAAATAAACAAGGTAGTGGGGATCGCAACAAGTAACATCATGCGTACTGACATAATGGCCATACGCCTTACCCCGTCCATATCATTTGCTGCATGCATGGCGGCAAACTTTGGTGCTGCAATCGTGTTAACAGCAAATAAAATGAAGCTGGTCAACATAGCTGTGCGCTGTGCAGTGGCAAAAAATGCCACGCCCTGTGCATCTTCCCATACTCCTAACATAAGTTGGGAAGACCATTGGATCACTTGATGTACAATGGCTACAGTCCACAGCGGCATACATGTGCTGCGCAGCACTGCTGATGAAAACGTTGTTTTGTTAATCGACTTGGGAGCTGAGTAAACCCAAAAACACACGCCTATAATGAGTGTAGACACACTCGCAATAACGAAATAATTGCCAATATCCTGAGCACTATTAACTGGCACAATCACTAATAAAACAAGGATCACACTGGGTAACAATACACTTGAAACCAGCATCGATTGAGAGATTTTCTTCAGTCCTTGTAGGGCTTGAGCATGGATGATGTATATGGCAATAACGGGGGCGGCTAACAGCATGGTTTTGAAAACAGCCGTAAAGCCAGGTAACTGAAATACCGCATTATTAAGCCAAGGCGCAGCAAAATAAAATACCAAAGAGCACGATGTTGATGCTATTAATGTCCAAATAACTGCTTTTATATAGACACTGTGAACCTGACTCTCTTTATCTGAACTGTCTGTTCCCCCTTCTTTCGCTATAAATCGAACGACCGCCTGATCTAACCCAATGCGACCAACGGTGGCAATGATAGTTATGAGCGTGAAAGAGAGAAAGAACAAACCGGCTTGAGTAGCGCCAACGGTGCGAGTAACCACAACGTTCATTGCGAACAAACTTAACGCCGCAAGTACCTTAACGGTAAGCCCTACTGCGCTACCAAGTAGCATTTCTCTCATATGGGGGTCGGCAAGATAAAGACGCCACTTTGGCACTTTTTCCATAAAGTGAGTCCTTTTCTTAGCTATCAGAAAGAATAAAACTCTCTATGCTATCCATTAAATCAGTATTGGCAAACTGGCCTAACGATCCAGCTTTAAGTGATGAAACCTCATCGAGGGTTTTATAAAGCTGCTCTACGTCATAGGTGACATAGCAACCGTCAAGCTGTTCAAAGTTTCTACATGTAGCCAATTGGTGCTCATTACGGTGTTCACCTAACGCTGCCACCCTCGGAAATACGACAACAGGCTTCGACTCAATAAGTGAGGTGATAATAGAGCCCATTGCCGCATGTGCGAGCACCACTTCTGCCTTATCGAATTCTTGCTTGTAGGCTTTTTCATCCAAAAACGCACAGTATTTAATGTGCTTTGGCTGATACTCTCCCTCACCAATTTGACCAAATATTTCAACGTCTGGATGGTCTGCTGCCCATGTGTCAACAGCTTCTACAAAACGGTCAAAAGGTAACTGTGTACCTACAGTCAAAAATATCATAAAACTCTCCCTTGATATTGAGGGCCAGAAGGCTGGACTAAGTTTGGCCACTGCGTTAGCCAAAGATCAGCAAATGCACCTACTTTCTTGCCTGACAGTGACAGCTCTTCGGCGTTAGCTATACTGTCTATCCAAATTGTTTTAGCGCCAAAAAACTTACCGAGCATTACGGCAAAAAAGCCAGGTGCGGCACCACTTGAAATCACAACATCTGGACGCTTGATGGCCATGATCCAAGCCATTTGCACAAACAGCACAAGCAACTTCATTTTCTCATTGCCATTCGCATCAATGACTTTAAAAAACTTACTTCCCATACCTTCGCGATAATGATTGGAAACATAGCTGGTGTCATAGCGGTCAAAAACAGGCTTTAAACGCAACAACTGAATTAAATGACCGCCTTGAGATGCCACTGCTAAAAGTTTTTTCTGCTTCATGATAATACTCCAGTATAGAAACGGTCTCGGAACCGATTAATCACTACACTGAAGTAAGAGCAAAGCTCAGGCCAAACTTAAAAAACAATAAATATCAAAAGGTTACACTGAAAAACCGTTTTTACTCATTCGCATTTCGCAAAATAGAAATGTGATTTCTTAGGGTTTTATGCAGAATGCAAATCACGATATTTATGATAGTACATTTATGGAATATCGCGCTTTGCGACACCATATATGTCGTATAAGCCGAAATAAACTCTTTGCAGAAGGAACGGGCGGTTTACATTGTTGGGATAACCAGTGTTTCCATTTGGCTGCGACTAACGCGTCTTCAACCACCATTTCTCTGTAGCTTATAGCGTTTAAAAGTTGCGGGGTAACGCGATTGTTGGAATGAATAAGCTGTCGAAGTATCGCATAAGCATTTAGCACATCATTAAGAAAGCGAATTCGATTGCCCCTTGAAATTGACTGGGGTGACTCAGTACGACAATACGTAGGGCAATTAATAAACAAACTCGTTGGCGCACTCAATACCAGCTGAGCATAGAGTAATAGGTCTTCGCCACCATTTATGCGCTCATTAAATTCCGCCTTGCTTTGCCTAATAAGTGTTATGCTTATTAAAGGTTTGGTTGAACCTAAGCCGTTAGCGATAAAAAAGACCCCATCCATGTATTGATGCGCGTTAAGCGGGCACAAGTTGGTGTGCTTTGCCGCATAGCAAGCTTTAGTTTTCGGGCTGGCAAGAAAATAGCTATCTATCACCACATCGGCATTGTTGTTTAAAGCAGCGTTTAAAAGCGTGGTTAGCCTGTCGCTTGTAAACCAGTCATCGGCATCAAGTACGGTAAAAAAAGCGCCATTGGCTGCGCGTAACGCTATATTTCGCGCGGCACTCGGCCCCATATTTTGAGGCGTTTTTAGAACTTTTACTCGAGAGTCATGTTGGGCGTACGCCATAGCAATAGAGTAAGTATCGTCGGCCGAACAATCGTCAACCACAATAAGCTCTAGATTATAGTGAGTTTGATTGAGCACAGAATCGATTGCTGTAGCTATTGTTTGCGCGGCGTTATACGCCGCAATAATGACAGTGACGTCTATCTTCATCTTGCCCTCACAGCGGTTTAGCCCGCAGTAGACAATTCGCCGTTAATCAGTTTTTCGAGAACATCTCTTATGATTTTTACATTTGATGTCGACGAATAGGCAGAGTCGTAGCGTTGCCGTGAGAGTTCGGCTGCGCGTGCTATTAGCGCCTTATCTGTAATATATTTCTTAATTGCCTGCGCTAATGCCTGTTTGTCACCGGGTTCAATAAGTAACCCCGCATTGTCGTCAGGGATTGCTTCAGGGATCCCGCCTACCGTCGTACTTATCACCGCAAGACCTGCCGACATAGCTTCTAAAATAGCGATAGGAAGCCCTTCGTTATGTGAAGGAAGTAAAAGTACATCAGCTTCGTTCATCAGCTGGTATTTTTGGTCTCCGGTCACCCAGCCAATCACGTCAAAGTAGTCAGATAACCCCTTTTCCGTTATCAACGCCTTGAGCTTATCTATTTCTCCGTTACCTCCCACCTTTATCTTAAACCCACCGATGCCTTGTTGTTTTAGGCTTTCGACAGCGTCAACAAGGTCGTATATGCCTTTTCGCTGACCAATATAGCCTAAGAACAAAAAATGAATTGGCTGAGTAAAGGTAAAGGTTTTCTGTTGGTAAAGAGACTCAAAAATAGGAGACGGGAAGTTGTTTATAACGCGAATGTCATCGTTACTTGAAATAGCGCTGACGTATTTTGCCCAATACTCAGAAAGCACAAAAACGCTATCGGCATTATTTAAGACATATCTAACAAGGCCCTTGTAGAATCCACCCGCGCTGTCATAGGTTCGCGCAAACACCGAGCCGTGTAGATGGAAAATAACTTTACAGTTAAATAGCTTGCACACAAGAATAAACAGTGCTTTTCGGTAGATACTGCCTTTATGCGAACCGTGCAAATGACAAATGTCGACTTTGCTTCTAAACAGTAGTCCGAGTAATGACGCTAACGCGCTGAAATAAACATAAAAGCGTTTTAGCATACTGCCATCATCATGAGACACAATGACGTAGCGCTCATAATCATCATAGACCCCTGCTTGAATGTGGTTTTCGATGACAGCATGGATCCCACCACGTGCTTTTGTTCCTATAATCGCAACGCCCTTTCGTTGAATAGTATCGCTCATAGTTGTTCTCCTACAACGTAGCTTCACGTGGTTAAAACAGGTTTTGTTTTCGGCTTTTTCCAACCATTCGGATCGCTTTCCAACAACGTAATGAACCAGCCAAAAATCGTAAGGTGATAAAGCGACTGCGCATTTGATGACAGCGCACTGGTTAATAATAGTAGAAATAACAATAAACTTGCTTCTGGACGCTTCAGTGCACATACCATGAACGTCATCGATAGCAATAGAAGGAAATAGCCAGGAATACCTGTCTCACCAATAACGTGCGGCCAGTAGGTATCATAGAAGTATTGACCTAACTGAACCCACCATAAATCTTTCATCGCATTGTATTCATAAACGTTTGCTACATCGGCCGCCGAATGGCTACCAATTGTTCCCCACCCGGCTCCCCAAAAATTGCTTTCAAACAGTTCAAATACAGCTTCTACCAAAAAGATGACGCGAGGAGACTCGAAGTTTTCAAGCACGTACCAAGCGTTGTCTTTATCCATGCTCAAAAAACTGATAAGCCAGGTAAAAAACGCAAATACAACAAGTGCCAAAATGAGGCGATAATCAAAGTTAAAGGCGCGCTGAACCTTCATAGCCATTAGCGCCATAAACAACAGCATGAGTTCTAAACGCTGAATGGCAACAAAGACAAAAACAATGCACAGAAAAACGAGAGAATGGCCAAAACGAATATTACCGCGCTGGTATTCCACTTTTATCAGTATTGCGGCGATGGTAAAGAACAACGCAGATTGACCCGGGTGCCAAAACCACCCCACAAAGCGCGGCACCAACATCCCGCCTAAATGACCGGGCTCAAAATGTCCGCCACTTTTAAATAATGCATCGTATGCACCTGATGCGCCAGCTTGAAAAAGAATGAGCAATATACACATGACCATTAAGGGCTTAATCACCTTAAGTGTTCTTTGGGTCCAAATCTCATCAACACG
Organism: Alteromonas sp. McT4-15; assembly: GCF_020515205.1. NCBI lineage: Bacteria > Pseudomonadati > Pseudomonadota > Gammaproteobacteria > Alteromonadales > Alteromonadaceae > Alteromonas > Alteromonas sp. McT4-15. Next base: position 53,345 of record NZ_JAJALG010000022.1, read on the forward strand.
CGCAACAGAAAACAGCATGACCATTGGGAAGAACTTTAGTTCGTGGTAAAGCTGAACCAGAATGATCTTCATACCTTTCTGGTTAGCAAGTGAGATAAGCACACCGTAAATCAGATACCCCAAATAGAGAAACAGTGCCGCCCACCATTGAACATTCAGCCTTGGTCTAATGACGGTTATCAAAAGTCCAATTGCTATTATGGGGAAGAGTTTTTCAAACAAGTCAAACGGGCCGTACAAGGCTAAGTTGATTTTTTTCACCATCAAGAAAAAGATTTCAAGAATGAACATGGTGAACAAAATATGTGGCACAATTGAGACTTGCTTTGTATCACTCATAACGAATAAAGCGACTCCAACAATTGTGCATCGGGCATATACGGAATAATTTTGTCGCGCTCATCGCTGATGAGCTCTGCAAAATAAGTGCGGTCTTCTTCACTCAACACAGGTTTGTCACCAGTATTTCGTTCCATTAAAGAGCGTTTTAAAGATGTTACAAATTTTTCCGGAAACAGCGCTACAAACGCGCTCTTTGCGAACGATTTGCGCATCAGTACTTTTTGCAATGTAGGTGAACGAGGAATCCCAGAACGATTCGCAAAGTCTTGTGTCCAGGTAGCTGGTGAGAGTCCAAGAAACTGCGCAACTTCATTCATTACCTGCTCATTGTTTTTGGCGTAGTCACGGTAGTCGATGACATTTAACCGTTCACCAAATAGATTTCGAGCGTATTGCGTTGCCTCAACAAAACGGCTCGACTTAAGGTTATGCCATATGGGTAAGTAATTATCTCGAGCACCTGACAGCTCATGCTCGAGAGCTTCTTTGAATGTTCGCGTTTCTCTTGCATCTCTAATCAGGTGCGAATAAGCAGAGAATGCCCGCTCAATGGGGCTACGCAACATTAAAATGTATTTTGCATTTGGGTATTGAGCATTGATGCTATCGAGTATTTCGGGCGCCTCAATTGACATGGCCGACCCATCAATGGAAAGCTTGCCGGGTTCGTAAAGCGCATGATACTTATCTTCTTCAGTAACAAACATTTGGCTTACAGTGTCGTTGTCTGCAGGCCCATCAAACTGCGTTCCTTTCACTTGTGCAAAATGATAATGAGGCTCTTTGCGTTTAGTGTGCGAAACATCCTCATGCTGCATCAACTGATTGTACAGACTGGTTGTAGCGCATTTTGTAAATCCTAGAATAAACACATCAGGCATTGGCACTCTCCTTTCCTTTTAAATACGCTTGCACTTTTTTACTTACTGGGCTTGCTGTTCATTGATGTTGAAACGCTTTGGCTTCGTTTTATCTTGGCCACTTACATCAACTATAGCTAAATCTATACCAACCACTAAAAATTCGTCGCTATCGGTTATTTATAAAAGGATGAGCGAAATTAACGAGATACGGCGACACCGCTTATAGCACGAGGCAATTCGCATTTTGCAAATACAATTGAGAAAACCGGTGAATAACCGCGATTTGCAGTTTGCAAAATAAAAAAGCTGACTGTAACCCCCTTCCTCCACATCAGAAAAAGACCAAAAATCAATCAATAAAAAACAATAACTTAGACTTACAATATAGATTTTTAGCCCCCTAAAACATCGAAAAGGAAGGCTTCTTGCTAAAGTTAATACAGAGTTAAAGGCACGCGTGCCGTTAGCAAATTTACAATTTTCGATTCAAAGCATCTTTTAAGCGACCGTTGAAGGATGGATTTGGGAGTGATTACGATGGCATGGAAAAATTGGAAAAATGGGGTGCTTTCATCGTTAGTCATACTCTGCTTAGGCGGCTGTATGGCGACTGAAAATTTAGTTCATGTGCCAGAACATGAGCATATGGCTAAAGTTGAAGACTACGATACTGGTCTACACCGCCAGTCTGTTCATATTTTTAACCCCATGCCAATAGACGAGCGCGTAGCGCAGTTTAAGCTTCAACCACGTGTTGACCATATCGTTTTTGTTATCGATCAAAGTTCAGCGCTCAGTGATTCGTTTCGTGGTCTCAATACTCAGTTCTACGCTAAAGAAGTGGTCCGCAGATTTATCAAGACTATGCCCACTCAACGCTTTAGCAGTACTATCGTCACTTATGATGATGCCATTAACCCGCAACTTTATGCGCCATTAGATGCGCGTTTGAGTGTTTCACCATTGCTTCCAATCGAACTTGAAAAGCAGTTAGGCCAGCACCGTGCACTTCAACATGTTGAAGTGCAATCTTTATCAGTTGCGCTTGATTTTGTGTCGGAGCTTGTAGGCAATTTACACGGTCCATCAGCCGTTGTGTTGGTTACTGAGTGGGAGCAAATAGATGAGTCAGTCGAGCATGCAGTAATGCGTATGCGTCAACGCGCCGATTTCACAACAAACGCGCATGTTGTTGTTCCAGAATCGGCGTCAATAGCATGGCCGCAAAGCTACTCAGGCCTTTGCTTTTACACTGTCGGCGTTGGCAATCGCATGTCACGTAGTCGACTAGAAAGTGCTGACAGCTGTGGCTTTTCGGCAGCTGTTGATAAAGTAGCGCAACCCAGCAATATGGCTAATTTCGTGGAAACCGTGCTTTATCGAGGCCCCTCTGACAGCGATAACGATGGTATTTACGACTATCAAGATCGCTGCCCAGATACCTCACCGGGCAAAATGGTTGATTATAGCGGCTGTCCGCGCTTTCCAACGAATCATTAGGGAGATGTAGATCATGAAGATGGTAAAAGTAATATTTTCGGGTTTATTGGTTGTAGGCTTCCTAATGAATGTCAGCGTAGCGCAAGTTGACACTGTTCGCGTAGCGACAGTTGAAGATCAGCAGCGTAAAGAAGCCATAATGTCTGCGCAAACGGCGAATGCTGAGCAAGATAATGCAAGCTTTCAAGTGGTTATTACTGAAGAGCCAAATACACAGAACCAAGCGCCTACGCAACTAGAACAGAACGTTTCTCAGTCGCTCCGGCCGGTAACACTGGAAGAAGAAATTCAGCAACAGCGAGTGCAAAGTAAACTAGAGCTTTTCGGTTATGAAATGTTTAACAGTGTTGCTACTACGTTTGCACCTGTTTCAGATATGCCTGTGCCCTACGATTACGTTATCGGGCCTGGCGACACTTTCACTATACAAGCATTTGCGGCCACCAACGTTCAATACAACTTAACGGTAACCCGAGAAGGTATGCTACTTATCCCAGACGCCGGCGCCGTTAACTTAAGCGGCCTTACCTTTGAGGAAGCAAAAGTTGTTATATCAGAGGCCATTGAAACCAGACGCATTGGTATAAAAACCATAGTTACACTTTCTGAGTTCCGCTCTATTCAAATTATGCTTGTAGGAGAGGTATCTAAACCTGGCAGTTATTCCGTTAGCGGCTTTTCTACGCTAATTAACGCACTGGTCTCCAGCGGCGGGGTAAAGCGCACTGGCTCGTTGCGCAACATTCAAGTGAAGCGTCATGGTAGTGTTGTCGCCACTTTCGATCTTTACGCCTTATTGCTAAAAGGTGACGACAGCGCCAACATTTATCTGCGTCAGGGCGACCTTATTTTTGTTCCACCTGTTGGCCCGACAGTTGGCATTGCAGGCGAAATATTGCGTCCAGCCATCTATGAGCTAGCGAACGAGCAAAACGTGTCTGAAATTTTGTCATTAGCAGGCGGTTTACTGCCAACAGCAAATGCAAAGAATGCCCAAATTGAGCGAGTGTCAAATAGCGGCATGTATACCTTAATGCAGGCTAATTTGGATCGTAACGGCAACACTGTGGCCGTTAAAAACGGCGATCTTATTCGCATCTTTCCGGTGCTAGATAAAATGGACGACGTAGTTTTACTCTCAGGTCACGTATTAACGCCCGGCGGTTATCAATGGTTTAAGGGAATGAAAGTGTCTGACCTGATCCAGTCCAAAAATATTCTACGACAGGGAGCTGAGTTTGATGCAGCCATGATCCAACGCGAAAACCGCGAAGACAAACGTACCGAAGCTATTTACTTTAACCTTTGGAATGCAATAACCGACGAATATTCTAAAGATAATATTGTGCTTCACCCCCGTGATCAGATCATTATCTTCGATACGCATTCACCTCGTGCCGGTCAGTTATCAAAGGTAGTGGCGAAGCTACAAAATGAAGCTACCGCTAATGACCCGGTTAAAGTAGTAGACTTCAAAGGTGCGGTCCCTCACCCGGGTACCTATCCGCTGCACATGGGCAAGCGCCTACTTGATATGGTCAAATACGCGGGCGGTTTAGAAGCAGGTGTTGACCTTGACTACGCGTTGCTTGCACGTACCGACCTTCAGTCAGACCGTCTTTATTTTATTCACGTTTCGCTTAAAGAGGCGCTAAACAATAAGCCCGACCACAACCCTATTTTGCAGCCTAAAGACAAAGTTTATCTGTTTAATAAAGATATCGACCGAGCTGCACTAATAAAAACGCCGCTAGAACGGGTCAAACGCGAAACTCAGTTTGGCCAGCAAGCGCCTATTGTTCAGGTTACTGGTTCAGTATTTCATCCAGGTGCCTACCCTATGGTGCCAGGCATGCGCATTGACGATTTAATTGCGGCCGCCGGCGGCATGAAAGAAGAAGCCTATGGATTAGCGGCGACGTTGTCTCGCCAAGTGTTGATGGATAGTGAGTTTAGCAGAACAGACTCCCGTGCCATAAGCTTGACTAAAAACGATCCGCTTTTAGATACCACCAATTTAATCTTACATCCGAAAGATCATTTGGTACTGCGCGTTAAGCCTGAGTGGGTGCAAACACCACAGTTTGTTGAAATCGAAGGTGAAATTACCTTCCCGGGTAAATACCGCATCGACAAAAGAGAAACCCTCTGTTCGCTTATGCAAAAAGTAGGTGGTTTTACCGAAGATGCGTATCTATTTGGCACCGTATTTTTGCGAGAAAGTGTGCGTCAGAAAGAGCAAAAAGCACTTGATAGAATGTTTGACCAACTAGAGAGGTTACTTGCTGATACCCATGTATCACAGGGGGTCAATAAAGACGAGAAGATGCCTAAAGATCAACGCGCCAAGGATGTATTTGACGTACTTAAGAAAATGTCGCCAGAAAAAGCATTAGGAAGAATGGTTGTTGATGTTCATAGCGCCGTAACACGCTGTGACGAGTCATCTGATATCGTGCTTGAAGACGGTGATCGTATCTTAGTGCCAAAATATCAAGACGACGTAAGTGTTATTGGCCAAGTGTACTTCCCCACATCACATAAGTATCGAGACGATCGCGCCGCACTTGACTATATAGGCCTAAGTGGTGGTGTGAAAGAGCTTGGTCAGTACGAGCACGCGTATATTGTTCAGGCTAACGGTGAAGTCATGTCGGTTCGCTCTAGTACAAGCTCTTGGGGTTGGTTCAACTCTCCAGCGAACGTAAAAGTTACGCCAGGTTCAACAATATTTGTACCACTGAGCGTAGATCGCATAAACGGTCGCGAGTCAGTAGAAAAATGGGTAGATATTTTCTACAAAAATATTATCGCTACCGCAATGATTGCGAACTTAATGAACTAGCGAATGGAGTAAGGATGTTATGGCAAATAACAATGACGAAAGCCAACATGTCGCTGAATATGAATTACTGCTGAAGTTTTTGCACCAACTGTTCAGCTACAAGTTCCGCATTGCCATGGTGGCTATTGTGGGAGCAGCAATTGTAGCAGGCATATCGCTTATGTTAGACAACCGTTATTCGGCGCAAGCCACAGTGGCAATAAATATTAGTGAAGATCCCGGTGGCATTCAGCCCAACAATTATCGTGGTGTAAACACCATTGGTGTACTGGAGTACGACTTTATCATTGATGGGATCCAAGCCAATGAACGAGAACGCTTACTCGCTAGGATGGATTCCTTTGGCTATATCAGTGCATTTATTGAGGAGCAAAACCTACTACAGTGGCTGTACGAGGAAAGTTGGGATGCCACAACACAAAGCTGGATAGATGGTTTTGAGCCTGACATGCGAGAGGCCGTTAAGAAGTTTAAATCTGATGCGCTGTATGTATTCATTGATAAAAAAACCGACCTTTTAAACATACGTATTACCTCAAAATCACCTGAGTTTTCCACTAAGCTTGCCAATACCTTTGTAAGGTCATTCAATGAGTATTTACGCAAACTAGATTTAGAAGAGATCCAAAGCCGACGTAGTTACTTGGAGCAGCGTCTTAGTGAAATAAAAAATGCGGAAATTCAGCGTTCTATCTTCCGGCTGCTTGAAACACAACTTGCGGTTGAGTCGCTGATTAACGCACGGGCAAACTATCCACTTGAAGTGATCCAACCGGCAACCATACCGCTTTTTGAATCTTACCCCGCGCGCAAACAGTGGGTCGCTATCACCTTTGTACTGCTGCTGTTCTTAGGTGTTGTTTTCGTGGTTTCAATGAATGCAGTTAGAGCACTACGTCGCGACCTTAAAGCCTATGCAGAAAGATTTGAGCCTAAAAAGCTTAACCCACCTAACCGCTATCATGATCTCTAGGAGTAGTACGTAATGAGAAACATCATGGAATCCATTCGGGCATACCGTTTCGATAATCATTTTTTGACATACACGGTGTTGTATTTTTTATTACTTGCGCCGCCGAGAGCGTTTCAAATTAAAATAAACGAACATGCTAATGGTGGTGAATTGGCCAAGTTTCCTACTTACTTTGTGGTTGCAGTTGAACTTATTGTACGTATTGCGGTTGTACTCATTCTTGCGGCATTAGTGGAAAGCTCAATGGGCAATACGTTGTATGAAACCTATCGTATTGACGTTTTCTTTGTGTCACTGGTCGTGGTCGGTACGGTACACAGCACAACCTTTTATATGGTCTTTAACAACCAGCCCGCACATCAAGTCAATCAACTCACTTTATTTCTCTATCGTTGTGTACGTAACTGCGGCTATGCGATTTTAAGTGGGTTTATCAGTATTATCCCTGTACTCATTTGGAATTGGGATCATGAATTAGCGCCTTATTCCGATGGATTTGCGCTTAAAGTGTACTTTGTAACAACAGTTAGCATGGCGCTAATAGGTATTATTGAAGCCAAAGTTATGAACCGAAAACCGCTAGGCACCGAGCTAAAGCACGCTGTATTTTCGGTTCAATCTACCTGACTTGAGCTTGTCTAACTACTACTTGATTTAGTGGCTAAATATCGTATCGAAATATAGCCGCAAACTGTCGCCCTTTCTAAAAGGGCGCATCTATTTTATGACTAGGCTGAGTAAACCATTTAGGCCCCGAATCTGTCATGTAGAAATGGTCTTCAAGTCGGATACCAAATTCACCTGGCACCACAATCATAGGCTCGTTACTAAAGCACATTCCTTTAGCTAATGGCTGTGGATTGTCTTTCACCAAATACGGCCACTCATGAATATCCATACCAATACCGTGCCCAGTTCGATGAGGTAAACCAGGTAGGTTGTAGTCTGGGCCTAGACCATCGTGTTGTAAACTCAACCTAGCGGCATTGTCTACATCACCACAGCTAACGCCAAGTCGTGCAGCATCAAAAGCCGCTTGCTGAGCACGTTTTTCACTTTCCCACATTGCCACTTGTTTCTCGGTAGGTGTGCCGTAACAGTAGGTTCGAGTTATATCTGAGAGATACCCATGTACCTTGCAGCCAGTATCGATTAAAACCAAGTCGTTTTGCTTTAAGACTTGTGGATCTTTAACGCCATGAGGAAAAGATGTTGCTCTGCCAAACAATACGATACAGAAGTAATTACCGCTCGCGCCCACCTTCTGATGCGCTAGGTTGATAAAATCTTCAACCTCTTTAGTTGTAATTCCTTCGCAAAGTATACTGGCGGCGGCTTTATGTACCTCAAGGGTCATATCCATGGCACGTTGAATAAGGGCAAGTTCATTATCAGACTTGTGCATACGGCAGTGCGCAGAAACCTCTACACCGTTAATCACAGACCATCTGCTATCCAATAAGGTGTTAATACCGTCTACAATAAAAAACGGCGTTGATTCATCGATGGCAATTTTAGTGTTGCCACTTAGTGATAATGAATTAAGTTCGTCAACAAAAAGTGCGTAGGGACTTTCATGCTCGTGCCATCCCTTAATCACGCCATCTACAACTTGGCGTTCTTTGAGCGAATCAATCTCAAACGCTGGCGCGAGGTAAACAACATCGCCTTCAGCAGGCAGTAATGCCCCAACCAAACGCTCACTCGGATACCACTGCATACCGGTAAAATAGGTAAGGTTCGTGCCTGCATTTAAATACAAAGCGCCTATATTGTTATTGCGCATATATGTTTGCGCTTTTTCAATACGAGCTTGATATTCATGTAATTGAATTGGCGTTAAGTCTGACGTCATATTAGACAGTTCAGCAAGCGCCTGCTGCTGCGTTTTACCGCCGATACCATTTGACATTTTTTTTCCTGTTTTCATTAGTAGGTCAAATAGCGTGTATTGACCAAAGTACTGCGTTTTTACAACAAGATGTTTCGTATAAATCAATGCGCGCTCACTACAGCGCGCGCTTCCATACCATTTCAGGTAACAAGTACAACCCGCTCTCACTGGTGGCACCTTCACCCACAATATGACCTATTCCTTCTGCCATAACCGCCAATGTGACATCAAACGCATTTAGGCTATCGCCATATCCAGCGGTTAAATTAAACATCGAACCATCAGCGAGCAAATAGAGCGTTCTATCAGGCAGCGTATAGGCATTAACATACGGCATGGGCTCACTATGTGTAGCGTTACTCTTTAAGTAATCAACATCAATTTCTTTCGCCACATGACCAACATTTAGAATAAAAGTCCCGCTTTTCATGTTATCTAGATGCTTAGCGCTAACCACATCGCTGGCACCTGTTGCAGTAGCCACCACATCAGCAGTTTTAACTGCATCATGTAAATCGACTACTGGCCAACCGTCATACTTTGCTTGAAGGGCACGTGCAGCATCAAGTTCAGCAACCTGAACTTGGGCTCCGAAAGCCCTAGCTGACGCAGCGACGCCCTGACCAACAAGCCCATAACCAATAACGACAACAACCTTTTCGTGCAGTGTTAGATGCGTAGTTTGGAAGAAAGTTTGCCATGCGCTTAACCCCACCATATGACGGTTATGCAACCCCTCTTTAACCGGCAGATCATCCCAGTTGTAAATCGGATATTGTGGCTTCATACCCTTTAAACGGTTAATGCCAGACCCGGTGGCTTCCAGACTCGCTGCAATAGTAGACACTGACTTACCCAACGCTACATTTTCGTGTAAACGCGTTGTCAGATCGGCCCCCATTTCACAAAGGTGTGTGGGCTGCCACACAAGTGCGTCGTCAAATGACGCAGACCACTCTTCATTGCTCATATCGCGCCATGCTTTCGCAGTTGCCCCTTTCTCTACAAGGTAGTTAACCACATCGTTTTGCACGGTAGTGGGATTGCAGGTAGTAAGAAAAACTTCACAACCACGAGACAATAACCCTTCAACAAGCGGAGCCATTTTCAAGTCAAGATGCATATTGCAAGCGAGTCTTATTCCACTTAAATCAGGAAGTGCGGCGATTGCCTGGCGAGTACGTGGCATGTGCAGCGATGCCCACGCCAGTTCAGCGTTAAAATTTTGGTACATGACAAGCATTAAATTAAGAGAAAAAAGTAATGATACGTTACTGAAGCGGATCTGTGAAAATTATGTTTTCAGCAATATTGATGGGTCAGCCCCTGAGGGATCCCCACGAATTTAATTCCATGTGCTTCCGGCCCATGCACTGTCTACTATGGAGCTGTACCATTTGAGTGCAGCTTTCCACTGTCGCAT